>JAFEFM010000039.1 GCA_018240585.1 Pseudomonadota bacterium
CACGTAGGCATCGACGTCGCAGGCCGGCAGATGGCCGCGCAGCAGGCGCGCGCCGCCGGGGGCCAATGCCGCGGGAGGCGACAGCTTCGCCACTTCCTCCGCGTTCTGCAGGCCGTCGAGGATGGGCGGGAAACCGGGCAGCAGCACGCGCACGTCGGCACCGAGCGCGCGCAGGGCAGGGGGTAGCGCGCCGGCGACGTCGGCCAGGCCGCCCGTTTTCAGCAGCGGAAAGATCTCGGCACAGGCCTGCAGCACGCGCATGGTCGCCCTCCTCACAGTGCGTTTAGCATCTGCTGGGTCACCAGCACGACGCCGCCTTCGGTGCGATGGAAGCGTTGCGCGTCGAGCTCCGCATCCTCGCCGATCACCAGGCCTTCGGGAATCTTGCAGCCGCGGTCGATCACCACCCGGCTGATCCGGCAGTGGCGGTTGATCTGCACGTCGGGCAGCACCACGGCCTGGTCGATCTCGCTGAAGGAGCGCACCAGGATGTTGGAGAACAGCACCGAATTGCGCACCACCGAGCCCGACACGATGCAGCCGGCCGACACCAGCGAGTTGATCGCCTCGCCGCGGCGCCCCTCCTGGTCATGCACGAACTTGGCGGGCGGCAGTTGCTCCTGGTAGGTCCAGATCGGCCAGTCCTTGTCGTACATGTTCAAGGCCGGTGTGGTCGAGGCGAGATCGAGGTTGGCCGCCCAGTAGGCATCCACCGTGCCGACGTCGCGCCAGTAGGGGCCGGAGAAAGGCGGCGTGGCGATGGCCGACATCGAGAAGGGGTGCGCCTGCGCCTGGTGTTCGGCCACCGCGCGCGGAATGATGTCCTTGCCGAAATCGTGGCTGGAACCGGGGTCGCGCGCGTCGTCCTCGAGCAGGCGGTAGAGGTAGTCGGCGTTGAATACGTAGATGCCCATGCTGGCCAGCGACATCTCCGGGTTGCCCGGCATGGGCGGCGGGTCGGCGGGCTTCTCGACGAAGGCGGTGATGTGGCGCTGCTCGTCGACCGCCATCACGCCGAAGGCGCTGGCTTCGCTGCGCGTCACCTCGATGCAGCCCACCGTGACGTTGCGGCCGCTGGCGGCGTGGTCGGCGAGCATGATCAGGTAGTCCATCTTGTACACGTGGTCGCCGGCCAGGATCAGGATGTACTCGGGCGGCCGCGTGTTGGTTCGGATGATGTCGAGGTTCTGGAAGATGGCATCCGCCGTGCCCTGGTACCAGTGCTCCTCGTCGATGCGTTGCTGGGCCGGCAGCAGGTCGAGGAATTCGTTCATCTCGTTGCGCAGGAAGCTCCAGCCGCGTTGCAGGTGGCGCAGCAGCGAGTGGCTCTTGTACTGGGTGATGACACCCATGCGGCGGATGCCCGAGTTCAGGCAGTTCGACAGCGCGAAGTCGATGATGCGGAACTTGCCGCCGAAATGAACCGCCGGTTTGGCTCGGACGTTGGTGAGGTCGCGCAGCCGCGACCCGCGGCCGCCGGCCAGCACGAGCGCAATCGAGCGCCGCGCCAGGGCGCGACCGCCGTCGGCACTGTTGCCTTTGATGTGCATGATGCTTTCTCCGTATCCAGATCCTGTGTGCGGTGCTTGGGCTGTGGGCCGGCGCGGTTCAGGTGATGACGGTGGGGGCCTGCTTGCCGGTGTGCGCGCGAATGCCGGCCACCGCTTCCGCCGCCGCGATGAGCCCGGCGAGCGCCTGCTGGGTGGGCAGGTCGTGGCGCGACGCATCGGCCTCGAAGCGCTCCAGATACACGCGCAGCGTGGCCCCTTCCGTGCCGGTGCCCGACAGGCGGAAAACCACCCGGCTGCCGCCTTCGAACAACAGGCGCACGCCCTGGCGGGTGCTCACCGAACCGTCGACCGGGTCGGTGTAGGCGAAATCGTCGGCGCTGGCGATGCGCAGGGTGGCACCGTCCGGCGACGGGAAATCGCGCCCCGGGAGCCCGGGCAGCTTGTCACGCAGCTCGGCCATCAGCGCATCGGCGCGCTCGGTGGCGATGCCTTCCCAGTCGTGGCGCGAGTAGTAGTGGCGGCCGAAGCGCGCCCAGTGGTGCCGCACCAGCGCCTCCACCGACAGGCCGGTGGCCGCCTGCAGGTTGAGCCAGAACAGGATGGCCCACAGGCCGTCCTTCTCGCGCACGTGGTTCGAGCCGGTGCCGTAGCTTTCCTCGCCGCACAGCGTGGCGCGGCCGGCGTCCAGCAGGTTGCCGAAGAATTTCCAGCCGGTGGGCGTCTCGAAGCAGGCGATGCCCAGCGCCTTGGCCACCGCATCGGCGGCGCAGGAGGTGGGCATGGAGCGCGCGATGCCGGCCAGCCCGGCCTTGTAGCCCGGCACCAGCGTGGCGTTGGCGGCGAGCACGGCGAGGCTGTCCGAAGGCGTGACGACGAAGTCGCGCCCCAGGATCATGTTGCGGTCTGCGTCGCCGTCGGAGGCCGCGCCGAAGTCGGGCGCCGCAGGGCCGCTCATCGCGGCGATCAGCTCGGTGGCGTGGGCCGGATTGGGGTCGGGGTGATGGCCGCCGAAATCCTCGCGCGGCTCGCCATTGACCACCGTGCCGGCCGGCGCGCCGAGCATGCCTTCCAGGATGGATCGGGCGTAGGGGCCGCCCACCGCGCACATCGCGTCGTAGCGCATGCGATGACCGGCAGCGAACCACGCGCGCATCGCGTCGAAGTCGAAGAGCTGCTGCATCAGCTCGGCGTAATCGGCGACCGGATCGATCACCTCGACCTGCATGTCGCCCAGGCTGACGGCGCCGAGGCGGTCGATGTCGATGTCGGGGGCGTCACCGGCGATGCGATAGCTGTCGATGGCCTGCGTGCGCGCGTAGATGGCCTCGGTCACTTTCTCCGGCGCCGGGCCGCCGTTGCCGATGTTGTACTTGATGCCGAAGTCGCCATCCGGCCCTCCGGGATTGTGGCTGGCCGACAGGATGATGCCGCCGTAGGCGCCGCGCTTGCGGATCACCGCGCTCACCGCCGGTGTGGACAGCAGCCCGCCGCGGCCGACCAGCACCTTGCCGATGCCGTTGGCCGCCGCCATGCGCAGGATGGTCTGGATGGCGACGCGGTTGTGGAAGCGTCCGTCGCCGCCCAGCACCAGGGTCTGGCCGGCGCGGTCGGGGAGGATGTCGAACAGCGACTGGACGAAGTTTTCGAGGTAATGCGGCTGCTGGAACACGCCGACCTTCTTGCGCAGGCCGGAGGTGCCGGGACGCTGGCCGGCGAAGGGGCGGGTGGCGATGTCGAGGATTTTCATGGTCTGGCCTCATGGGGCGGGAATGGGTTGGCGCGGGCCTCGGCCGGATG
>JAFEFM010000003.1 GCA_018240585.1 Pseudomonadota bacterium
CTTGCCCGCGCCGATCTTGGCGCTGCTGCGCCAGAGGTAATCGCCGGTCAGGTTGATGTGTTCCCAGCCGAGCGGCGACAGGTATTGCAATAGCGCGTCATCGACAGCATGCCCGTTGCCACGCAACGCATGTGCTGCGCGCTCCAGATAGACCGTGTTCCACAACACGACGGCCGCCGTCACCAGGTTGAGGCCGCTGGCCCGGTAGCGCTGCTGCTCGAAGCTGCGGTCGCGGATTTCGCCCAGACGGTTGAAGAATACGGCGCGGGCCAGCGCGTTGCGCGCTTCGCCCTTGTTCAGTCCAGCGTGGACGCGGCGGCGCAGCTCCACGCTTTGCAACCAGTCCAGGATGAACAGCTGTTGAATCACAACGAAAACTGGGCCATTTTTGGGGTGGATCACACTGAAAATTGAGCCACGTTGACGGCTACGCTGCTGAATTTTTCAGCAAGGTGGTCAGGAGTGATCAACGTGAGCACATTGAGTAAATTGCGCCGCCTCGTGCTGAGGGATGGCGTATCGGTGCGGGAGGCCAGCCGGCGGCTGGGGATCTCGCGCAACACGGCCAGCAAGTGGCTGTCTGAGCCCGAAATGCGGGAGCCGAAGTACCCCGTGCGGGTGAAGGCGCAGGGCGTACTGACGCCTTATGAGGACACCTTGGCCCGCTGGCTCAAGGCCGACCAACACCGCAACAAGCGAGAGCGCCGTGGCATCAAGGCGATGTTTGAGGCCTTGCGCGCCATGGGCTATGGCGGCAGCCGTGGACCGGTGTACCGCTTTGCCAAGCAGTGGCGCATGGCGCAGGACCACAGTGCCCGAGGGGCAGGCTTTGTGCCCCTGTCCTTTGAATTGGGCGAGGCGTTCCAGTTTGACTGGAGCACCGAGTACGCGTTCATTGGCGGACTGCGCCGGCGCCTGGAGGTGGCGCACACCAAGCTGGCGGCCAGCCGGGCGTTTGTGCTGTCGGCGTTCCACAGCCAGGCGCACGAGATGCTGTTTGAGGCCCATGCCCGGGCCTTTGCGGTGCTGGGCGGGGTGACCAAGCGGGGTATCTACGACAACATGAAGACGGCAGTGGACAAGGTGGGCGCGGGCAAGCAGCGCAGCGTCAACGCCCGCTTCGAGGCGATGACCGGTCACTACCTCTTTGATCCCGAGTTCTGCAACCGCGCAGCGGGCTGGGAGAAGGGCATCGTGGAGAAGAACGTGCAGGACCGCCGCCGTGGCATCTGGCGTGAAGCCAGCGAGCGACGCTGGGCCAGCCTGAGCGAGCTCAACGCCTGGTTGCAGCAGGCGTGCGTGGACGCCTGGAGCGAGTTGCGCCACCCCGAGTGGCACGAGCTCACGGTGGCCGAGGTGTGGCAGGACGAGAGGCTGCGCCTGACGCCGAACCCGCGTCCCTTCGATGGCTATGTGGAGGACCCAGTGCGGGTGACGTCCACCTCGCTGATCCACTTCCAGCGCAACCGCTACAGCGTACCGTGCGAATGGGTGCATGCGGTGGTCAGCGTGCGGGCGTACCACGACCGGCTGCTGGTGGTGGGCCCCAAGGGCCATAGCGTGACGCTGCAGCGCTGCTTCGATCGTGACCAGACGATCTACGACTGGACCCACTACATTGCCCTGATCGAGCGCAAGCCTGGGGCGCTGCGTAATGGCGCGCCGTTCAAGACCATGCCCGAGCCGCTGCGACTGCTGCAAGACCAGTTGCTGCGTCATGCGGGCGGTGATCGGGTGATGGCCCAGGTGCTCAGCGCGGTGACCGCCCACGGGCTGGAGGCGGTGTTGGTGGCGGTGGAACTGGCCCTGCAGTCCGGGCGGGTCAGCGCCGAGCACGTACTCAATGTGCTGTCGCGCTTGAAAGAACCCGAGCTGCGGGTGGGGCCGGCGACCACGTCCGTTGACCTGAAGACACCCTCACAGGCCGATCTGAAGCGCTACGACCGGCTGCGCCAGCCCAAGGAGGTGCGCCATGCTTGAACTGGTCACCGACTTCAAGGCACTCGGTCTGCACGGCATGGCCAGTGCCTGGCCGGAGGTGCTGGGCACGGCACGCATC
The DNA here is from genome assembly GCA_018240585.1 of Pseudomonadota bacterium. Lineage (GTDB taxonomy): Bacteria > Pseudomonadota > Gammaproteobacteria > Burkholderiales > Rhodocyclaceae > Thauera. Next base: position 2,060 of record JAFEFM010000003.1, read on the forward strand.
AAGGCGATGGACCACGAGGCGGTGCTGCGCCAGCTCATCAAGGCCGAGATGGCGCAGCGCGAGGTGCGCTCCATGGCCTACCAGATGCGCGTGGCCCGCTTCCCCTCGCACCGGGACCTGGCGGGGTTTGACTTTGCCCAGGCGCATGTGCAGGAGGCACAGGTGCGAGAGCTGCACACCCTGCGCTTTACCGAATCCGCGCACAACGTGGTCTTCGTCGGAGGTCCCGGAACGGGCAAGACGCACCTGGCCACCAGCCTGGGCATCGAGGCGATTCGGGTCCATGGCAAGCGGGTGCGCTTCTTCTCGACGGTGGAGCTGGTCAACGCGCTGGAGTTGGAGAAGGCCCAGAACAAGGCTGGGCAGTTGGCCCACCGGCTGATGTACGTGGATCTGGTGATCCTAGACGAGATGGGCTATCTGCCCTTCACGCAGTCGGGTGGCGCCTTGCTGTTCCACCTGCTGTCCAAACTCTACGAGCGAACCAGCGTGGTCATCACCACCAACCTGAACTTCTCGGAGTGGAGCACCGTCTTTGGCGACGCCAAGATGACAACGGCGTTGCTGGACCGGCTGACCCACCACTGCCACATCGTGGAGAGCGGCAACGAGAGCTGGCGCTTCAAGCATTCCAGTGCCGCTGCGGGGATCACCAAAACCGCACGGGCCAAAGCCCAGAAAGGAGCCGATCAAACGACCCAGCCGTTAGACTTATCCACAACCAACTGACAAAACATCCTTAAAACTAGTGGCTCAATATTCGGCGTGAACACTGGCTCAGTTTGTACGGTGAATCAACAGGC
>JAFEFM010000400.1 GCA_018240585.1 Pseudomonadota bacterium
ATGAAGGCCGGCAGCCTGGTCGGCGTCACCGACAGCACCGACGCCATCCAGAACCTGTCGCGCGTGTGGATGCCGCTGGGCAAGAAGGTCGCCATCATCGGCGGCGGCCTGGTCGGCATCGAGCTCGCCGAGTTCCTGGTCGACCGCGGCCGCGAGGTCGTGGTGCTGGAAGAAGGCCCCAGCCTCGGACGCGAACTGTCGATCGTGCGCCGCTGGCGCGTGCTCGACACCCTGCGCCAGCACGGCGTGGCGCTGCACACCAAGGTGAAGATCGACTCGATCGATAAGAAGGTGGTGCGTTATACGGACGCCGAAGGCCAGGCCCACACGCTGGCAGCCGACTCGGTGGTGCTCGCCGTCGGCGCACGGCCCGACGACAGCCTGGCGCGCTCGCTGGAAGCGGCTGGCGTGCCGGTCAGCTCGGTGGGCGACGGCGCGCAGATTGGCTACATCGAAGGCGCCGTCAAGTCGGGCATGCTCGCCGGCCTGTCGGCCTGAACGGACGCCCCTGTCGTCCCCCGGCCGGGTGTGCGGCGATCATGCCGCCACCCGGCCTTTTCTACTTCCGCCCACCGCGCTTGCGGCAGGTGCCGGCACGGAGCGCACGATGAGCACCTCCGCCACCTGCGCGTCCCCGTCAAGGCCAGAAGCCGGCCCTGAGCGCGCAGCCAGCCGCGGTCTTCAAATAGACTGTCGGCCCCGACCCCAGCCTGCGCAAACCGATGAAGATCGACCAGCTCCCGACCGGCGCCCGCTTCCAGTGGAAAGGCCGCAAGTACTCCAAGGTCGGCCCGATGACCGCCGCCGCGGATGACGGCGGTGTGGAGTTCGTCCCCAAGCACGCAGCGCTGCAGCCCATTCCCGGAGAAGCCCCGCCGGCCGCGCCGGAAGAGGACACGGCGCCTGCGCTCAATGCCGCAAAGGTCAAGGCCGCCTTCGAGACCTATCACCGCACCGCGCTGCGCGTCGTGGATGAAGCCGGACGGCTGGCGCTGGAGAGCGCACGGGTTCGGTTCCTGTCGGAAATCGGATAGCGGCCGCTGTTTCGGGGAGTCGGGCCGCAGCTCACGCTTGCCTGACGATATCCACCGAAATCTCCACCGCCGGCATCGCTCCGCGGTTCTCCAGCCAGTGCGTGGTGTTCCTGTCCTCGGGCCAGCCCAAACCGGGCCCGTAGTCGGTCGCGATTCCGTTTCGATGGTCGGTGATCGTCCCTTGCAGGATGTAGACGATCCCCGGTCTGTCCTTGTGGTCATGAACCGGCCCGAAGACACCGCCCGGCTCGATCGTGACCAAACGCATGCGAAGCTCGCGCCCCGCCATGCCCTCGATCTCGGGGCCGAGGTCAACGACCCCGAGCAA
>JAFEFM010000401.1 GCA_018240585.1 Pseudomonadota bacterium
TCCGCGGGCGCGCATCGCTGCCGACGCGCTGGCCGCCGATCGCCGGCGCAATGCGATGCTGGCCGAAGCGCAGGCCGCGCTTGGCAAGGACGACGCCGCGGCCGAGCGCGCGGTGCGTGCGGTGCTGGCCGAGCAGCCCGGCAACGCACGTGCGCGCCAGTTGCAGCGCGCGCTGGATGAGCGCGCTGTGGAAAGCTCCGCCCCGGCGGCCGAGGCGGCGACCGGTGCCCTGGCCCGCCCGGTGACCCTGGAATTTCGCGATGCGCCGTTGCGCGTGGTGTTCGAGGCGCTTTCGCGCGCCAGCGGGCTCAACTTCGTCTTCGACCGCGACGTGCGAGCCGACTCGAAAGTGACACTCTTCGTGCGCAACAGCTCGGTCGACGAGGTGCTCAAGCTCATCACCGCCACCCAGCAGCTCGAGCGCAAGCAGCTCAATGCCAATTCGGTGCTGGTCTATCCGGCCAACGCCGCAAAGCACAAGGAGTATGCGGACCTGGTCACGCGCAGCTTCTTCCTTGCCAATGCCGACGCGAAGCAGGCAATGGCGATGGTCCGCCAGTTGGTCAAGACGAAGGACGTCTTCGTCGACGAAAAGCTCAACATGCTGGCGATCAAGGACACGCCGGAAGCGGTGCGCCTGGCCGAGCGCGTGCTCGCCTCCCTCGACATCGCCGAGCCCGAGGTGATGCTGGAGGTCGAAGTGCTGGAGATCGGGCGCAACAAGCTCACCGACCTGGGCGTGGAGTTTCCGGCCGAGATCGGCTACGGGCTGATCCAGCCCAGCCTCTCCACCACCACCATCATCAACGGTGTCACGCAGACCACGACGGCGCCCGGGGGCGCACTGGCGCCGGGCGTGGTCAGCCTGCGCAACACGGGGGCGCTCATCCCCTACGTGTCCAACCCGGCGGCGACGCTGAAGCTGCGCAACGAGGACGGCGACACCAACATCCTCGCCAACCCGCGCATCCGTGTGAAGAACCGGGAGAAGGCGAAGATCCACATTGGCGAGAAGCTGCCGGTGTTCACCACCACATCGACAGCCAACGTCGGCGTTTCTGCCTCGGTCAGCTATCTCGACGTCGGCCTGAAGCTCGATGTGGAGCCCAGCGTCACCCTGGAGGACGAGGTGGTGATCAAGGTCGCGCTGGAGGTGAGCAGCATCGTCAAGGAAGTGCCGGGGCCGTCGAGTTCGCTCGCCTACCAGATCGGCACCCGCAGTGCGGCCACCACCTTGCGCCTGGCCGATGGCGAGACCCAGGTGCTGGCCGGGCTGATCAGCGACGAGGAACGTTCCAGCGCGCGACGCCTGCCCGGCCTCGGCGACATCCCGGTGCTCGGACGGCTGTTCTCGGCGCAGCGCGGCAGCGCCATCAAGACCGAGGTGGTGCTGCTGATCACCCCGCGCATCGTGCGCAACGTCGTCGCACCGCAGGCCACGCGCGCCGACCAGCCGGCGGGCACTGAGGGCGCCGTCGGTGCCCGCCACCTGCGCCTGCAGCCTACCCTGCCCAACGGCCTCGGCCTGTCGGGTGGCGCGAGCCAGCCCGGCAGCAGCCAACGCGAGGCAGCACGCGTCGCGCCGCTGCCAGGCCAGGCGGGGCCTGCACCGGCCAACCTGGAGCGCGTCGCGAGCGAGCCGCCGACGTCGGCTGCCGCCGAAGGCGACGGCGATCCGGATACCGCGCCGGAGCCGCCCGATCGATGACGCTGACGACATCTGCCCGTCGCGGCCCCGGTTTTACCCTGATCGAGCTGGTCGTCACGGTGGCGATCGTGGGCATCCTCGCCGCCGCCGCCGCGCCGCTGCTGGAACTGGGCGCACGCCGGGCGAAGGAAGCGGAACTGGGAGGTGCGCTGCGCCAGATCCGCTCGGCCATCGACGCCTACAAGGCGGCGGTGGATGAAGGCAAGATCGCACGCACCGAAGGTAGCAGCGGCTATCCGCCCAACCTGCGCGTGCTCGTCGATGGCGTCCCCGACGTGAGCTCGCCGGCTGGCGCGCGCATCTACTTCCTGCGTCGGCTACCGCGCGATCCGCTCGCTCCCGCGGGCGACGTGCCGGCCGATGCAAGCTGGGGCAAGCGCAGCTATGCGAGTCCGCCGGATGCGCCGGCCGAGGGCGCCGACGTGTTCGACGTTTACTCCCTCGCCACCGGCAGCGGTCTCAACGGCGTGCCCTACCGGGAGTGGTGATGGATCTTCGTCGCGCCCTCGCCGAACGCCCTCTGGCCTCGTGGCGCAGAGGCATCATGCGCTGCCGCGCCTTCACGCTGATCGAGCTGCTGGTGGTGATGGCCATCATCGCGACCTTGCTGTCCATCGCAACACCACGCTATTTCGACCACCTCGAGCGGACGCGCGAGAACACCCTGCGCCAGTCGCTGAGCGTCATGCGCGACGCGCTCGACAAGTTCAAGGCCGACACCGGGGCGTTCCCGCGCGAACTGGATGAACTCGTCAGCAGGCGCTACCTGCGCAGCCTGCCGCGCGACCCCGTCACCGACCGCAGCGACACCTGGATCACCGTCGCCGAGCCGGCAGACCCGGCTTCCGGCGAGGCGGGAGGCATTCGCGATGTGCGCAGCGGCGCCGAGGGTGTCGCGCGCGATGGCAGCGCCTATGCGGACTGGTAAGCAGCAGCGCGGCGCCACCTACCTGCTGGTGCTGTTCCTCGTCGCTGCGCTGGGCCTCGGCGCGGCGCAGACCGGCATCGTCTGGCAGCAGCAGGCACAGCGCGAACGCGAAGCGGAATTGCTGTACAGGGGAAGCGACATCGCGCGCGCGATCGCGCGCTATCAGGCCAGGACGCCGGCGGGCACGCGGCCCCATCCACGGTCCCTGGACGATCTCGTCGAGGACCGGCGCTTTCCGGTGCCCGTCCGTCACCTGCGGCGTGTATGGCGCGATCCGTTCACCGGCGCACCGGACTGGGTGCTGATCCGCGCAGGCGACGACATCGTCGGCCTGCACAGCCGCTCCGGGCGGCGCCCGATCCGTACCCACGGCCTGCCTCAGGAACTTGGCCCCGAGGCGCCGGGGGCGAGGAGCTATTCGGAATGGGTCTTTCGACCCGCGGCGATGCCGACACCGAACCGATAGCTCCGTCCACCCGGACTTTCGCTTGATGGCAGCAGAGGCGGTTTCCGGCCCATGCGATGGCGCCGTCTCTGCGGATTCCAAAAATAAAAAATATAAAACTATCCTTATCTTTGGATTTACCCCATACTGCCCGGCAGCGATATTCAAGTCGTGTAGTTCATTTGTTGGCATATCCGATTCTTCGGTCGTATTCCCCCAAGTCGTACCTCGCCGTCTTGATGCTCGCCCCATGCAGGGGGCTTTCCCCAATTTTCAGGA
>JAFEFM010000402.1 GCA_018240585.1 Pseudomonadota bacterium
CGCACCGGTTCGCCCGCCGGCGGAACGTCCGGCTCGACGTTCTCGGGCGAGCCCAGCGCCGCCAGCAGCACGCCGCGCTGCGGATGCCGGCGCAACATTGCCGCATCGCCGAGCCCGGCATCGATCATGCTCTGCATCACGCTGTGATCGCGCGACTGGAAGCGCACGTGGCCGCTGCGGAACCCGTAGATGCGCGAGTCACCGACGTGCCCCCGGCATGAGATGCGCCGCTCGCGATCGATCGTCAGCACGGCCACAGTCGCCCTCATGTCCCGCAGGCGCGGCGCGGATTGCTGTTCGTTCTGCAGCACCGCATGCGCCCGATGGATGAGGCCGGACACCGTCGCGGGTGAAGCTTCGGGCGAGGCCGCGAATTCGCTCACGATCGTACCGACGACGATCTTCGACGCCACGTCACCGCCACCGTGCCCGCCCGCACCATCTGAAAGCACCCAGCAGCAACCCGCCTCCGACGTCCAGTAACCGCACGCATCCTCGTTGCCCGGCCGGCCCCCCGCCCTGGACAGCACCGCGATGTCGAGCTTCATGAGGACCTCGCGCACGTCATTGTCGTCATGCGCCGCGCTCCTTGAGGCGCTCGACCTGCTCCTCGTAGGCGCGCAGGAACTCGCGCCCGAACAGAGCGTGGAAGTCGTCCTCGGCCTCGCTCGCGATCTCGCGGTAGAGCTCGATGTACAGATCCCACAGGCGCGCGCGACGATTCATCGGCAGCAGGCTGTCGAGCATGGACTTGCCGCTGAGGCGCTGCTCCAGCACCGCCGGATCGAAGCGGTGCAGCACGCCGGCGAGCGCCGCCCGCATGCCCGCCATGAAGCCCAGCTCGTGGGAACGCAGATCGTCATAGGCGTCGCGCATGGCCTCCGCCGGCGGCAGGAACCCCTTGCCGCGCGGTGCGAGCAGATGCGCCAGCGCCGTCTCCACATTGGGCGAGAACTTCAGCGGATTGTTGTCGCGGCTGACGATCATCGTCACCTCGGCCCGCACCTCGCGCTTGGTCACTGCGCGCGCCAGCAGCAGGGCGAGCGTGCCCTCGGTGGCCTCGCGCAGCAGCCGGCCGACCGCCTCCATCGTTGCGGGCGTCAAGCCATGCGGCAGGGCCAGATCGGGCATGCCGAGGCC
>JAFEFM010000403.1 GCA_018240585.1 Pseudomonadota bacterium
CGCCGTCACCGACCGATTTTCAACAGACACCGCCTCATCTCACCAGGAGTGAATATGAACGCTCAAGACGTCATGAAGATGATCCAGGAGAACGAAGTCCGCTTCGTCGACCTGCGCTTTACCGACACCCACGGCAAGGAACACCACGTCGGGCTGCCGATTTCGGCTTTCGAGGAAGAGCACTTCGAGCACGGGCACCCGTTCGACGGCTCGTCGCTGGCGGGCTGGAAGGGTATTCAGGCATCCGACATGATCCTGCTGCCCGAGGCGTCCACCGCCTACGTCGACCCCTTCTTCGACGAAACCACGCTGGTGCTGACCTGCGACGTCATCGAGCCCTCCGACGGCAAAGGCTATGACCGCGACCCGCGCTCGATCGCCAAGCGCGCCGAGGCCTACCTCAAGAGCACCGGCATCGGCGACACCGCCTTCTTCGGCCCGGAACCCGAGTTCTTCATCTTCGACTCCGTCGAGTGGTCGGTCGACATGTCGGGCGTGTATAGCAAGATCATCTCGGAAGAGGCCGCCTGGTCCACCGCCGACAAGTTCGAAGGCGGCAACACCGGCCACCGTCCGCGCGTGAAGGGTGGCTATTTCCCGGTGCCGCCGGTCGACAGCCTGAACGACGTGCGCGCCGCCATGGTGCTCGCGCTCGAGGCCTGCGGCGTGCCGGTCGAAGTGCACCACCACGAAGTGGCCAACGCCGGCCAGTGCGAGATCGGCACCAAGTTCAGCACGCTGACGCAGCGCGCCGACTGGACCCAAGTGCTGAAGTACATCGTGCACAACGTCGCGCACCAGTACGGCAAGACGGCGACCTTCATGCCGAAGCCCATCGTCGGTGACAACGGCTCGGGCATGCACGTGCACCAGTCGATCTGGAAGGACGGCCAGAACCTGTTCGCGGGGAACGGCTACGCCGGCCTGTCCGACCTGGCGCTGTACTACATCGGCGGCATCATCAAGCACGCTCGTGCGCTGAACGCGATCACCAACCCCGGCACGAACTCGTACAAGCGCCTCGTGCCGCACTACGAAGCGCCGACGAAGCTGGCCTACTCCGCGCGCAACCGCTCGGCCTCGATCCGCATCCCGTACACCGCGAATCCGAAGGGCCGCCGCATCGAAGCGCGCTTCCCGGACCCCCTGGCCAACCCCTACCTCGCCTTCTCGGCGCTGATGATGGCGGGCCTGGACGGCATCCAGAACAAGATCCACCCGGGCGATCCGGCCGACAAGAACCTGTACGACCTGCCGCCGGAAGAAGACGCGCTCATCCCGACCGTGTGCACCAGCCTCGACCAGGCGCTGGAGTACCTCGACAAGGATCGCGAGTTCCTGACCCGCGGCGGCGTGTTCTCCAACGACTTCATCGACGCCTACATCGCGCTGAAGTCCGAGGACGTCAACCGTCTGCGCATCACCACGCACCCGGTGGAATTCGACATGTACTACAGCCTGTAACCGGCCTGCATACGATGTCATGACGGGGGACGGGCATTGCCCGTCCCTTTTTTATCGGGTCTAATCCGTGGCTCATTCCCCGGCATCGCCGGCCCATCGCTGCGGCGGCCAGGGAAGCGACTTCCGGACAAGGTCATGAGACAGCTTCACCCCCTCACGCTCATCCTCGCCCTGTGTGCCGCGCCGCTCGCGCACGCCGAGATCTACAAGTGCGTCGATGCCGAGGGTCGCACCACCTACACCAACGACCGCAGCATTGCCCGCGGCTGCAAGGCCATCCAGCAGGACCTGCCGATGACCTCGGTGCCGGCGCCGCCTCGTGCGCCCGCTGCCGGGGCTTCGTCCACGCCGTCGCAGAACCCGTCCTCGCCGGGCTTCCCCCGCGTGAGCCCGAGCGACCAGCGCGCGCGCGACGACACGCGCCGCCAGGTACTCGAGAAGGAACTCGCCACCGAGGAAGCCTCGCTCGCCGACGCACAGAAGCAGCTCGCCGAGCAGGAAGCGGTGCGCATGGGCGACGAGCGCAACTACCAGAAGATGCTCGACCGCCTGCAGCCCTACAAGGACAAGGTCGAGCTGCACAAGCGCAACATCGAGGCGCTGCGGCGGGAGATCGGCAACCTGCGGTGACCTGACGGCCTGGCGCGCATCTTGCGTGTGAGAACCCAGCGATCCTGGATGCGCTCATGGCCACCACTTCACACCGATTCCATCTTCCCGCCCACGGCGCCTTCGCCGGGCTCGAACTGCTGTCATCCGCCGTCGTGCTGGTGGACGAGCGGCTCGCCATCCGCTACCTGAACCCGGGTGCCGAGAACCTCTTTGCGGTGAGCCATCGCAAGATGGTCGGCCTGCCGCTGACACACCTGCTGGGCGAACCGGCTGGCCTGGGCGCAGCACTCGAACGCGCACTGCGCACCAACTGGAGCTACACCGGCCAGGACCTGAAGATCCCGCGCAACGATGCCGAGGCCATCCATCTGGACTGCACGGTGAGCCCGGTCGAGGCCGACGGTGTGCGCCTGCTGCTGGAATTCCGCCCGATCGACGCCCAGTTGCGCGTCGCCCGCGAGGAACAACTGCTGCAGCAGCAGCAGGCCAACCGCGAACTGATCCGCAACCTAGCGCACGAGATCAAGAACCCGCTCGGCGGCATCCGCGGCTCGGCGCAGTTGCTGGAGCGAGAGCTTGATGATCCGCAACTGCGCGAATACACCGAGGTGATCATCGCCGAGGCCGACCGTCTGCAGGACCTGATGAACCGGCTGCTCAGCTCGCATTCGACCATGCGGCCGGCGCCGCTCAACATCCACGACGTCCTCGAGCGCGTGCGGCGCCTGATCCTCGCCGAATTTCCGGACGTCGACGTGCGCCGCGACTACGACACCAGCCTGCCGGAGATCACCGCCGATCGCGAGCAGCTCATCCAGGCGATCCTCAACATCGTGCGCAATGCCGCCCAGGCGCTGACAGGCCGGGGCGAGATCCTGCTGCGCACCCGCATCGCCCGCCAGGTGACGCTGGCCAAGCGCCGCTACAAGCTGGCACTGGAATTGCAAGTGATCGACAACGGCCCCGGCATTCCGGAGGAGATCCGCGACACGATCTTCTATCCTCTGGTCTCGGGGCGTGATGGCGGCAGCGGGCTGGGCCTGTCGCTGGCGCAGAGCTTCATCGAACAACACCAGGGCATGATCGAGGTGGACAGCCGTCCGGGCCGGACCTGCTTCACCATCCTGCTGCCGATTTCCGATCGCGCGTGAGCGTTCGCGCCGCGTCGCACCAAAATAGTGCACGACAAATGAATACTGTCTGGATCGTTGATGACGACCGCTCCATCCGCTGGGTGCTGGAGAAGGCCCTCGGGCGCGAAGACATCCCCTATCGCAGCTTCAGCTCGGCCAACGAGGCGATGGACGCCCTCGCCCACGCCTCGCCACCGCCCACCGTGCTGGTGTCCGACATCCGCATGCCCGGTGAATCGGGCCTGGTGCTGCTGCAGAAGGTGAAGGCGGCGCACCCGCAATTGCCGGTCATCATCATGACCGCCTACTCCGACCTCGACAGCGCGGTAGCCGCCTTCCAGGGCGGCGCATTCGAGTACCTGCCCAAGCCCTTCGACGTGGATCAGGCGGTTGCACTGGTTCGGCGCGCCCTCGAACAAGGAACGCACCAGAATGGTGCGCAAGAGGAAACCACGCTGGCGCCTGAGATCCTCGGCCATGCCCCGGCGATGCAGGAAGTGTTCCGCGCCATCGGCCGCCTGTCGCAGTCGCACGCCACCGTGCTGATCAATGGTGAATCCGGTACCGGCAAGGAGCTCGTCGCACGTGCGCTGCACCGCCACAGCCCGCGGCGGGACGCGCCTTTCATTGCCATCAACACCGCCGCCATCCCGCGCGACCTGCTCGAGTCCGAGCTGTTCGGCCATGAGCGCGGAGCCTTCACCGGCGCCGCCGCGCAACGTCGCGGCCGCTTCGAGCAGGCCGACGGCGGCACGCTGTTCCTGGACGAGATCGGCGACATGCCGGCGGAGCTGCAGACGCGCCTGCTGCGGGTCTTGTCGGACGGCAACTTCTACCGCGTCGGCGGCCAGCAGCCGATTCGCGCCAACGTGCGCGTCATCGCCGCGACGCACCAGGACCTCGAGGAGCGCGTGCGCATGGGGCTGTTCCGCGAGGATCTGTTCCACCGCCTGAACGTCATCCGCCTGCGCCTGCCGCCGCTGCGCGAGCGGCCGGAAGACATTCCGGTGCTGGTGCGCCACTTCCTGCAGCGCAGCGCGCAGGAGCTGGGCGTGGAGCGCAAGCGCATCTCCGATACGGCGATTGCCTACCTGCAAGGCCTGCCCTTCCCCGGCAACGTGCGCCAACTGGAGAACCTGTGCCACTGGCTGACCGTGATGGCACCGGGCCAGGTGGTAGAAATCGCGGACCTGCCACCGGAAATGCGCGACCAGCCGGCACGCGAGGCGCCGACGCGGTGGACGGACGACCTCGCGCTCGAGGCCGACCGCCTCATCGCCACGGTGCCGGGAGAGGTCTTCGCGCGCCTGGAGCGCGAGTTCGAAATCACCCTGATCCGCCGTGCGCTCGCCGCCACCGGCGGCCGCCGCATCGATGCCGCGCAGCTCCTGGGGATCGGCCGTAACACCATCAGCCGCAAGATCCAGGAGCTCGGCATGGAAGAGGAACGCGGCGCCCGCGGCCACGGCGAGCCGCTGCACGACGAGGACGAGGCGGAGCACTGAGGCAGGAGTCGGCACGCCTCGGCAATGCTCGTGCGCGCACCGGCGTTGACGGATAATGGAACCCTCGTCCGCAGCCGGAAAACCCCTTCGTGCCGCCCACCACGCCCGTCAACCACGCCTTCGATCTGTCTGCGCTGCGCGACGCGCTGGGCGCGCAGGCCGATGCCTTCTCCATCGAATGGCGCGACACCTGCGCCTCGTCCAATACCGAACTGCTCGGCCGCACGCTGCTAGAAGACGATCGCCTGCCCGTGCTGGTGGTAGGCCGGCAGCTTGCCGGACGCGGGCGCCGCGGGCGCGAATGGCAGTCCTTCGATGACGGCAGCCTCACGTTTTCCGCGCTATGGCGCATTCCGCCCGCCAGTTCCGGGCCGGCAGGCCTGTCGCTGGTGGCAGGCCTGGCGCTGGCGCGCGCGCTGGAAGACCTGGGGGTGGCGGGCGTGCAGCTCAAGTGGCCGAACGACGTGCTGGTGCACGGCGGCAAGATCGCCGGCATCCTGATCGAGCTCGTGGCACGCCAGGGGCGCCCGGCCGCAGCGGTGATCGGTATCGGCGTGAACCTGCGCCTGCCGCCGGATGTGCACATCGCGGGCCAGGCCGCAGTGACCGACCTCGCGCGCGAGCTGGGCGATCACGCCCCCGATCGCGTGCGCCTGCTCGCCGCCATCCTCGGCCAGTTGCACGCCCTGCTCGACACCTACGCCGTGGCCGGGTTCACCGCCCTGCGTGGCGCCTGGCAACAGCGCAATGCGTTCGCCGACCTGCCGGTGCGCATCAGCGGCGAAGCCGTGGCGGCAAGCGGCACCTGCATCGGCGTCGACGAGGATGGCGCCTTGCTGCTGCGCACCGACGATGGCGTGCGCCGCATCCTCGCGGGCGACGTGTCGCTGCGTCCGGACACCGGGGCGCCGGCGTGATCCTGCTCATCGACGCCGGCAACACGCGCGTGAAGTGGCGTCTGGTGGGAGCCGACGCGGCAGGCGTGCATGCCGAGGGGGCCTGCGGCCATGACGAGATCGGCCTGCTCGGTCCACAGATCGAATCGCACCTCCAGGCCGGTTCCGCGCGGCATGCCCGCATGGTCGGCATCATCGGCACCAATGTTGCTGGCGCTGCCATCGCCGCACGCATCGCTGCGCTTGCATGCCCCTGGGGGCTGACGCCCGAATGGCTGACGCCGCAGGCAAGCTGCGCCGGCATCATCAACGGCTACGACAACCCCGCGCAACTCGGGGCCGACCGCTGGGCTGCGCTGATCGGTGCGCGCCAGCTTCATGCCGGCGATTGCCTGGTGGTGAGCGCCGGCACCGCCACGACGGTGGATCTGCTGAGCGCCGACGGCCGCTTCGAAGGCGGACTGATCCTGCCCGGCGTGGACCTGATGCAGCGCGCGCTCGCCGGCGGCACGGCGCAACTGCCGCTTGCGGACGGCCACTTCGCGCTCGCGCCGCGGTGCACCGCCGACGCCATCCGCTCCGGCTGCCTGCAGGCGCAGGCCGGCGCGGTGGAGCGCATGTTCCGCCAGATCGCCACCCGCCCCGCCCCGCTGTGCCTGCTCACCGGCGGCGCGGCCGAAGCGTTCGCACCGCTGCTCGACCTGCCGCTGCGCCAGGTCGACAATCTGGTGCTGCTGGGGCTGCAGGCCATCGTCCGCAGCCGCCACTGAACGATCACCACAACAAAGGAAGGGAGAAGAAAACATGGAAGCCACCCGCATCCAGCTTGACGCTGCAGACATTCCGACCCACTGGTACAACATCGTCGCCGACCTGCCGACGCCGCCCGCCCCGCCGCTGGGCGCCGACGGCAAGCCCGCCACGCCGGAGCAGATGGGCGCGATCTTTCCCGGCGCCATCCTCGAACAGGAGATGAGCGCGCAGCGCTGGATCGAGATCCCCCAGGAGGTGCGCGAGATCTACCGCCTGTGGCGCCCCAGCCCGCTGGTGCGGGCGGTGCGGCTGGAGCAGGCGCTGGGCACGCCGGCGAAGATCTTCTTCAAGTACGAGGGCGTGTCGCCGGCCGGCTCGCACAAGCCCAACTCCGCGGTGCCGCAGGCCTTCTACAACAAGCAGGCGGGAATCAGGCGCCTCACCACCGAGACGGGCGCCGGCCAGTGGGGCTCGTCGATTTCCTTCGCCGGCCAGATGTTCGGCCTCGAGGTGCGCGTGTACATGGTGAAGGTCAGCTACGACCAGAAGCCCTACCGCCGGCTGATGATGCAGACCTGGGGCGCCGAGGTTTATCCCAGCCCGTCGCCGCTCACCGAGACGGGCCGCCGCCTGCTCGCCGAAAACCCCGATAACGAAGGCTCGCTCGGCATCGCGATTTCCGAGGCGGTCGAGGAAGCCGCCGGCCGTGCCGACACCAACTACACGCTCGGTTCGGTGCTGAACCACGTCGCCATGCACCAGACCATCATCGGCCTGGAAGCGAAGAAGCAGTTCGACAAGATCGGCCTCTACCCCGACGTCGTGATCGGCCCCTGCGGCGGCGGCTCCAGCTTCGCCGGCATCGCCTTCCCCTTCCTCGCCGACAGGGCGGCCGGCGACAAGCGCGCCGAAGCCCTGCGCTGCATCGCCGTCGAACCCAGTTCCTGCCCGACGCTGACCAAGGGTCAGTACGCCTACGACTTCGGCGATGCCTCGGGTTTCACACCGCTGATGCGGATGTACACGCTCGGCCACGACTTCATGCCGCCCGGCATCCATGCTGGCGGCCTGCGCTACCACGGCGCGTCGCCGCTGGTGTCGCAACTGCTGCATGAAGGCCTGATCGAGGCGTCGGCGGTGCAGCAACTCGGAACCTTCGAGGCCGGCGTGCAGTTCGCGCGCACGGAAGGCATCATCCCTGCGCCCGAGTCCTGCCACGCGATCCGCCAGGCGATCGACGAGGCGCTCAAATGCAAGGCGAGCGGCGAGGCGAAGACCATCCTGTTCAACCTCACCGGCCATGGCCACTTCGACATGAGCTCGTACGAGCGCTACCTGAGCGGCAAGCTGGAGAACTACGACTATCCGGCTGACGCGGTGGCGGCCTCGCTCGCCCATCTGCCCAAGGTCGGCTGATCGCGGTTAAGCTTTCGCCATGACGACGCTGCGCTTCCTGTTCATCCTGCTGGCCGTGCTCAACGCGCTCGCGTTCGCCGCCATCAAGGGCTGGCTGGGCAGCGCAGCGCCAGGCGGAGAGCCGGAGCGCATCACCAATCAGTTGCATGCCGAACAGATTCAATTGATCACGTCCGGCGGCGAGGAGCCACCGGCTCCCGCCCCCATGCCCGCCGCAACGGCAGAGGCGGAGCCACAGCCGGGCGCCGCGGCGCCCGGGGAGCCCTCGAGCCCGGAGACTGGCGCGGCCGCGGCAACGCCTCCGGATGCAGCGGTCGCCAAGCCGGCGCCCACGGTCGTCGAGCCTGCGGCGGCGGCGCCGAGTTGCGTGGCGTGGACGGGCCTGTCGACGGCCGAGGCGGATCGGCTGGCGGCCCGACTCCAGGCTGGCGGTTACAAGTACGTGCGCAGCCGCAAGGACACGCCCGCCAACTGGTGGGTACGTACGCCGCCCCAGGGCAACCGGACGCAGGCCGAAAAGCGAGTGCGCGAACTGCATGAAATCGGCATCGCCGACACTTTCATCGTGCAGGAAAGCGGCCCCAGCCAGTTCGCCGTCTCCTTGGGCCTGTTCCGCACCGAAAGCGGCGCGCAGCAGCTGCTCGCGCAACTGCGTGCGAAGGGTGCGCACGACGCGAGCATCGAACCGCGCATGACGACGAGCTTCCGCATCCAGGCCAGCCTGCCGCGGGAACGTGTCGCCGCAATCGAAGGGCGGCGCTCGCAACTGGACGAACGGCGCAGCGCCTGTTCGCCCTGAGGTGAGGCCATGCACCCCCCTTCGTCCATCCCGCGCCGTCGCTTCATCGTCGGCCTCACCGGCGGCATCGGCAGCGGCAAGAGCGCCGCGGCCGATCGCTTCGCCGCGCTCGGTGCCACCGTGGTCGATACCGACGCCATCGCCCATGTGCTGACTGCCGCTGACGGGCGCGCCATGGCCGCCATCCGCAGCGCCTTCGGCGACACCGTGGTCGCCGCCGACGGCAGCCTCGATCGTGCCGCGATGCGCGCCGCGGCCTTTGCCGATCCGCAGGTGCGCAAGCGCCTCGAGGGCATCCTGCATCCGATGATCCGGGACGAAAGCCAGCGCCAGTGCGAGACAGCACCCGGCGTGTATGTGATTCTCGCCGTGCCGCTTCTGATCGAGTCGGGGACCTACCGCGAACGGTGCGACCGCATCTGCGTCGTGGACTGCCCGGAAGCGCTCCAGGTTGCCCGGGTGCAGGCACGCAACGGCCTTGGCGAAGAGCAGATCCGTGCCATCATGGCGGCCCAGGCGAGCCGCGAAGCGCGGCGTGCAGCGGCGGACGACATCGTCGATAACGGCGGCACCCTCGACCAGTTGCACGCGCAAGTCGATGCGCTGCACGAGCGTTATGTCCGCGCCTCATCACTGGCCTGAGGCCGCCGCGGTGCGCGCGGCTGCCCCGGACTCTGGACGGGCAGCAGCGGGCCCTGTGCTATCATCCACGCAAAAATCCGGGACCGAAACTGGCGGACTGTGTGCGGTGATCAGCTACGAATATCCCCTCAACGAGCGCATCCGCACGCTGCTGCGCCTCGAGGATCTTTTTCTCAAGCTGGCGCACTTCACCGCCAACGACGGCTCGCAGGATCATCACATCGCGCTGCTGACGCTGTTCGAGACACTTGAGGTGGCAAGCCGGGCCGACCTCAAGGTCGACCTGGTGCAGGAACTCGAGCGACAGCGGCAGATCCTGGTCTCGTTCCGCAACAATCCTGAAATTTCCGAGGAAGCACTCGCGGGCGCGCTGTACGAGATCGAACAGGCTTCGACCGGTCTGCTGGCGATGGCCGGCAAGATCGGTCAGTACCTGCGCGAGAACGAATGGCTCATGAGCATCCGCAGCCGCGCGGCAATCCCCGGCGGCGTCTGTGAGTTCGATCTGCCGTCCTACCATTACTGGCTCAATCGCGAACCGGACGCGCGACGGCACGACATCGAGGGCTGGCTCAATCCGATGGCGCCGATTCGCGATGGCCTGGAAATCGTGCTGCGTCTGCTGCGCGCCAGCGGCCACCCCGAGAACCAGCTCGCACGGACCGGCGCGTATCAACTGACGATGGCCGGACGCAGCGCGCAGATGCTGCGCGTGCGGGTTCCGCGCAGCGAACCGGTCGTGCCCGAGATCAGCGCCAACAAATACGCCCTGAACATCCGCTTCCTGCTGCCGGAGACCGTGGCACGGCCGCGAATTGCCGAGCGTGACGTGGCTTTCGAGCTCACTTTCTGCAGCCTTTGAGCACCCGATGATCAAGCCCGTGCGCGCCGTCCGCTGCCCGACCTGCGGCAAGGAGGTCGAATGGAAGACGGAAAACCGTTTCCGCCCCTTCTGCTCGGAACGCTGCAAGCAGATCGACCTGGGGGCCTGGGCATCCGAGACGTATCGGGTACCGACGGCACCGCCCGACGCCGAGCTGCCGCAAAGCGACGACGTGCCTCCAAAGTCGCGCTGAGCGGAGTTCTGCATTGCGGCCGGATCGCGCCGCGGGGTCTCAGTCAGACCTGCTGTGCCATACCCCGCGAATGCCCGCTATGCCGTGAGCGCCCGCATCACGTGCCACCTCCATAGCCGACGCATCGAGCCCGCCGAGCGCAAACACCGGCAGCGGCAGACCGGCGGCAAGCTCGCTGAAACGCGGCCAGCCCAGAGCGGGCTGGCCGGGATGGCTGAGCGTCGGCGCCACGGGCCCGAGCAATGCATAGTCGAGACCGAGTGCAGCCGCCCGTTCGAGTTCGCCGCGTTCGTGGCAGGAGGCGCCGACCCACGGAAAATCAGGCCGAACTGACACCCCGGCGAGCTGCCACGCGGGCAGGTGGACACCATCCGCCCCCACTTCACGTGCGAGCCCGGAATCGCCATTGATCAGCACCAGCCCGTCACGCGCATGCACCCGCCGTACCACCTCGCGGGCGAAATCGGCCCGAAGAGCGGTCTCCAGTCCGGCCTCGCGTACCTGAACCAGGCGTAATCCATCTGCCAGCGCCATATCCAGCGCTGCGAGTTGGGCATCGATTCCCAGTTCGCCGGCATGGGTGATGCCCATCAGGCGCGGCAACCGAAGTGCCTTCAGGATCGGGCCGTTGGCGGGCAACATCGGCTCGGGAGCGGCACCGTCGGGCTGAACCCACGCCAGCGCGCCGTGCACGCGGTCATGGATCTCGCCTTCCCAGGCGGTCACTTCGAAAAAGTTGAGCGCGACGTGCGCATGCTCGTAGATGTGTTCCCGCCGCAGCCACGGACGCAGGTGGGTGACGCGAATGCCGAGTTCCTCGTCGAGTTCGCGGCACAAGGCCTGTGCCGCGGACTCGCCGGCCTCGACCTTACCACCGGGGAACTCCCAGTAGCCGGCATAGACTGTGTCGCCCGCCCGCTGTCCGAGCAGGTAGCGGCCAGCGGGCAGCGTCAGCACGCCGGCAGCCACCTCCACACGCTTGCGCGTCATGGCCGCGGGTCCTCGCGCTGCCCGGCGAAGTCCCGTGCGAACTGCCAGGCGACGCGCCCGGAGCGCGAACCGCGCATCAGCGCCCATTGCAGGGCCGCGGGGCGGGCGCCGTCGATGGCTTCCTCGGGCACGCCAAAGCTGGCCAGCCAGTGGGCGACAATATCGAGGTATTCGTCCTGGCTGAACGGATAGAAGGAAATCCACAGGCCGAAGCGTTCGGACAGCGAGATCTTCTCCTCGACGGCTTCCCCCGGATGGATCTCGCCATCGACGTGGCGGGTCTGCAGATTCTCGTCGTGGTATTCAGGCATCAGGTGGCGCCGGTTCGACGTCGCATATACCAGCACGTTGTCGGAAACCGCGGCCACCGAGCCGTCGAGGACGCTTTTCAGCGCCTTGTAGGCGTCTTCGCCCTCCTCGAACGACAGGTCGTCGCAAAAGAGGATGAAACGTTCCGGCCGGCCGATGACGAGGTCGACGATCTCCGGCAGGTCGACGAGATCGGCCTTGTCGACTTCGATCAGACGCAGGCCCTGTGCCGCATACTCGCTGAGCAGCGCCTTGATCAGGGAGGACTTGCCCGTGCCGCGCGCACCGGTCAGCAACACGTTGTTGGCGCGGCGCCCGGCGAGGAACTGGCGCGTGTTACGGTCAATGCGCGACTTCTGGTCATCCACATCCTGCAGATCGGCGAGAGCGATGCGGTGCGGCGTCTGCACCGGCACCAGGGAAGCGCGGCCATGGCGGCGACGCCAGCGGAAGGCGACGGCGGCCGTCCAGTCGGGCTCGCTGGCCGGGCCGGGCAAAAGGGCTTCGAGCCGCTCGAGCAGGCGCTCGGCGCGGTCGACGAGTTGGGCGAGATCGTTCATTCGTCGCGCTTTTCTTCTGGCGGATGGTTGTTTGGATGCACTTGCCCGCGTCGGGGCCACGTTGCCCAAACGATGATGAGCAGCAATAGCAAGGCAAGCCCGGCTTCGAGAAAGATCACCCACATGGCAAACCTCGCGGGAAGGTCGGTCAGTCCCGGTATACTCGGGTTTCAAGTTTCCGAGTTTAACCGATCCCCCCATGATTCACTTCCCTGCCCGGCGGCACGCACCGGGCGCGTCGTTGCTGCTTTCTCTTCTCATCCTGGCCGGCTGTGCGCACGAAACGCCCGTGCCCGGAAGGCCCGACAACATTCCGCAGCAAACCAGCGGACCATGCGCCAGCTGCGCTCCCGCTGCAAAACCGGTGGCGCCGCGAGCACCAGCACCTTCCCCCTCGGCCGACACCGCCGCGGGCGGCGCCGAACTGTCGAACTGGGGCTCGGTCGAGGGCTGGAACGAGGACGATCCTGCGGCCGCCTTGCCAGCGCTACAGACCTCCTGCGCGGTACTGGCTCGCCAGGCGGCCTGGAAGTCCGCCTGCGACGCGGCAGCCTCTCTCGGCCCACGCCCGGGCTCCACCGTGGCGCGCCAGTTCTTCGAGCAGCATTTCGTCCCCTGGCACCTGACGAACGCGGACCGCTCGTCGGAAGGTCTCGTCACCGGCTATTACGAGCCGGTGATCAAGGGCAGTCGCACCCGGGGCGGCGCCTACGTCTGGCCGATCCATGGACGGCCGGACGACATGCTGACGATCGAACTGGGAGACATTTATCCGGAGCTCAAGCCCCTGCGGCTGCGCGGTCGCCTCGTCGGCAACAAGGTGCTGCCTTACTGGTCGCGCGAGGAGCTGACGCAGAAGCAGGACAGGATTCCGGCGAAGGTCCTGTTGTGGGCCAGTGATCCGATCGACCTTTTCTTCCTGCAGGTGCAGGGATCGGGCCGGGTGGAGTTGCCGGACGGCAGGACGGTGCGCATCGGCTATGCGGACCAGAATGGCTACCCGTACCAGTCGATCGGACGCTGGCTGGTGGCAAAGGGCGAACTGCCGCTCGAGAAGGCGTCGATGGACGGCATCAAGCGCTGGGTGCAGGACAACCCCGCCCGACTGCCGGAATTGCTGAATGCCAATCCGAGCTACGTCTTTTTCCGCGAACTGCCACCGTCGGACGATGGCCCGCTCGGTGCGCTGGGCGTTCCGCTCAGTGCAGGTCGCAGCATCGCGGTCGACCCCCGCTACGTGCCACTGGGGGCGCCCGTTTTCCTGGCCACGACACGTCCCCTCAGCAACGCGCCGCTGAAGCGGCTGGTGCTCGCACAGGACACTGGCAGCGCAATCAAGGGCGCGGTCCGTGCCGATTTCTTCTGGGGCCTCGGACCGCAGGCAGGCGCCGAAGCCGGACGGATGCGCCAGCAAGGCAAAATGTGGGTGCTGCTCCCGCGTGGCCTGAATCCACCCAGGGTGCAATAACCCCCAGGTCAGGACGCCCCCCGCCCGGGGCCGGGCCGGGCTGTGACCGGCGCAGCCCACCAGGCGACTTCTGCCTTACTTCGTCGCTGCCGCCATGGCTTTTTCAAGTTCCGCGGCAGGCAGGAATCCGCCAATGCGGGTGCCGTCAGCCAGGAAGATCGTGGGCGTGCCGCTGATGCGCAGCTTGTGGCCGAGTGCCACGTTCTTCTCCACCACGGCCGTGTCGCAACTTGCAGTAGCAGGGACCTTCGCGTCCACGATCCAGTCGTTCCACACTTTGGCCTTGTCCTTCGCGCACCAGATGTTGTTCGACTTCGTCGTCGAGTCGGGCGTCAGGATCGGGTACAGGAAAGTGTAGATCGTCACGTCGCTCACCTGGGCGAGTTCCTTGCCCAGGCGCTTGCAGTAGGCACAATTCGGGTCCTCGAAGGTGGCGATGACGCGCTTGCCATTTCCCTTCACCTGCTTGATTGCCTGATTGAGGGGTAGCGTCGCAAAGTCGATCGCCGAAAGCTTCGCCAGACGCTCCTGGGTCACGTCCTTGCGCGTGCGCGTATCGATGACGCGACCGTCGATGATGAAGCTAGCCTTTTCGTCCGTGTAAACCAGTTCCCCGCTCTTGAGCACGACCTCGTAAAGTCCGCCGTAAGAAGTCTTGGCGACGCTCTCCACTGCCGCGGAGCCGACAAAGGCCTCGACGGCCTTCCTAACCGCGTCTTCATTTGCGTGCGCAACCGCCGTCAGGCTCAGCACCAGGGTGGTCAGCAGGGCCTTCACGACACCGCCTCTGGGGGGAAATTTCATCAAGCTCTCCATGTAATCAAAATCTGCCGTTGATGGCATAGCGCACCAGCGCGTCAGTTACGACCGGCAATTGCCCGGTGAGGTTCATTCCGAGATTCCTGAGACGGCTCAGGAACGGAAGCCGGGCGCCAAACAGCCGATTCAGCCCATGCGTCGCATATTGCAGCACGAAAGGCTCTTCGGCACGGCTTCTGGCGTAGCCGCGCAAGACCGAAAGGTCGCCGGGGTCTTCCCACGGCTGCAGCCGCTCGAGCCGCCCCGCGAGTGCCTTCACGTCCTGAAATCCCAGATTGATGCCATGCCCGGAAAGCGGATGGATGGCATGTGCCGCATCACCCACGAGCGCAACACGCGAGCGCACCATTTCCGATACCCGCGTCAATTGCAGCGGGAATGCCGCGCGCTTCGTCATCAGCGACAAGCGCCCCAGTCGGTGTGCGCCGGCCGCAGCCACGCGTTCCGCAAAGGCCGCATCGTCCAGCGCCATCAGTTCATCGGCTACGCTCGCCCTGGCCGACCAGACGATGGAGATCTGCCTGCCAGGAAGCGGCAGCCACGCAAGGATGCCTTCGGGCATGAACCACTGGTACGCCGTCTGCCCATGCGATCGCTCGCACGTGAAGTTGGCGACGACCCCCGATTCCTCGTAAGGCGTGACGGTTGCAGCGATTCCCGCCTGTTCCCGCACCCATGAGTCGCGCCCGTCCGCACCGACAATCAGCGCCGCCTCGATCTGTCGCCCGTCATCGAGGTGCAGTCTCACCGCATCGTCATCCCGCTCGAGCGCAGCCGGCCGCGCCGGACACAGCAAGGTGACATTGTGCTGCCGCTTGAGGCTTTCCCAGAGTTCGAGATGCACCAGACTCGACTCGCCTATCCAGGCAAGTTCGCCCACGCCGCTGTCGTAGGCAGAGAACATCAGCTCTCCCCCTGCATCACCGAATATCCGCATCTCATGGACTGCGCTCAGACGCCGCGGATCCAGGTGCGGCCAGATGCCCAGTTCCTCGAGAAATGCGGCATTGGCGGGACTGTACGCATAGACACGGGCGTCCCAGCCTTGCGGGCGCTTGGGTCCCTCTGCATCGACCAGCGCGACGCGCAGCCGCGTCTTCCGCAACGCCACGGCGAGCGCCGCACCTGCGAGACCGCCACCCATTACGATCACATCGAACTTCATCTGCGCTCCGCTAGCTGCTGAAGCGTTTCATTTTGCCGAATGGGCCGACGTGCGTCACGCGCGGCGCACGCACGCAAAAACGCCCGAGAGGTCATGTGTTCTCGGGCGTTTTCTTGTGTGGTTAGTCTGACGATGACCTACTTTCACGAGGGCGGACCTCACTATCATCGGCGCGGTCTTGTTTCACGGTCCTGTTCGGGATGGGAAGGGGTGGTTCCAAGACGCTATGGTCGTCAGACTGTGACTTGTTGCTCTTCGCGTTGTGGGCGTAGAGCCAAAGTGGGGGAGAAGTGTGAGTTGTGTGATTGTGGTAAAGCGAGTTGGCTTTACGGATAAGGTTATAGGATCAAGCCGCACGGGCAATTAGTATCGGTTAGCTTAACGCATTGCTACGCTTCCACACCCGACCTATCAACGTCGTGGTCTTCGACGACCCTTCAGGGGGCTCGGGGCCCCGGGGAAGTCTCATCTTGAGGCGAGTTTCCCGCTTAGATGCTTTCAGCGGTTATCTCTTCCGCACATAGCTACCCGGCGATGCGACTGGCGTCACAACCGGTACACCAGGGGTGCGTTCACTCCGGTCCTCTCGTACTAGGAGCAAGCCCTCTCAAACTTCCAGCGCCCACGGCAGATAGGGACCAAACTGTCTCACGACGTTTTAAACCCAGCTCACGTACCACTTTAAATGGCGAACAGCCATACCCTTGGGACCGGCTACAGCCCCAGGATGTGATGAGCCGACATCGAGGTGCCAAACTCCGCCGTCGATGTGAACTCTTGGGCGGAATCAGCCTGTTATCCCCAGAGTACCTTTTATCCGTTGAGCGATGGCCCTTCCATACAGAACCACCGGATCACTATGACCTGCTTTCGCACCTGCTCGACGAGTTTGTCTCGCAGTCAAGCCACCTTTTGCCATTGCACTATCAGTACGATGTCCGACCGTACCTAGGTGACCTTCGTACTCCTCCGTTACCTTTTGGGAGGAGACCGCCCCAGTCAAACTGCCCACCATGCACTGTTCCCGACCCGGATTCACGGGCCTGGGTTAGAACCTCGACGACACCAGGGTGGTATTTCAAGGTTGGCTCCACGGCAACTGGCGTCACCGTTTCATAGCCTCCCACCTATCCTACACAAGTCCCGTCAAAGTCCAATGCAAAGCTACAGTAAAGGTTCATGGGGTCTTTCCGTCTAGCCGCGGGGAGATTGCATCTTCACAAACATTTCAACTTCGCTGAGTCTCAGGAGGAGACAGTGTGGCCATCGTTACGCCATTCGTGCAGGTCGGAACTTACCCGACAAGGAATTTCGCTACCTTAGGACCGTTATAGTTACGGCCGCCGTTTAC
>JAFEFM010000404.1 GCA_018240585.1 Pseudomonadota bacterium
AGGTGGCCCACCGCCAGCTCGGGCTCGTCCTCGTCAGCCACGAAGGCCCACACGTTCCACGGTGTCGCCGCCTCGTCGGCGCCTGCCTCCCACTGCCGCAGGATGACCACGCGCAACACCTTGTCAGCCTGCGCCGCGTGCCGGAAATCGTTCGGATTCATCGCCCCTGTCCTTTCATTCCTGACCTTCGCCGGCGATGATCGCATATCCGCGCTCGAGGCCCGAAGGCGCCGACCGGCCAGCCCAAGCGCCTCCGATCACCCCCCGTCGATCGCCAGACAGGAGCGCCCCGCCGCTGCACCGCACGAAGGCGGTAGACTTCCGCCCCATGCTCCTGCCGCACCATCCCGAACCCGAATCGATGACCGCCGACGCCTTCCACGACATTTCCAAGATCGAAGACCGCCTCTGGGAAGCCGCCGACCAGTTGCGCGCCAACTCCAAGCTGACCAGCAGCGAATACTGCATGCCGGTGCTGGGCGTGATCTTCCTGCGCCACGCCACCAACCGCTTCGACGCCGCGCTGAAGGCCATCGAGGCCGACCAGGCCACCGGCCGCATGCCGAAGCGGCCGCTGATGAAGGGCGACTTCATCAAGCGCCGCGCGCTGATGCTGCCGGAATCCGCGCGCTACGACAGCCTGCTGCGCCTGCCCGCCGGAACGCCGCTCGGCGCCGCGCTGGTCGATGCGATGAACGCCATCGAGGCCGACTTCGAGCCGCTCGCCGGCCAGTTGCCGAAGGACTACGACCGCTTCGACAACAAGTTGCTCGAAGACCTGCTGCGCAACTTCGACTCGGACGCGCTGCGCAAGGCCTCGGGCGACGTCTTCGGCCGCATCTACGAATACTTCCTGATGAAGTTCGCGATGCAGGGCGCGCAGGACAACGGCGAATTCTTCACCCCACCGTCGCTTGTGCAGACCATCGTCAACGTCATCGAGCCCGATCATGGCGTGGTGTTCGACCCCGCCTGCGGCTCGGGCGGCATGTTCGTGCAGTCCAGCCACTTCATCGAGGACGAAGGGCTGGACACGATGAAGCGCGTCACCTTCTACGGCCAGGAAAAGACCGCCACCACCATCCGCCTGGCCAAGATGAACCTTGCGGTGCACGGTCTGGAAGGCGACATCCGCGAGGCCAACTCCTTCTACGACGACCCGCACCGCCTGCCCGACGGCCGCCCGCTGTGGGGCCACTGCGACTTCGTCATGGCCAATCCGCCGTTCAACGTCGACATGGTCGATGCCGAACGGGTCAAGGACGACCGCCGCCTGCCCTTCGGCCTGCCCGGCGTGAACAAGGACAAGCGCGTCTCCAACGGCAACTACCTGTGGATCTCCTATTTCCACAGCTACCTGTCGGAGCGCGGGCGCGCCGGCTTCGTGATGTCCTCGCAGGCCAGCAGCGCCGGCCACGGCGAGAAGGAAGTGCGCCGCAAGCTGGTCGAGACCGGCGATGTGGACGTGATGATCGCGATCCGCTCCAACTTCTTCTACACCCGCACCGTGCCCTGCGAGCTGTGGCACTTCGACCGCACCAAGCCGGCCGAGCGCAAGGACCGGGTGCTGATGCTCGACGCGCGCAACATCTACCGCAAGGTCACGCGCAAGATCTACGACTTCAGCCCCGAGCAGCAGGCCAACCTCGCCGCCATCGTCTGGCTCTACCGCGGCCAGCGCGAGCGCTTCGTCGCCCTGCTCGGCCGCCATGTCGACCGCGCGATCGAGGCCGCCCACACGAGCTTCCTCGACGAGAGTGGCAAACTGAGTGGCGAACTGAGGGGCGAAAAGCCTTGCGAGCCGCTGGACGATTTCCGCCGCACCTGGGCCGAACTGCGCGCGCGCGCGGCGCCCTTCGTCGCCACGCTGGTCGAAGGTACGCCGCACGCTGCCGCGCTGGCCGACTTCCACGACAGCGACAACGACCCAAGCGGCCCGATCGAGGCTTTCCGCCTGGCGACCGACGCCACGCGAAAGCACTGGAACAACGCCGCGGCAGGCATGGCCGGAGTGGTGGACTTCCACTCCCACATCCTGCATCCCTTCGCCGAGCACAGCCGCAGCCTGAT
>JAFEFM010000405.1 GCA_018240585.1 Pseudomonadota bacterium
ATGCGCATGGTGGCCGAACCGGGGACCGAGGAATACGGACGCCTGTCGGTGATGCTGCAGTACCGCTTCCGCATGGGACGGCTCTTCGATGTGCCGCCGGGGGCGTTTCGCCCTGCGCCCAAGGTAATGTCGAGCATCGTGCGCCTGGTGCCCTTGCCGCCCGAGCAGCTCGGCGCCTCGGACCATGCCCTGCTGGGCCGCATCGTCACCGCGGCCTTCGGCCAGCGGCGCAAGACGCTGAAGAACACGCTGCGCGACTTCATGGGCGACGAGGATTTCGCCGCCCTGGGGCTGGACCCCGGGCTGCGCGGCGAGCGCCTGTCGGTTGCCGATTTCGTCGCCATCGCCAACCACTGCGCGGCGCGGTGATCCGTTTCCACGCAAGAAGGCCCGCCGATCCGGGACCGGCGAGCCTTCGCGGCGGCAAGCGAGTGTCAGTCGTCAGTCGATCGTCAGCCGCTTCGCCTGTGCTTCGGCTTTCTTCGGCAGCGTCAGCGCAAGCACGCCGTCGTTGAACTTTGCCGTCGCCCTGGATTCGTCGACGTCCTGGCCGAGCTGGAAGCTGCGCGACACCTTGCCGAAGTAACGCTCGGTCCGCAGCACGCGCTCGCCTTCCTTCACTTCCTTCTCCTGCTTGCGCTCCGCGCTGATCGACACCACCGGGCCGTCGATGTGCACATGGATGTCTTCCTTCTTCATGCCGGGCAATTCGGCGTGCACTTCGTAGCCATCCGGGTTTTCCTTCACGTCCACCCGCATCTGCGGTGCTTCGGTCGTCATGTCGCCGGTGCCGAAATCGACGGGGCGCACGAAGAAGCCGCGGAAGAAATCGTCAAGAGGGTCACGGCGCGTGATGTTGCTCATGTCTCACTCTCCTTTGCATGGAAGGCCTTGCCTGAAATCTGCCGGAAATCCGGCTTCAACAGGAATATAGGCGCGGAGTGCGCGTTTTCAAGGGGCAATCGGCGCCGATTTGACCTGGCTCAGGAAGCCGGTGTCGAGCGCGTGGGGCCATCGCCGGCGAGGCTGAAGTCGATGCCCTGGTCGGCCCAGTAGGCGGCCGCATCGGCGAGTATCTCCATCAGGGTGCCGGCCACCTCGGGCGCCGCTGCGCGCAGGTCGGCCAGATGTTGCAGCTCGATCACGTAGGCGGGCGCCGGCAGCCAGGAGAGGTCCATCAGGCAGTCGGCGAGTGCATCCCAGTTGTGGCCGAACCAGGGCGGAAAGCGCATCGCCACTGCGATGCGCGACAGCAACTCTGCCTTGGTGCGGCAGCCGGCAAGCTCGATGGCGACAAGGGCTGCGCCCGGCGGCGCAGAATGGGCGGAAGAGGGCGTGCTCATGGAAGAGGCTCGATGCGGCGGAAGCTGCGATAGTGATCCGCAGTGTAGTAGTACACCTCGGGGGGATTACCGCCGCTGATGATGCGGCGTGCGCCTCTGTCTTGCGAGCCGGGTGTCGGCACGGTGTATTCGCGGTAGTAGCCGCGCGGCATGGGGGGCAGCAGGCGCTCGCGGTTCTGGAATACGGTGCCGTCCTTGCGATACGGGAAGGGGCCGCCGCGCTGGATCAGGGCGAGCGTCTCGAGCGCCTCGGGCGGAAGGCCGCGCTGTGTCGCAGACTGGGCGCGTGCGGCCGGGCCGGCGCTGCCGTCCGAGGCCGCAGGCCCGCAGCCGGCGGTGAGGCCGACGAGCAGGAGCAGCCACAGCAGGCGGTTGATCAGGCGGGTCAGGAGGTGTCGGGCCATGTTGGAGAACGAGCTGTCGGCGGGGCTCAGGTGCGCGCCATGATACGGCCGGGGCGTATGCCGTAGCGCTTGATCTGTTGATGCATGAACTCCGTCAGCGCGGCCAGTCGCGGGCTTGCCGGCGACAGCTTGCGGGCGCGGTCGATCAGGCCGCGCGCTTGCGCGGCGAAGGCGTCGTTCCAGCCGCGGTGCTCGATATGACGCATCAGCGCAAGCGCCGCATTGAACAGCACCTGTGGGTTGCCCGGCATCTTGCGGGCGGCGTTCATCATCTCGGCGACAGCGCCGTCGAAATCGCCGGCGCGCGCCTTTTCCGCGCCCACCGTGATCAGCGACTTGACCTCCGCCTGCACCCGCGCCTCGATCTGCCGCGACAGATTCTCCAGGCCGCGCGCCTTGAGCAGTTCGCGCGTGCTCTCGATGGAGCGTTCGTCCGCTGCGGTGCGCAGGATGTCCACCACCAGTTCGCTGCCCTCATCGCCCAACTGGTGGTCGAAGCAGGCCTTTACCAGTTCCTGCCGCAGGCCCACCGACAACTGGGCGCCCCGGCGGCTGGCGCGCGAGGCCTGCTGCAGGGCCTCGCGGGCCCGCTCCAGCTCTCCCGAGCGCGCGTGCAGCAGGGCGGTGCACAGCGCCTTGCACAGCTCGCCGCGCGGCTGTCGCCCCATGCTCCGGTCGAGGTCGGCGATGCTGTTGCCGGCCTGCTCCAGCTTCATCTGCGCAAGCTGCGCCTGAACCAGGCGCACGTGATCCTCGGGGTCGGCAAACTCTGAATACTTGCCCTTGCGCACGACCTCGGCAAACGTGTTTTCCGCTGCGGCGGGGTCGCCCACCGCCAGCGCCAGCTCGCCGAGGTGCCGCAGGCGCTTGATGCGATAGGGCGAGCGTTCGGTCGCGACGAGCAGCGTCTCGTGCGCGGCGGCCGTGCGGCCGGTGTCCTCGCGCAGTTGCGTCAGCAGGTCGTAGGCTTCGATGAATCGCTCATGCGCGCCCACCAGGCGGACGAGGATGTCCTCCGCCTCCTGGTGGCGCTTGCGCAGCATCAGCGTGCGCGCAAGCCCGAGTTCGGCCCAGGGGATGGACTTGATGTCGAGGATCCTGCGATACAGCGCCTCGGCCTGCTCGAGCTGGCCAATGGACAGGTGCAGTTCCGCCTGCAGGCGCAGGAAATCGATCTGGTACTGGGGGTACTTTTCACTGCCTTCCCGGCACTGTGCGATGGCACCGACGGTGTCGCCGATGCCGATGGCCTGCCACGCCGGCAGGAAGGCATCGCGCTTGTCGAAGGCGCGCTGCAGGCGGACGCGCAGCGTTTCCGCGGTGAGCGGCTTGAGGATGTAGTCGTTGGGCGCCAGTTCGCAGGTGCTGACCACGCGCGCGTAGTTCATCTCGCCGCTGATCATCACGAACAGCGTGTCGAGCGGAATGATGTCGTGCTGGCGCAGGTCCTCGAGCAGGTGCTGGCCGTCCTGGCCGTCGCCCAGATGGTATTCGCACAGGATGAGCTCATAACGCCGCTCGCGCAGCCGGCGCATGGCGATGTTCGCGGACGTTGCGAACTGGGCCGCGTCCAGGCCGATCGACGTCAGCATCGTGCGCAACTGCGTGCGCATGGTGGGCTGGCTTTCGACGACGAGGACGCTGGTCGATTCGGAGAGAGGCATGGGCGCGGGCTTGGCTCGATGCGACAGGTAGGCCGATGACAAGATTACGGCATCGATGCCGCTTGCTGAAGCGGCAGGTGGCGCCGAAAAAAAAGCGGATGGCTGACCCATCCGCTTTTCGACCTGATCGCGGCGAACCGCTCAGTTCTTGCCGACCTCGACCTGGGTCTCGATCTTCTGCCGCAGGCGGATGTGCAGCTCGCGCAACTGCTTCTCGTCCACGCCGCTCGGCGCGTCGGTGAGCAGGCACTGGGCGCGCTGCGTCTTGGGGAAGGCGATGACGTCGCGGATGGATTCGGCGCCGGTCATCATGGTCACGATGCGATCCAGGCCGAAGGCCAGGCCGCCATGCGGGGGCGCGCCGTACTTGAGCGCGTCGAGCAGGAAGCCGAACTTGGCCTGCTGCTCCTCCGGGCCGATGTTGAGCGCCTGGAATACGCGCGCCTGCACGTCGGCGCGGTGGATACGCACCGAGCCGCCGCCGATTTCCCAGCCGTTGAGCGCAAGATCGTAGGCCTTGGCCAGGCACTCGCCCGGGTTGGATTCGAGCAGGTCCACGTGCTCGTCCTTGGGGCTGGTGAAGGGGTGGTGGCAAGCGGTCCAGCGCTTGTCGTCCTCGTCGTACTCGAACATCGGGAAGTCGACCACCCACAACGGGCGCCAGGCTTCGCCGGTGACATATCCCTTCTCGTGGCCGAGCTTGATGCGCAGGGCCCCCATGGCGTCGTTCACGACCTTGGTCTTGTCGGCGCCGAAGAAGATCAGGTCGCCGGACTGCGCGCCGGTGCGCTCGAGGATGGTGCGCAACGCAGTCTCGTGCAGGTTCTTGACGATCGGTGACTGCAGGCCTTGCTCATTGGGCTGGGTGACGTCGTTGACCTTGATGTA
The DNA here is from genome assembly GCA_018240585.1 of Pseudomonadota bacterium. Taxonomy (GTDB): domain Bacteria; phylum Pseudomonadota; class Gammaproteobacteria; order Burkholderiales; family Rhodocyclaceae; genus Thauera. The sequence continues at coordinate 4,300 of JAFEFM010000405.1, forward strand.
GGCCAGGCCCCTGGCGCCGTAGATGCCGACGAACTTGGTGTACTCGTCGATCTCGCCACGGGTGAGGCTGTTGCCGCCCGGCACGCGCATCGCGGCGACGCGGCCGCCGGAGGTGGCAGGGCCGCTGAAGACCTTGAAGGCGACGTCCTGCACCGCGTCGGTGACGTCGGTGAGCTCGAGCGTGACGCGCAGGTCGGGCTTGTCCGAGCCGTAGCGACGCATCGCCTCGGCGTAGGTCATGCGCGGGAAGGGCGCCGGCAGTTCGACCGCCATCGCCTCCCTGAACACGAAGCGGATCATCTCCTCGACCAGGGCAGTGATCTCGTGCTCGTTCATGAACGAGGTCTCGAGGTCGACCTGGGTGAATTCGGGCTGGCGGTCAGCGCGCAGGTCCTCGTCGCGGAAGCACTTGACGATCTGGTAATAGCGGTCGTAGCCGGCCACCATCAGCAACTGCTTGAAGAGCTGCGGCGACTGCGGCAGGGCGAAGAACTGGCCCGGATGCACGCGCGAGGGCACCAGGTAGTCGCGCGCACCTTCTGGCGTGCTCTTCGTGAGCATCGGCGTCTCGACGTCGATGAAGCCGGCACCGTCGAGGAAGCGGCGGAAGGCCATCGTCGTCTTGTAGCGCAGCATCAGGTTCTTCTGCATCTGCGGGCGACGCAGGTCGATGACGCGGTTGGTCAGACGCACCGTCTCGGACAGGTTCTCGTCGTCGAGCTGGAACGGCGGCGTCGCGGCGGCGTTGAGTAACTCGATGTCGTGGCACAGCACCTCGATCTCGCCGGAAGTGAGGTTCGCGTTTTCGGTGCCGGCCGGACGCCGCCGCACCTTGCCAGTCATCTTCAGCACGAACTCGCTGCGCACCGACTCCGCCACGCCGAAGGTGTCGGCACGGTCGGGATCGCACACCACCTGCACCAGGCCCTCGCGGTCGCGCAGGTCGATGAAGATGACGCCGCCGTGGTCGCGGCGACGATGGACCCAGCCGCAGAGGGTGACGATCTGGTCGAGGTCGGCGGCGGTGACTTTGCCGCAATAGTGAGTTCGCATGGTTTGGACTGGTGAGGTTTCGTAGGGGCGCGACATGGGGCGCGCTGGAAGGTGTTGATGCGCTCGAACGGGCTGCGTCAGTCGAGGAGGGCTGCCGCGCGTGCCGGCTTGCGCAGCGGCGGTGCGACCACGCCCATCGAGATGATGTACTTCAGCGCCTCGTCGACGCTCATGTCGAGCTCGATGACGTCCTTGACGGGCATCATCAGGAAGAAGCCGGACGTCGGGTTGGGCGTGGTGGGCACGTACACGCTGACGAAGTCGCCCTCCAGGTGGTTCGCCGTGTCGCCGCCCGGCTTGCCGGTCAGGAAGGCGATGGTCCACGAGCCTTCACGCGGATACTGCACCAGCAGCGCCTTGCGGAACGCCTGGCCGTTGCTCGAGAACAGCGTGTCCGACACCTGCTTGACGCTGTAGTAGATCGACTTCACCACCGGGATGCGCGACAGCATCGCTTCCCAGATCTGCACCACCTTCTGGCCGAGCACGTTGGCGGCGATCAGCCCGGTGCTGAACACGATGAACAGCGTCAGCAGCACGCCTAGCCCGGGAACATTGAATCCGAAGATCTCGCGGGGGTGCAGGCCGTTCGGCAGCAGCAGGATGATCTGGTCGAGCGTGCCGACGATCCACGCGAGCACCATGAAGGTGATCGCCAGCGGAATCCAGATCAGCAGGCCGGTGATGAAGTATTTCTTCACGTAGTGGTCTTTGTCGGTGTGGCGTCGGGCCGGTCAGTGGCAGGCGCAGCCGCCGCCGCAACTGTGCGATGGGCTGCTGCTTTCGCTGCTGGAGGAAGCCTTGGTGCTGCTTCCGCCCTTGAAGTCGGTGGCGTACCAGCCGCTGCCCTTGAGCTGGAAGCCGGCTGCGGACAGCAGTTTGGTGTAGGTTTCCTTGCCGCAGGACGGGCAGGTGGACAGCGGGGCGTCGCTCATCTTCTGCATGTGTTCCTTCTGGAACCCACAGGCGTCGCAACGATATTCGTAAATGGGCATGACAAGCTCCCGAAAGGCAAGTGCGCAAGTCTAACGCAATGCAGCATAAGGAAAAAGCCGCGGCCGGCGCGTGCCGGCTGCCAAGCGTAGATGGAGGCTGGATCGCCGTATTTCAAGCCGGCGGCGCGTCGATCCGCCGCATCCGGTCGAGCGGACGTCACCGCCTCACGAGGCGCCAAGGTAGCGGCTGGTGATCTCGCCACCCCAGAACAGGGCAATCACGCCGGCGGCGGCGAGGTAGGGGCCGAAGGGGATCGGAACGTTGCGGCCATGGCGCGCGAACACGATCAGGCTGATTCCGACGACGGCCCCCACCACCGACGACAGCAGGATGGTGAGCGGCAGCATCTGCCAGCCCAGCCAGGCGCCGATGGCGGCCAGCAGCTTGAAGTCGCCGTAACCCATGCCTTCCTTGCCGGTGGCGAGCCTGAACAGCCAGTAGATCGACCACAACGCCAGGTAGCCAGCCATCGCGCCGATCACCGCACTGCCCAGGCTCGTGTAGGTCGCGCCGAGGTTCAGCGCCAGCCCCAGCCAGAGTAGCGGCAGGGTCAGGTCGTCGGGCAGCAGTTGCGTGTCGAGGTCGATGAAGGCAAGCGCAATCATCGCCCACAGGAACAACAGCGCACCCAGCGCAGCGATGCCGAACCCGAAATGCCACGCCGCATAGCCCGAAAGCACTGCGGTCAGCAGCTCGACCACCGGATAGCGCTTGCCGATGGGCGCGCCGCAGTGGCTGCAACGTCCGCGCAGCACGACGTAACTGACGACGGGAATGTTCTCGAGTGCGGTGATCAGATGCCCGCAATGCGGGCAGCGCGAACGCGGCACGGCCAGATTGAAGCGCTCCGCCTGCGCTAGCGGCTCGCCGCGCAATTCCGCTGCCTGGGCATGCCAGTCGTGCTCCATCATCCTGGGCAGGCGGTGGATCACGACGTTGAGGAAGCTGCCCACGAACAGTCCGAGCAGCGACGCGAGAGGAACGAAGGCGGCAGGGTCGCGCAGGAAGTCGAGCATCGGGCGAGGGGAGCTTGGGGCCGCCCCGCGTGCGGGCGGACGGCCGAATTTGGGGAGCGGGCGTCAGACCACCGAACCGAGCTTGAAGATCGGCAGGTACATGGCGACCACCAGGCCGCCGATCACGGTGCCTAGGAAGACCATGATCATCGGTTCGAGCAGTTGCGACAGGCCGGCCACCGCGTCGTCGACCTCCTGCTCGAAGAAGTCGGCCACCTTGCTCAGCATCGAATCGAGCTGACCCGATTCCTCGCCGATCGACACCATCTGCACCACCATGCTGGGGAAGACGCGCGAGTTCTGCATTGCGACGGTGAGGCTGCTGCCGGTGCTGACCTCGGTCTGGATCTCCTGCGTCGCCGTGACATAGACATGGTTGCCTGAGGCGCCGCCGACCGAGTCCAGCGCCTCGACGAGCGGCACGCCGGCCGCGAACATCGTCGAAAGGGTGCGCGTCCAGCGCGCGACGGTCGCCTTGCGTACGATGTCGCCCACCACCGGCAGCTTCAGGATCAGGCGATCGACCGCGATCTGCACCGCCTCCGAGCGCTTGTAGGTGAAGATGATGCCTGCGATGACGGCGAAGAGAACGCCGAACAGCAGGTACCAGTACTGGACGAAGAAGTCGGACATCCCGATCACGATCAAGGTCGGGCCCGGCAGGTCGGCGCCGAAACTGCTGAAGACGTTCTTGAACTCGGGAATCACGAACAGCATCATCACCGCCACCACCAGGGCGGCCACCACCACCACGGCTGCCGGGTAGAACAGCGCCGACTTGATCTTGCCCTTGATCGCGATGATCTTTTCCTTATAAGTCGCGATGCGGTCGAGCAGGTTGTCGAGGATGCCGGCCTGTTCGCCGGCGGCCACCAGATTGACGAACAGGCGGTCGAATTGCACCGGATGCTTGGCGAAGGCCTGCGACAGGCTGGAGCCCGTCTCCACGTCGTTGCGGATGTCGTTGAGCAGTCTGGCGAGCGCCGGGTTGCCCGAGCCCTTGATGCCGATGTCGAAGGCCTGCAACAGCGGCACGCCCGACTTCATCATCGTTGCCAGTTGGCGGGTGAACAGCGCGATGTCCTTTTCGCTGATGCGCCCTCCGCGCGACAGTGCCTGCTTCTTGATCCGCGTGACGAGGATGCCCTGGCGACGCAACGTGGCCTGCACGACGGTCTCGCCGGTGGCGCGCATCTCGCCGCGCACGACCTTGCCGGTCTTGTCCTTGCCTTCCCAGTTGTACAGGTCTTCCTTGGGCGCAGTGGCTCGCACCGCGCGGCTAGCTGTGGCCATGTGTTCGGATTCCCGTGTTGCCTTATTCGTTGGTGGTGGCCAGCACTTCTTCGAGCGAGGTGATGCCCTGCCGGACCTTCAGCAGCCCCGACTGGCGCAGGTCGCGCACCCCTTCGCGCTGGGCCTGGGCGGCGATGTCCATCGAGTTGCCGTTGGTCATGATGATGTGCGCGATTTCCTCGGTAATTGGCATCACCTGGTAGATGCCGACGCGCCCCTTGTAACCCGTTCCCTTGCACCGATCGCAGCCGACCGGCCCTTGCGGCTGCCAAGTGCCGTCGAGGTGCTCTTCGGTGAATCCAGCCTGGAGCAGGGCCTCGATCGGGATGTCCACCGGCTTTTTGCAGGTGCACAGGCGGCGCGCCAGGCGCTGGGCCGTGATCAGGATGACCGACGACGCGATATTGAACGGCGCCACGCCCATATTCTTTAGCCGTTCCAGCGTCGTGGGCGCGTCGTTGGTGTGCAGCGTCGACAGCACCAGGTGCCCGGTCTGCGCCGCCTTGATGGAAATCTCGGCGGTGTCGATGTCACGGATCTCGCCCACCATGATGACGTCCGGATCCTGGCGGAGGAAGGCGCGCAGCGCTGCGGAGAAGGTCAATCCGGCCTTCTCGTTGACGTTCACCTGATTGACGCCGGGAAGGTTGATTTCCGCCGGGTCTTCGGCAGTGGAGATGTTGACGCCGGCCTTGTTGAGCAGATTGAGGCAGGTGTAGAGCGAGACCGTCTTGCCCGAGCCCGTCGGACCGGTCACGAGGATCATGCCATAGGGGCGCTCGACCGCGTCGAGCAGCGCCTTGCGTTGATCCGGCTCGTAGCCCAGCGCATCGATGCCGAGCATGGCGGAGCTCGGATCCAGGATACGCATCACGATCTTTTCGCCGTGCAGCGTCGGCAGCGTCGATACGCGGAAATCGATCGCCTTGTTCTTGGACAGCACCAGCTTCATGCGTCCGTCCTGCGGCACACGGCGCTCCGAGATGTCGAGGCGCGAGATCACCTTGATGCGGGCAGCAATCTTCTCCTTCAGCACCAGCGGTGGCTGCGCGATTTCGCGCAGGATGCCGTCGGTACGCACGCGGATGCGGTAGAACTTCTCGTAGGGTTCGAAGTGGATGTCCGACGCGCCCTCGTTGATCGCGTCGATGAGGACCTTCTGGATGAAGCGCACGATCGGCGCGTCATCGACCTCGCTGGCTTCCTCTTCCGCATCCGGGCTGGCTCCTTCCTGCTGCAGCAGGTCCATGTCGAACTCGTCGCCCGTCATCTCCTTCAGCGTCTGCTGGGCGGATTCGAGCAGGGAGTCGATCAGGCGGCCGAGCTTGTCCGCTTCCGCAACCACCAGATCGAGCTGCAGGCCCGTCTGGAAGCGGATCTCGTCGAGCGCGCGCATGTTGGACGGATCGGCGACCGCCAGCGTGACGCGGTTGTGGCGCTTGGTGAGGCCGACGACCTGATGCTTCGACATCAGCTTCCGGTCGACGATGTCGCGCGGCACCATGCCCTTGTCGATCGCACCGACATCCAGCAGCGGATAGCCGAAGGTCTCGGCGGCGAAGCGGGCGGCTTCCCGCGTGCCGAGCAGTCCGCGGCTGGCAAGCTCGAGCAGGAAGGCGTTCGCGCTCTCGGATTTACCCTGAGAGCATGCGATCGCGTCCGCCTCGGAAAGGCGTCCATGCTGGATGAGGGCCCGGGCGAGTCCGCTCAGGGCGACGTTGGCGGTTGCGGCCATTTCCCGTTATCGACGAGGTGAAGCCTGATGTTGCATGGCGCGCAGTGGCTTGTAAATCCTCGTTCGGGACGGTCGGAGGTGCACCGTGTCAATTTGCGCGATGCAGTACGACTTCGATCACGAACCGGCTGCCGACGTAGGCCAGCATCAATGCGATGAAGCCGGCCAGCGTCCACCGCAACGCAACGCGCCCGCGCCAGCCCCGCAGCCACCGGCCGAGCAGCAGCCCGCCGAACAGGAGCCAGGAAATGAAGGCGAAGATCGTCTTGTGATCCAAGGCAAAGGCGCGGCCGAACAGCGTCTCGGAGAACAGCACGCCGGTCACGAGCGTCAGCGTCAGCAGCACGAAGGCGATGCCGATCAGGCGGAAAAGCAGCGTCTCCATCGTCAGCAGTGGCGGCAGGTTGCCGAGTGCTCGGCTGAAGCGGGCGTCATGCAACTGCTTGCTCGCGACCGACATCAGCAGGGCGTGCAGGGCGGCCAGCGTGAACAGGCTGTAAGCCAGCATCGCGATGATGAAGTGTGCGCGGAACGCGGGCGAGGCCGCATTTGCCAGCACATGCTCGCCCGGGAAGGCGAGCGGCAGCAGGCTCGCGACGACGCCCGCGGGGAGCGCGACCGCATGCAGGCCGTCGAGGCGGGTGTACAGCGCCTCCACCCAGTAGAAGCAGATCGCCAGCCACACCATCATCGACACGGCAACGCCGAAGCCGAAGCGCATCTGCTCGCCGGGGAACAGCGCGGCCTGCAGCGCCGCGCCATGTGCGACGATGGCGACGAGCAGGACGAAGCGCTCGGCCGTCGATACGCAGGGCCGAGTCTGCACGTTGCCGGCCTTGCGGCAGTTGTGCCAGAACTTCAGGCCGAGGGCTGCATAAAGCGAGGCGGGAATCAGATGAAGTAGAATCGTGCGCATGGTTGGTTGAATTTTACTCCAAGTCACTCGGCTCCAAGGTTTCCGCAAACATGCTCGACAATCTCACGCAACGCCTGTCCAAAGTCGTCAAGACCCTCCGCGGTCAGGCGCGCCTGACCGATGACAACATCCAGGAGGCGATGCGCGAGGTGCGTCTCGCGCTGCTGGAAGCCGACGTCGCGCTGCCGGTCGTCAAGGATTTCGTGGCGCGCGTGAAGGAAAAGGCGGTCGGCCAGGAAGTCATCGGCTCGCTCACTCCCGGCCAGGCGCTGGTGGGCGTCGTGCACGACGAGTTGAAGGCGCTGATGGGCGGCGCGCACGAGGGCCTGAACCTCGCCACCCAGCCGCCGGCGGTGGTGCTGATGGCCGGCCTGCAGGGCGCGGGCAAGACCACCACCACCGGCAAGCTCGCCAAGCTGCTGCACGAGCAGCAGAAGAAGAAGGTGCTGGTGGTGTCCACCGACGTGTATCGCCCGGCCGCCATCGAGCAGTTGAAGGCGGTCGCTGCCCAGGCGGGCGTCGGCTTCTTCCCCTCGACGCCGGACCAGAAGCCGGTCGACATCGCGCTCGCGGCGGTAGATCACGCGCGCAAGCATCACGTCGACGTGCTGCTGGTGGACACCGCCGGTCGCCTCGCGATCGACGAGGCGATGATGGCCGAGATCCAGGCGCTGCACGCTGCGGTGAAGCCGATCGAGACACTGTTCGTGGTCGATGCGATGCTCGGCCAGGACGCGGTGAACACCGCGCGCGCGTTCAACGATGCGCTGCCGCTCACCGGCGTCGTGCTCACCAAGCTCGACGGCGACGCGCGCGGCGGCGCGGCGCTGTCCGTGCGCCACGTCACCGGCAAGCCGCTCAAGTTCGCCGGCGTGGGCGAGAAGCTCTCCGGCCTCGAGCCCTTCCACCCCGACCGCATGGCGAGCCGCATCCTTGGCATGGGTGACATCCTGGGCCTGGTCGAGGAGGCGCGCCGTGGCGTGGATGAGGAGAAGGCGCGCGACTTCGCGCAGAAATTGAAGAGCGGCAAGGGATTCGACCTCAACGACTTCAAGGATCAGATCGGCCAGATGCGCAAGATGGGCGGGCTGTCGTCGATGATGGACAAGCTGCCGGCGCAGTTCGCGCAGGCGGCCGGCAAGCTGCAGGGCGGCGTGGAAGAGAAGGCCATCGGCCGCATCGAGGGCATCATCAATTCGATGACGCCGCTCGAGCGCGCCAAGCCCGAGATCCTCAAGGCCAGCCGCAAACGCCGCATCGCCGCAGGTGCCGGGGTGACGGTGCAGGAGGTCAATCGCCTGCTGAACCAGTTCGAGCAGACGCAGAAGGTGATGAAGCAATTCTCCAAGGGTGGAATGCAGAAGATGATGCGTGCGATGAAGGGCATGCTGCCGGGTGGCCTCCCCGGCATGCCGCGCTGAGGAGGCGAGGTTCCTTGAAGGAGATCCTGCTCGCATTCGGCCGTGCCTTCCGCAGCCTTTGGCGGCGCGACATCTTCTGGCACCTGGTATGGCCGGGGCTGGTTGCGGTTGCGCTGTGGGTCACCATTGGCGTGCTGCAGTGGGACACGATGATCGGCACCTTGCTCGCGTGGCTGCATGCAGTGCCGCTGATCGGCGATTGGCTGACGACGAGCGAGGCGGCGGCGGCCATCGTGCTCGTGCTGCTCAAGCTGGGGCTGGCGCTCGCCTTCGTTCCGCTGATCTACGTGACGGCCGCGTTGCTGGTGGCGGTGATCGCGCTGCCCCTGATGCTCGAGCGCGTGGGCCGCAAGGACTATGCCGACCTCGAGCAGCGGCGCGGCGGCTCGAACGTCGGCAGCGCGCTCAATGCCATCGCCTCGACGCTGTTGTTCATCCTCGCGCTGGTGCTGTCGCTGCCTTTCTGGCTGATTCCAGGTGTGGGACTCATCGTGTCGGTGCTGCTGACGGGCTGGCTGAACCAGCGCGCCTTCGGCTATGACGCCCTGATGCTCCACGCCGACGCCGACGAGCTGCGGCGCCTTCGCGCCGAGCAACGCCTGCCGATGCTCGCCCTCGGCGGCGCCTGCGCGCTGCTGGCCTACGTCCCCATCCTCAACCTGATCGCACCCGCCTATTCGGGTCTCGCCTTCGTGCATTTCATGCTCGAGGCCTTGCGGCGCGAGCGGACACGCAACGGCGTCACCATCGTCGACGCCCCCCCAAAGAACCTGCCTCGGACGAACGCATGAACTTCGGTGCATTGATCATCGGCGACGAGATCCTCTCCGGCCGCCGCAGCGACAAACATCTTGCGAAGGTCATCGAGTTGCTCGGCGCGCGCGGTCTCAAGCTGTCATGGGCGCGCTATGCGGGCGACGACGGCGACCGGCTGACCGAAACCCTGAAGCAGACCTTCGCCAGCGGCGACGTCGTGCTGTGCTTCGGTGGCATCGGCGCCACGCCGGACGATCGCACCCGGCAGTCGGCGGCAGCGGCACTGGGGCTGGATCTCGCGCTGCACTCCGAGGCCGAGGCCGAGATCCGGGCGCGCTTCGGCGACGAGGTCACGCCCGAGCGCCTGCAGATGGGCGTGTTTCCGGTAGGCAGCGAGATCATTCCCAACCCGTTCAACCGCATTCCGGGTTTCACCATCCGCCAGCACTATTTCGCGCCGGGTTTCCCGGTGATGGCGTGGCCGATGATGGAGTGGGTGCTGGATACGCACTACGCCCATCTCTTCCATGCCGAGGACTACGTCGAGGCCGCGGTCACCGTGTGGGATGCGTACGAGGGCCAGCTCATCTCGCTGATGCAGGAGGTCACGCTTGCCTTTCCACGCGCGACCCTCTTCAGCCTGCCCACGATTGCCGCGGAAGGGCAGCGGCGCTCGCTCGAGCTGGGCATGAAGGGGCCGGCGGCGGACGTCACCGACGCCATGGCGCGCATTCGTACCGCATTGTCGGAGCGCGGGCTGGAGTGGGAGGACAAGGCCTGAGCAGCGGCATGCGTGCCGTTCCGGCTGCATCCGAGGTGCCGCATGCGGTGGACATCGACGGCACCCGGGTCGCACTGACCTTGCGGCGTTCGACGCGGCGCTCGTTCGCGCTGCAGGTCGATCATCGCGGTGCGCGTGTCGCGGTGCCCTTTCGCGCCACGCTCGCGGACATCGACCGTTTCGTGCGTCATCACGGGTCCTGGCTGCTGGACAGGCTGCGGGCGCATGCTGCGGCTGCACCTGCGGTCTTCCGCGTGGAAGATGGTGCACGTCTGCCGCTGCTCGGGCGTGATCTGTGCGTGCGTCTGGGCAATGGGCGCCGCGTGCTGTGGCGCGACGGACAGGAAGACGCCGGAGAGATCCTGCTGCCGGCGTCGGGCGACCCGCGACGCGAGCTGATCCGGGCTCTCAAGGCGCGTGCGCTGACGTGGCACCGCAATCGTGTCGAGGAGTACTGCCTGCGGCTCGCCCTGCCAGTTCCCGCCGTGCGCCTGTCGAGCGCTCGCACGCGCTGGGGGAGTTGCAGCAGCGCAAGCGGAATCCGGCTGCACTGGCGTCTGATCCATCTTCCGCCCGCGCTGATCGACTATGTCGTCGCCCACGAAGTCGCCCACCTCGTCGAGATGAATCACTCGTCGCGCTTCTGGGCGGTGGTTGAGTGCATCTACCCCGACTGGCGCCGGGCGCGGCAGGCGTTGCGTGCGGCGTCGGCGCACCTGCCGGTGCTGGACGGGCAGGTCGCGGTCGACGTCGAAGAATGATCTTGCCCGCATCGACTTTGCGGCCGGTGATAGCATCGACCGCGCCGCGGCGATCGCGGCCTGACGGTGGGCGTGTTGCGGGCGCTACCCGGCGTCACGGCGCACCCCTGTCCACCCCCACAGGAGAGCAGAGATGAAGCGCATCGAGCAGCGAACTCTACGAAGTGTCGTCCTGGCGCTTTCCATGACGGCGACAGCAGTTTGGGCCGCACCGGACAAGGTCATCGAGATGCTGGTGGTCTCGGCGTCGGGCACGGGCGCGGCAGCGGGCAAGGTCGTCGCCACCGAAACCCGCTATGGCGTCGTGTTCACGCCCGAGCTCAAGGGCTTGCCGCCGGGTCTGCATGGTTTCCATGTGCACGAGAAGCCGAGCTGCGCCGCCCTCGAGAAGGACGGCAAGTCGGTTGCGGCGCTCGCGGCCGGCGGGCACTACGACCCCCTGGGTACGAAGAAGCACGACCTGCCCTGGGGCGAGGGCCACCTCGGCGACCTGCCGCCGCTGTATGTCGATGCGGCAGGCAATGCGCTTCAACCTGTCCTTGCACCCAGACTCAAGTTGTCCGATCTGGCTGGCCGGTCGCTGATGGTGCACGCCGGCGGCGACAATCACAGCGATCATCCCGAGCCGCTCGGCGGCGGTGGGGCGCGCATCGTGTGCGGCGTCATCGACTGACCCGATCCAGCCGGCGGCGACCGTCGTGAGCCCCGGCTGGAATGCGAAGCTTTTTCCCGGAGGTCCGGCTGCATGAAATATCTTCACACCATGGTTCGCGTGCGCGATCTCGACGCATCGCTCAAGTTCTACAACACCCTGGGCCTGCGTGAGGTCCGGCGCACCGAGAACGAAAAGGGCCGCTTCACGCTGGTCTTCCTGGCCGCCGCGGGCGACGAGGAGGCGCAGGTCGAGCTGACGTACAACTGGGACGTCGAGGACTACGGCAGCGCACGCAACTTCGGCCACATCGCCTATCAGGTCGATGACATCTACGCCACCTGCAAGCGCCTGCAGGATGCGGGCATTACGATCAACCGCCCGCCACGCGACGGCTACATGGCCTTCGTCCGTTCGCCAGACCTGATCTCGATCGAGCTGCTACAGAAGGGCGGTCCGCTGCCCGCTCAGGAGCCGTGGGCCTCGATGCCCAACGTCGGTGTCTGGTAAGCCGCCAGCCGAAAGCTCCCCAGCGTGAAAAGTGAAACGCCGACCCGTCGGGGTCGGCGTTTCGTGTGACGCGATTGGTGGGCCCTGCGGGATTCGAACCCGCAACCAAAGGATTATGAGTCCTCTGCTCTAACCGTTGAGCTAAAGGCCCGCCGGTGCTCGCCGGCGTTCGGCCGGCGGGCGGGACGGTGCCTTATGCCTCGTTGTCGAGGAAGCTGCGCAGCTTCTCGGAACGGCTGGGGTGACGCAGCTTGCGCAAGGCCTTCGCTTCGATCTGGCGGATGCGCTCGCGCGTGACGTCGAACTGCTTGCCTACCTCTTCCAGCGTGTGGTCGGTGTTCATCTCGATGCCGAACCGCATGCGGAGCACCTTGGCTTCGCGCGGCGTGAGCGAGTCGAGCACCTCCGACGTGGCGTCGCGCAAGCCCGAGTAGACGGCGGCGTCGGACGGCGCCAGGGTGGCAGTGTCCTCGATGAAGTCGCCCAGATGCGAATCGTCGTCGTCGCCGATCGGCGTTTCCATGGAGATCGGCTCCTTGGAGATCTTCATGATCTTGCGGATCTTCTCCTCGGGCATCTCCATTTTCTCCGCCAGCGTGGCGGGATCGGGCTCCTGGCCGGTTTCCTGCAGGATCTGCCGGCTGATGCGATTCATCTTGTTGATCGTCTCGATCATGTGCACCGGAATGCGGATGGTGCGCGCCTGGTCGGCGATCGAGCGCGTGATCGCCTGGCGGATCCACCAGGTGGCGTAGGTCGAGAACTTGTAGCCGCGGCGGTATTCGAACTTGTCCACCGCCTTCATCAGGCCGATGTTGCCTTCCTGGATCAGGTCGAGGAACTGCAGGCCGCGGTTGGTGTACTTCTTGGCTATCGAGATCACCAGACGCAGGTTGGCCTCGGTCATCTCGCGCTTGGCGCGGCGCATCTTTGCTTCGCCGGTGGACATCTGGCGGTTGATGTCCTTCAGTTCCTTCAGCGGAATGCCGAGCTTGTCCTGCATGTCGATGAGCTTCTGCTGCTCCTCGAGCACCGCGGGGTGCGCGCGCATCAGCCCGTCGGCGTAATCCTTGCCAGCGGCGATCTCGTGCTTGAGCCAGTCGAGGTTGGTCTCCTGGCCAGGGAAGGCCTTGATGAAGTGCTGGCGCGGCATGCCGGCGCGATCCACGCACAGGTGCAGGATGTGGCGCTCGTGTCCGCGGACCCGCTCGACCATCTGGCGCACGGAGTCGCACAGCCGCTCGATCGCCTTCGCGGTGAAGCGGATGTTCAGCAGCTCGTCGGAGATCTGCTGCTGCAGCAACAGATAGTTGGTGTCCTGCGAGCCCTTGCGCGCAAGCACCTGCATCTTCTTCTCGTACAGGCCGCGGATGACGTCGAAGCGCGCGAGGGCATCGTTCTTCAACTGCAGCAGCGACGCTGCGTTCGCGCTTTCCGCGCTGGCGCCGTCGTCGTCTTCCGCCTCGTCCTCTTCCTCGTCGGCTTCCGCTTCCTCGCCGGAGGCGGATTCGTCCTCGGCCGCGGCGAGCTCGGCTTCGTCTGCAGCGGCGTTCGGATCGATCACGCCATCGACGAGCTCGTCGATGCGCATCTCGTCCCTGGCCACCTTGTCGACGATTTCCAGCATCTCGGCGATCGTCGTCGGGCAGGCGGAGATGGCCTGCACCATGTGCTTCAGGCCGTCTTCGATGCGCTTGGCGATCTCGATCTCGCCCTCGCGGGTGAGCAGCTCGACGGTGCCCATCTCGCGCATGTACATGCGCACCGGGTCGGTCGTGCGGCCGAATTCGGAGTCCACGGACGACAGCGCCTGCTCGGCCTCTTCCTCGGCGACGTCTTCGTCGACCGTGGTGGCGACGCTGTCGGACATCAGCAGGTCTTCGGCGGCAGGTGCCTCGTCGTAGACCTGGATGCCCATGTTGTTGAAGGTGGCGATGATGCCTTCGATCTGTTCGGCATCGGCGACATCGTCGGGCAGGTGGTCGCTGATCTCGGCGTACGTGAGGTAGCCGCGCTCCTTGCCGAGCGTGATCAGCGTCTTCAGCCGGGTGCGACGCACCTCGGCGTCAAGCGGGGCAACTTCGGGGCTTTCGACGACCTGGGCGGTCTTGTCCTTGGCCTTGGAGACTCGTCCTTTCGGGCTGTCCTTGCGCGAATCCTTGGCTTTTTCGCGTGCCATGGCACTCCTCAAGTCAGGGCGGAGGTAAATAGGGAAACGTTAAACTATATCACAAGAATCAGAGCTTTGCCGTACTGCCAAGGTTCCGTTTCTCGTGCAGGAGCTCTGCGAGGCGATGCCGGCCGGCCGTGTCGAGCCCGGTTTCGCGGTCGCGCTGCATCAGGGCGGCGATCTCGGCGGTGATCGCGTCTACATGCAGTTTGCGCAGGGCGTCGTCGAACACGGTCTCGATCACCGCGTCGTCGAACTCTTCTTCGACCAGCTCGCCCGCGACCCGTGACAGCGTCTCGCCGTGCGGTGTGTCGCGGAAGCGTTCGATGAGGGCGCCGAGGCCGCCGCCGGGGATGGGCTCGCCGAGGCTGAGCATGTCGATGATGGCGATCAGGGCGCGTCCGTGTGCGCTGTCCGCCGGCACCAGGTCCACCGGCAGGCGTGCAGCCCAGGCGGGGTGCTGCATCACCAGGCGAAGCAGGGCGCCGATGGCCGACGGTGGCTTGCGCCGCGCCGCAGGGCGAGGCACGAAGCGTGTCGGGGCGGCGGGGCGGCCGAATCCCGCTGCGGGCGGCATGTCGTTGCCACCGGATCGTCTTGCGCTGCGGTTTGCCGAGCGCAGGCCGTAGGCGTCCTCGACTTCCGCCTGCGTCAGCTCGCCGGCTTCCGCCACTGCCTTGACCAACTGCAACCGCAACAGCGGCGCCGCCACGCGCGTCACCAGTGGGCGGGCCTCATGCACCAGGGCGGCGCGGCCTTCCGCGGTCCCAAGGTCGTTGTGCGCGGATAGTTCCTGCAGCAGGAAGCGGGCGAGCGACATTGCCGTTGCGGCGGCCTGGCGGAAAGCCTCGGCGCCTTCGGCGCGCACGAAGGAGTCCGGGTCGTGCTCCGCAGGCAGGAACAGGAAGGCGAGCGTCGCATCGTCGCGCAGGTTCTCGAGCGAATTTTCCAGCGCCCGCCAGGCCGCGCGGCGCCCGGCGGCGTCGCCGTCGAAGCAGAACACGACACGATCGGTCTGCTTCAGCAATGTGTTGACGTGCTGTGGAGTGGTCGCGGTGCCGAGCGTCGCGACCACGTTCTCGATGCCGTACTGTGCCAGCGCCACCACATCCATGTAGCCTTCGACCACCACCGCGAAGCCGGCGTCGCGGATGGCCTTCTGTGCCAGGAACAGGCCGTAGAGCTCGCGCCCTTTCTCGAACAGCGGCGTTTCGGGCGAGTTCAGGTACTTCGGCTCGCCCTTGTCCAGGATGCGCCCGCCGAAGGCGATGATGCGCCCGCGCCGGTCGTGGATCGGGAACATGACGCGGTCGCGGAAGCGGTCGTAGCGGCGTCCCTGGTCGTTGTCGATCACCAGGCCGGCGTCGGCCAGCGTCTTCGCCTGGTAGTCGGGAAAGGCGCGCTGCAGACCCTGCCACTCGTCGCGCGCGTAGCCGAGCCCGAAGCGCGCGGCGATTTCGCCCGAAACGCCGCGGCGCTTGAGGTAGTCGATCGCGTTGGGCGCGTGCTTGAGCTGCTCGCGGTAGAAGCGGGCGGCGGTTGTCATCGCTTCATACAGGCGATGGCTGTCGTCGGCAGGCAGGGCCCCCTGGCGGCCGTCATCGGGCACCTGCAGGCCGATCTGCGCGGCGAGTTCCTTCACCGCCTCGACGAAGCCGAGGCCGCTGTACTCCATCAGGAAACCGATCGCACTGCCATGCACGCCGCAACCGAAGCAGTGGTAAAACTGCTTCGTCGGGCTCACCGAGAACGAGGCGGATTTCTCGCCGTGGAACGGGCAGCAGGCGAAATAGTTTGCGCCACTCTTCTTGAGCGGCAGGTAGCGCTCGATGACGTCGACGATGTCGACGCGCGACAGCAGCTCCTGGACGAAGGACTGTGGAATCATCCGGCGCGGGCCGTCATGGCAGGTGTCTGCACATGGCGCGAGGAAACAAAAACGGCTCGCCGGGCGGAGGCCTGAAGGCTTCCGCCCGGCGAGCGGGCATCGGCGAGTTCGTCGAACTCTTCCGGCTGCGAATCGATCAGTACAGCTTCGGTGGCAGCATCTGGCTGCGCAGGCGCTTGTGGTTGCGCTTCACTGCGGCGGCCAGCTTGCGCTTGCGCTCGGCGGTGGGCTTCTCGTAGAACTCGCGCGAACGCAGCTCGGTCAGCACACCGGTCTTCTCGATCGTGCGCTTGAAGCGGCGGATCGCAACTTCAAACGGCTCGTTCTCTTTTACGCGAATACCGGGCATTGCGTACTTCCTTGGGTGTCTGGTGGGCGGAAAGCGCAGAAATATAAACGACGACGTGCCACATTGCAAGTGCGCCCGGGTTCGAAAGCGGCCGGTGCGTGGTTAAAATGCCGCATCGAATCAGGTGGATGGATGCAATGAAAGTGCTGGGTATCGAGACCTCTTGCGACGAGACCGGGGTTGCGGTGTACGAGACGGGAGAGGCGGGAGGCCGGCTGCTGGGGCACTGCCTGCACTCGCAGGTGGATCTGCATGCGGCCTACGGTGGCGTCGTGCCCGAGCTGGCCTCGCGCGACCACATCCGCCGCCTGCCGGTGCTGCTCGGGCAACTGCTGCAATCCACTGCGCTGCGCATGGAGGACATCGACGCCGTCGCGTACACCGCCGGCCCCGGGCTGGCCGGGGCGCTTCTGGTGGGCGCCAGCGTGGCCGAGGCGCTCGCACTGGCGCGCGGCGTGCCGGCGCTGCCGGTGCATCATCTCGAGGGGCATCTGCTGTCGCCCCTGCTGTCGGTCGATCCGCCTGCCTTTCCCTTCGTTGCGCTGCTGGTTTCCGGCGGACATACGCAGTTGATGCGGGTGCGCGGCGTGGGTGACTACGTGCTGCTCGGCGAGTCGGTCGACGATGCGGCGGGCGAGGCCTTCGACAAGACGGCCAAGCTGCTCGGGCTTGGCTACCCGGGCGGGCCGCAGCTTGCGCATCTCGCCCAGCAGGGCGATGCCCGGCGCTTCAAGCTGCCGCGGCCGATGCTGCACTCGGGTGACCTCGACTTCAGCTTCAGCGGCCTGAAGACAGCGGTGCTGAACATCGTCTCGGGTGCGGACTGGCAGCCGGCGCTCGCGGCTGATCTCGCGGCGGCCTTCCAGGAGGCGGTCGCTGATGTGCTGTGCGCGAAGTCGCTCGGTGCGCTGAAGAAGACCGGACTGAAGACGCTGGTCGTCGCTGGCGGTGTCGGTGCGAACCGCCGCCTGCGCGAAGTGCTGGATGCTGCCGTCGGCAAGCGTGGCGGGCGGGTGCATTACCCCGAGCCGGAGCTGTGCACCGACAATGGCGCGATGATCGCATTTGCCGGCGCCTTGCGTCTTGCTGCCGGCGAGACACGGACTGCGCCGCCGGCGGTGCGCATCAGGCCGCGCTGGCCCCTGACCGAGCTGACTGCCCCGGGCGCCGCGCCAGATCAATGATCCGATGAAATCGCTGCCGGTCGCAGCGCCCCGCGTCAGGCTTTCTTCTTGCTTCCGATGCGGCCTTCGGTGCCGGCGATCAGTCGCTTGATGTTGGCTGCGTGGCGCCAGATCAGGATCGCCGACATCGCGGCGAGCACGCCAACGATGGGCCCGGGGCCGAGAAATACCGCAGCGGCGACCGGGGCGGCGACTGCCGCGGCGAGGGCGCCTGCGGACGAATAGCGCGTGCCGAACGCGGTCAGCAGCCACACCACCAGGCTGGCGAGGGCGATGCGCCAATCGACTCCGGCCAGCACGCCCAGCGCAGTGGCCACCCCCTTGCCGCCGTTGAAGCGCAGGAAGATCGTGAATACGTGCCCGAGAAACGCGGCAACGCCGGCGAGCGCCGCGTCCAGCGCGTCGAAGCCCAGCCGCGTGGCGGCCCAGACGGCTAGCCAGCCTTTCAGGCAGTCGCCGATCAGCGTCAGCGCCGCAGCGGCCTTGTTGCCGCTGCGCAGAACGTTGGTCGCCCCCGGGTTGCCCGAGCCGTAGCGTCGCGGATCCTCGAGTCCGAACAGCCGGCTGCTGACGATCGCGAACGGAATGGAGCCGAGGAGATAGGCGGCAACGAGCAGAATCAGAAGGGACATCTTTTCTCCAGCAGCCGAATGGCGGGGTGGTGGCGCACTGCGGCAGGCGTCGGCGTGATTGCGGAATGCCGGGGCATCCGCGCTAAGATGGCGCCGATTCTAATCGGGAACCAGCATGGATTTCATCTTCATCGAGGAATTGCGGGTGCAGGCGTGGATCGGCATCTATGCCCGCGAAAAGGCTGCGCCGCAGACGGTCGAACTCAATCTCACCTTCGGCGTTCCTGATGCGGCTGCCGCGCGCGATGACATCTCCGACACCATCGACTACGCGGTGGTGATTCAGCGGATTCACGCCGAACTGGCGCAGCGCCATTTCAACCTGATTGAAACGCTCGGTGAGTTCGTGGTCGAACTATTGCTGAACGACTTTCGTGCCCCGTGGGTGAAGCTGAGGCTGGCCAAGATCGGTGTCATGAAAGGCGTGCGCCGCGTCGGCGTATTCATCGAGCGGGGACGCAGTGGCGATTCTCCCGCCGCTGGTGCTATGCCTTTCATGCCTCGCGAATGAAGGGTATATCTTCCTGCATCTGAAAATGCACGCCGGAATGCCGATCCGGCGCGTGGATCAAACGGCGAGTTCTTCCAGCGATTTACCCTGCGCGACCCAATCCATTGCCCATTGCGGTTTGCGTCCGCGGCCGCTCCAGCCCTTCGACGGATCTTCGGGGTGGCGATACTTGATGACGGGTGCGGCTTTCTTTTCGGCGGTGCCGTTGGCGCGGCGCGTGCGTTTCGGTGCAACGGGCTTTGCTTCCGGTGCCGGCGCAGCTTCGAGCAGGTCATCCAGCGACAGCCCTTCGTCGGCGGCCATCTTCTGCATCTTCTTCAGCAGACTGCGCCGGGTGGTGTCGGTGCGGCGGCGGATCTCGCTTTCGACGCGACCCTGCAGGCGGCGCAATTCGCTCAGCGACAGAGATGAAAGGTCCATGTTCTCTCCCAATTCTTGCCCGGCATGGTGATCCAGGCTGGATATTGGCCCCATTGCAAAGCGACGGGGCAGGCAAAAATCAATGACGCAATTCTGCCATTAATTTTAGCCGTTTAAAATGATTGTCAAGAAATTGGGGGAAAGAATTAAAGGGAGACGTCGACCAGAGTGGGGTGAAGAATGCGCAGGATGTCGTGCGGATGAATTCCCACCAGATATCCGCGGCGTCCGCCGTTGATGTAGATGAGCGGGATTTCGAGGATCGTGCGCTCCATGAAGACAGGCATGCTCTTGCGTGTGCCGAAGGGTGAAGTGCCGCCGACGAGAAAGCCGGTATGCCGATTGGCAACCTCCGGGCGGCACGGCTCGACGCGCTTGTGTCCGGCCTGGCGTGCGAGTTCCTTGGTGGAGACCTTGCGGTCGCCGTGCATCAGAACGATCAATGGGGCGGCGTTCTCGTCTTCCATGATCAGCGTCTTGATCACCGCGTGTTCGCTGACATTCAGTTCCCTTGCTGAAACGGCAGTGCCGCCGTGTTCCTCGTAGGCATAGGGATGGCTGGAATAGGCAACGCCATGCTGGCGAAGAAATCGCGTTGCGGGTGTTTCGGGTGCGTGGAGTTCGGTCTTGGACATGATCACGATTCCATGAATCGCAAAGTGATGGATTGAGTTCGCCGTTCAGGCGCGGGGATGATGTGCGGAATGAAGCTGCTTCAGCCTCTCCCTTGCGACGTGCGTGTATACCTGAGTCGTCGAAATGTCGGCGTGGCCGAGGAGCAATTGCACCACCCGCAGGTCGGCGCCGTGATTGAGCAGATGGGTCGCAAATGCATGGCGCAGCGTGTGGGGCGAAATCCGCTCCGGCGCGATTCCGGCGGCGAGGGCGTGCTGCTTGATGATGCGCCAGAACATCTGGCGTGTCATCGGCGCGCCCAGACGGGTGACGAAAACGGCATCGCTGTTCCGGCCTGCGAGCAGCAGCGCACGCCCCTCGCGCAGATAACGCGTGATCCATTCAGCGGCAATCTGCCCCAGCGGCACGAGCCGTTCCTTGCTGCCCTTGCCCATGACGCGCACCAGGCCGTCGTTGAGACTCACCTCGAACAGCCGCAGGCCGACGAGTTCCGATACACGCAGGCCCGCAGCATAAAGGACTTCGAGCATGCAGCGGTCGCGCAGGCCCAGCGGAGTGCCCAAGTCGGGGATTGCGAGCAGCGCCTCCACCTGGGCCTCGCTCAGGGTGCGTGGAAAGCGCTGTGTCGGCAATGGTGGCTCGAGCAGCAGCGTGGGGTCTTCGCCAATCAGGCCACGGCTCACGAGGTGGCGGTAATAGCGGCGCCAGGTCGCCAGCAGGCGGCGCTGGCTCGCCGGTTTGGCACGCTGGCTGAATTCGGCGAGATAGGCGGCCAGGTCGGCGCCACTCGCGCGCTGCAGCACGTCGCCGCGCGGCGCGAGCCAGGCTGCGAACAGAGCCAGGTCGCTGCGATAGCCGGCGAGCGTGTTGCGCGCCAGACCGTGCTCCAGCCACAGCGTGTCGATGAAGGCATCGAGCTCGGCGCGTGCCTCGGGCGACAGTGTCGCCTCCACCGGGGCTGTCTGCCGGCGGCTCATCGAGCGACCTCATGGGCCAGCAACCAGCGCTTGGCCTCGATCAGCCAGCCGCCACTGGCGTTGGCGAAGCCGCCGATGCCCGCTGCCGCGGTGACGCGATGGCAGGGCACCAGCAGCGGAAAGGGATTGGCGCCGCAGGCCTGCCCCACGGCGCGTGCGGCGCTGCCCAGTTCGTGCGCCAGCGCGCCGTAGGTGCGCGTTTCTCCGGCCGGGATGCCGGAGATGGATCGCCACACGCGCTGCTGGAACGGGGTGCCGCGGCGGGCGAAAGGCAGCTCAGGCACGCTGACGGGGTCTTCCAGCCACGCCTGGATGGCGGTTGCGGTGCGTTGGGCCAGCTCGCTCCGAGGGGGCCTCAGTGGCGTGCCCGGAGGCAGGAAGCAGAGCTCCTCGATCAGTTCATCGGCAAGGCAGATGCCGAAGGGGCCGAACGGCAGCGCGAGGACGGCGTCGCATTCCCTGGTCACGCGCTTACTTGCGTACCTCGCCATTGCCGAACACGATCCATTTCTGGCTGGTCAGGCCCTCCAGCCCGACCGGGCCGCGGGCGTGGATCTTGTCGGTCGAGATGCCGATCTCGGCCCCCAGGCCGTATTCGAAGCCGTCCGCGAAGCGGGTCGAGGCGTTGACCATCACCGAGGCCGAATCGACTTCGCGCAGGAAGCGCATCGCCGTCGTGTAGTTCTCGGTGACGATGGCCTCGGTGTGGCCCGAGCTGTAGGTGTTGATGTGCGCGATTGCCTCGTCGGCGCCGTCCACCAGTTTCACCGCGATGATGGGTGCGAGGTATTCCTCGCGCCAGTCGGCTTCGGTCGCGGCGACGAGCCTGGCGCCGTCGATGGCGGCCTCGCGCAACAGCGCCAGCGATTCCTCGCAGCAGCGCATCTCCACGCCCCTGGCGGCGAGCATGCGTGCGATCGCAGGCAGGTAGAGGTCGGCGATGCCGCGTGCCACCAGCAGCGATTCGGCGGTATTGCAGGTGCCGTAGCGTTGCGTCTTGGCGTTTTCGACGATGGGCACGATCTTGGCCGGATCGGCCTCGTCGTCGATGTAGACGTGGCAGTTGCCGTCGAGGTGCTTGATCACCGGCACACGCGCATCCTTCGAGATGCGCTCGATCAGGCCCTTGCCGCCGCGCGGGACGATGACGTCGACGAATTCCGGCATGGAGATCAGCCTGCCCACCGCCTCGCGGTCGGTGGTCTCCACCACCTGCACCGCATGCTCGGGCAGCCCGGCGGCCAGCAGGCCGGCGCGCACGCAGGCGGCGATCGCGCGGTTGGCGTTGATCGCTTCCTTGCCGCCGCGCAGGATCGCGGCGTTGCCGGACTTCAGGCACAGCGCTGCGGCATCCGCGGTGACGTTGGGCCGCGCCTCGTAGATGATGCCGATCACGCCCAGCGGCACGCGCATCTTGCCCACCTGGATGCCGGATGGCCGGCGCTTGACGTCGGTGATCTCGCCGACCGGATCGGGCAGGGCAGCGACCTGCTCCAGGCCGGCGGCCATCGCCTCGATGCCCTTCTCGTTCAGCGTGAGGCGGTCGATGAGGGCCGCCTCGAGACCTGCGGCGCGCGCCGCCTCGAGATCCTGCGCATTGGCCGCGAGCAGCGCGTCGCGTCGGGCACGGATCTCCGCGGCCATGGCGAGCAGCGCGTTGTTCTTGGCTTCGGTCGAGGCCGCGGCGACGACGCGCGAGGCGGCGCGGGCCTGGCGGCCCAGGGTCTGCATGTAGTGCTGGATGTCCATGTGCGGGTCGGTAAGACGTTGTCTGATGCCGAATTAAAGCACCGAAAAGGCAGTTTCGTCTTCAGCGGCGGGCCAGCCGGAGGCTGAGCTGCAGGAATTCGTCCCACACGTCGCCCGGGACCAGACCCTTGATCATGCGGTCGATACGGGCTGCGTGCAGCAGGGTGGCGCGCAGTGCCGGCGAACCCAGGCGCCCGAGGGCGCGGGTGACGGCCTGCTTGCGGCGCTCGTCGAACACCCGCTCGGCCTTGAGCAGGGCCGGCAACGGCTGGCCTTCGTCCTGGCCGGCGCGCAGGGTCGCCAGGCTGCGCGCCTCGTTCGCCAGCGCCCACAGCACCAGGGGCGGGGCGGCACCTTCGGCGCGCAGGCCCTCGAGCAGTCGGGCGCAGCGCGCCGGATCACCCTCCAGCACCGCCTGGCGCAGCATGTCGATGTCGTAGCGCGCGACGTTGAGCACCGCGTCCTGGACCTGCTCCAGGCTCAGTGCACCCTTGGGGTGCAGCAGCCCGAGCTTGAGGATCTCCTGGTGCGCGGCGAGGAGGTTGCCTTCGACGTGGTCGGCGATGAAGGCGAGCGCCTCGGGCGGCGCGCTCTGTTCCTGCACGGCGAGGCGGCGCGCGATCCAGTCGGGCAGCCGCTCGCGCTCGGGTGCGTTGAACTCGAGCGCGGTGCCCGCGTCGGTGAGCGCCTTGAACCAGCCCGTCTTGCGTGCCTGCCAGTCGAGCTCGGGCAGGGTGACCAGGGTCAGGGTCTGCGCCGGCGGCGCCGCGGCATAGCGCTGCAGCGCCTCGCCGCCATCGCGGCCCGGCTTGCCGGTGGGAATGCGCAGGTCGATCAGTTTTGCGCCGCCAAACAGGGAAAGGTTGCCCGCCGCCAGCGCCAGGCTGTCCCACTTGAAGCCCTGGCCGACGACCAGCGTCTCGCGCTCGTCGTAGCCCTGCCTGCGCGCGGCCGCGCGGATTGCATCGGCGGCCTCCAGCACCAGCAGCGGCTCGTTGCCGTGCACGATCCACAACGGGCCGAGTGGCTTTGCGAGCGAAGCGGAGAGCTGGTCGGGGCGCAGGATCATCGCAGGGGAGCGGCGGGTGGAACGCCGATCAGCGCTTGAGCCTGACCGTCGCGAGTCGCCGCATCAACTGCTGGATGAGATCTTCCTGCATGTCGCGGTAGAGCAGCGCCTCTTCCTGTTCCTTGCCGAGGATCTGCGAGTCGTCGAAGGTGTATTCGCGCCTTGCGACGAGTTCGGTCGGGGCAAGGATGGCGACCCCGGCCTTGTCCAGCAACTGGAAGCGCAGGCGCTGGATGAGCTGGTATTCGCGCACCGTGCCGCGGCCGGTCAGACTGAGGATCTCGCGCGTGCGCGAATCGACGAGGATCTGCAGGCGGACCTCGGCCTGCGCGGGATCCTCGACCACCCTGGTGGTCTCGGTGGTCGCGAACTGGCGCCTCAGCGTGGCGCCGAAATCGGACAACGCACTCACGCCGATGTGAATGGTGGCGAAGTCCATGCGCTGCGGACCGCGCAGGTGAAAGCCGCAGCCGCCGAGGGCCAGGCCGAGAAATCCTGCGCCGGCAAGGAGCAGGCGGCGGCGGGGCAGGGCGGGGGCTGCGAGCATGAGGCGTCCCTCAGACCACGATGTTGACGAGGCGGCCGGGCACCACCACCACTTTCCTGGGCGGTTTGCCTTCCATGAATTTCTGCGCGGCTTCGGAGGCAAGGGCGAGCGCCTCGATCTGGCTCTTCGAGGCGTCGGCTGCCACCTTGAGGCTGCCGCGCAGCTTGCCATTCACCTGCAGCACCAGTTCGAGTTCGTCCTGCTTCAGCGCGGCTTCGAGCGGCTCCGCCCAGCGGGTGGAGAGGATATCCGTGCCGAAGCCGCAGTCGACCCACAGCGCATGGCAGATATGCGGCGTGATCGGCGACAGTAGGCGCAGCAGGATGGAGAAGCCTTCCTCCGCCACTTCGGCATGGGCGGCGGGGGCGCTCGCAGCCAGTTCCTTTTGCGCCTTCTCGAGCGCGTTGAGGATCTTCATCGCTGCCGACACGACGGTGTTGAACTGGTGCTTGCCGAAGTCGTAGTTGGCCTGCTTCAGGTGCGTGTGGATCTCCCGGCGTGCGTCGGCGAGGGCGGAAGGGATGTCGCCTGCGGCGAGCTTGCGCTCGGTCGGCAGGGCAGGCCGCGTCTCGGTGACGAAGGTGTGGCCGTAGTTCCACACCCGGCGCAGGAAGCGCGAGGCGCCCTCGACGCCGGAGTCGGACCATTCGAGCTGCTGATCGGGCGGCGCGGCGAAGATGATGAACAGGCGGGCGGTGTCGGCGCCGTACTGATCCACCAGCGACTGCGGGTCGACGCCGTTGTTCTTGGACTTCGACATCTTCTCGGTGCCGCCGATGACCACCGGCAGCCCGTCGGCGCAGAGTTTCGCGGCGACGATGCGGCCACGCTCGTCACGTTCGATGGCGACGTCCGCCGGATTGATCCACTGCTTCTTGCCGCCGTCGAGCTCACGGTAATAGGTCTCGGCCACCACCATGCCCTGGGTGAGCAGGTTGGTGAAGGGCTCGGAGACGTTCACCAGCCCGCAGTCGCGCATGGCGCGGGTGAAGAAGCGCGAGTAGAGCAGGTGCAGGATGGCGTGCTCGATGCCGCCGATGTACTGGTCTACCGGCGCCCAGTAGTTGACACGCTCATCCACCATCGCCGTGCTGCTGTCGGCGCAGGCATAGCGCAGGAAGTACCACGAGGATTCGACGAAGGTGTCCATCGTGTCGGTTTCGCGCTTCGCCGGCTTGCCGCACTTCGGACAACTGCAATCGTAGAACTCTGGCATCTTGGCCAGCGGCGAGCCGCGGCCGGTGATCTCGACGTTCTCGGGCAGCACCACCGGCAACTGGTCGTCGGGTACCGGTACGTCGCCGCAGTCGGCGCAGTGGATCATCGGGATCGGGCAGCCCCAGTAGCGCTGGCGCGAGATGCCCCAGTCGCGCAGGCGGAACTGCACGCGCTTGGCGCCCAGGCCCTTCGCGTCGAGGTCGGCGGCGATGGCGTCCACCGCGTCCTGGAAGTGCAGTCCGTCGTACTTGCCCGAGTTCACCAGTCGGCCGTGCTCGGCGTAAGCGTCGTTCCACGGCGCCACGGTGTCGTCGTAGGCATCGCGCGTGGAGCGCACCACCATCGCGATCGGCAGGCTGTATTTGGTGGCGAAGGCGAAGTCGCGCTCGTCGTGCGCGGGCACCGCCATCACCGCGCCTTCGCCGTAGCCCATCAGCACGTAGTTGGCGACCCATACGTCAAGGTATTCGCCGGTCAGCGGATGCACCACGCGCAGGCCGGTGGGCATGCCCTTCTTTTCCATCGTTGCGAGGTCGGCCTCGGCGACTCCGCCGTGCTTGCACTCCTCGATGAAGGCGGCGAGTTCAGCGTTACCGGCGGCGGCCTGCGTGGCGAGCGGATGCTCGGCAGCCACCGCGACGTAGGTGGCGCCCAGCAGCGTGTCGGCGCGGGTGGTGAAGACCTTGAGCACGCCGGCGTGGCCGATCGTCGACAGATCGTAGGGGAAATGCACTTCCACCCCTTCCGAGCGGCCGATCCAGTTCTTCTGCATCAGCTTCACCTGCTCGGGCCAGCCGGGCAGGTCGTCGAGCGCAGCCAGCAGCTCGTCGGCATAGGCGGTGATCTTCATGTAATACATGGGGATCTCGCGCTTCTCGACGAGCGCGCCGGAACGCCAGCCGCGGCCGTCGATGACCTGCTCGTTGGCGAGGACCGTCTCGTCGACCGGGTCCCAGTTCACCGTGCCGAGCTTCTTGTAGATCAGCCCCTTCTCGAACAGGCGGGTGAACAGCCACTGCTCCCAGCGGTAGTACTCCGGCGTGCAGGTGGCCAGCTCGCGCGACCAGTCGATGGCGAAACCCAGCCGCTTCAACTGCGCCTTCATGTAGTCGATGTTGGCGTAAGTCCACTTCGCCGGCGGTACATTGTTCTGGATTGCGGCGTTCTCGGCCGGCATGCCGAAGGCGTCCCAGCCCATCGGCTGCAGCACGTTGTAGCCGCGCATGCGGTGATAGCGCGCCAGCACATCGCCGATGGTGTAGTTGCGCACGTGCCCCATGTGCAGCTTGCCCGACGGATAGGGGAACATCGACAGGCAGTAGTACTTGGGCTTGCTCGCGTCTTCCGTCACTCGGAAGGCGTCGGTGGAGTCCCAGTGCTGCTGGGCGGCCGTCTCGACGGCGGCGGGCTGGTATTTGTCCTGCATGAGCGTGCGCGTGGGGGCAGAAAGCGTTGAAAACGCGCGAGTATACCGCGAAGCCGCGATGGACCGCGACGCGGCGGCGACGCGCGCATGCGATGGAACCGCACCGGCCCGGGTCGTATGGACAAAAAAATGGCACCCCGCACGGATGCGGGATGCCGAATCTCCATTGAAGGAGAGGGAGGGAGCCGGTTGTGCCCCCCGTCGCAGGGACGAGGGGCGTTCATGCTGGGTGCCACGCGGCAACGAGCCGACGTGGCGCGGATGCGTCGTCAGGCGGCCTTGCGCGGAAAGCCGTTGGTGCGCTGCCAGTTCGCACCCATGGCCGTGACGAAATCCTCGAGGGCGATCAGCGGCAGGCGCAGCATGCGGCGCTGGCTCTGCACCAGCGGCGTGACGCGCGGCGCGCACAGCGACGCCTTGTCTTCTTCGAGCAGGCGCTGGAAGTGGCTCATTGCGGCACCCCAGTATTCGGAGTTGCCGACCCAGCCGGTTTCCTCGGTGGCCTCGCGCACGGCCTTGCGCCAGATCGTCTCGGCACGTTCGATCGATATGCCAGCCTTGCGGGCATACCAGGGAAGCAGTTTCGGAGTCTTCATGGTCAGTATTCCTCGGGTTGAATGTCACAAGCCGCGATTCCGAGCGCGCCTTCTGGGCTCGCTCCACAGTGCCGGAAGCGTGCAGCGAAATGGTCGCCGCAGCTTCGTTACGTCATTGATTCTACGTAGCCTTTGTCCGCCTGCCCGTGACCTGGGTCACCCCAGCTTCGCAAAATGCTGCGATGCACAAGACGAACCTTAATGCAGAAATTCTCGAAATTCAATAGCAGATTTCTGCAGTGCAACATTAGTACAACAATTCTACTATTTCTTTGGCCTGGGGTCACCTGCGCTACCGGTTTACAATGACGCCAAACAAGGAAAGCCAATGTCGAACCTGCTCGCCAACCTGAACCCCGAACAACTGCAGGCCGTGACACTGCCGCCGCAGCACGCGCTGATCCTGGCCGGCGCCGGCTCCGGCAAGACCCGCGTGCTGACGACCCGCATCGCCTGGCTGATCCAGTCTGGCCAGGTCGACCCCGCCGGCATCCTGGCTGTGACCTTCACCAACAAGGCGGCAAAGGAGATGCTTGCGCGCCTGTCCGCCATGCTGCCGGTGAGCACGCGCGGCATGTGGATCGGCACGTTCCATGGCCTGGCGAACCGCCTTTTGCGCGCACATCACCGCGACGCGGGTTTGCCGCAGTTGTTCCAGATCCTCGATTCGGCCGATCAGCTTGCCGCCATCAAGCGCCTGCTGAAGACACTGAACGTCGATGACGAGAAGTTTCCGCCGCGCGAACTGCAGCATTTCATCAATGGCCAGAAGGAGGCCGGCTACCGGCCGCAGGCAGTCGAGGCGTGGGACGACTACACCCGCCAGCGCGTGCAGCTCTACCAGGAGTACGAAGCCCAGTGCCAGCGCGAAGGGGTGGTGGACTTCGCCGAACTGCTGCTGCGCAGCTATGAACTGCTGGAGCGCAACGAGCCGATCCGTCGCCACTACCAGCGCCGCTTCCGCCACATCCTGGTCGACGAGTTCCAGGACACCAACCGCCTCCAGTATCGCTGGCTGCGCCTGTTCGCCGACGAGGGGAGGGAGGGTGGCGCGGCGATGTTCTGCGTCGGCGACGACGACCAGAGCATCTATCGCTTCCGCGGTGCCGAGGTGGGCAACATGCGCGACTTCGAGCGCGAGTTCCGCGTCGCCAACGTGATCCGCCTGGAGCAGAACTACCGTTCGCGCAGCAACATCCTGGACGCGGCCAACGCCATCATCCGCCACAACACCAACCGCCTCGGCAAGAACCTGTGGACCGATCAGGGCGCGGGCGAACCCATCCGCGTGTTCGAGGCCTTCTCCGACGCCGACGAGGCGCGCTGGATCGTCGACGAGGTGCAATCGCTGGTGCGCGAAGGCGGCCTGCGCGCCGAAATCGCGCTGCTGTACCGCTCCAACGCGCAATCGCGCGTGCTCGAGCACCAGTTGTTTTCCGCGGGCATTCCGTACCGCGTCTATGGCGGGCTGCGCTTCTTCGAGCGGCAGGAGATCAAGCATGCGCTGGCCTATCTGCGCCTGATCGCCAATCCGGACGACGACACCGCCTTCGCCCGCGTGGTGAACTTCCCGACGCGTGGCATCGGCGCGCGTTCGCTGGAGGTGCTCAATGACGCCGCACGCATCTACAACACCAGCCTCTACGCCACCGTGCCCCATCTCACCGGCAAGGCGGGCACCTCGCTGGGCCAGTTCGTCCGCCTGGTGGAAGACGTGCGCCGCGACACCGCGCGCTTGCCGCTGCCCGAGCTGGTCGACCACGTGCTCGAACTCAGCGGCCTGCGTGCGCACTACAAGGCGGAGAAGGAGGGCCGCGAGCGGCTGGAAAACCTGGACGAGCTCCTGAATGCCGCGGCCAACTTCGTCGCCGAATCCCAGGCTGACGAGGAGGCCCTCGCGCAGCCGCACCCGCTGCTGGCCGATTTCCTCGCCCACGCTTCGCTCGAGGCGGGCGACCACCAGGCCGACCAGGGGGCCGATGCGGTGCAGTTGATGACGGTGCATTCGGCCAAGGGGCTGGAGTTCAACGTGGTGTTCCTGTCCGGGCTGGAAGAGGGGCTGTTTCCGCACGAGAACAGCATCCTCGAGACCGACGGCCTGGAGGAGGAGCGCCGGCTGATGTACGTCGCGGTGACGCGGGCACGCGAGCGGCTGTACCTGTCCTTCGCGCAGAGCCGCATGCTCCACGGCCAGACGCGCTACAACCTGCGTTCGCGCTTCCTCGAAGAGATTCCGTCGGAGCTGACGAAGTGGCTCACGCCGCCGAATCCGCGCTCGGCGGCGGGCGGGGCGATGGGCGGCATGGGGGGCGGTTATTTCAAGCCTTCAACCGCGCCCGCGGTGCAGCGTGCGCCGCGTCCCGCCTTCGCTCAACTACCCAATGGCTTGCGCATCGGGCAGTCGGTGAGTCATGCGAAGTTCGGCCAGGGGGTGATCGTGGCCGCCGAGGGCAGCGGGGCGGATGCCAAGGTGCAGATCAACTTCGGTCCGGCCGGCGTGAAGTGGTTGTTGCTGGCGGTGGCGAAGCTGGAGGCGGCCTGATCACGCCCCGTACTTGCGCGCCAATGTGTCGTGCAGCGCGACGAACTCCTGCGACAGCTTGTGCTTCGGGTCGAGGTGGATCATCGGTTTCGCCTGCTCGTGTGATTCCTTGACCTTCACCGAGGCCGACAGATACGGCTCCAGCACCGGCAGGCCTTCCGCAACCAGCTCCTGCACCACCTTGGCCGGCAGGCTGGCGCGTGGCTGGAACTGGTTCACCACGATGCCTTCCACCTCCAGATGGCGGTTGTGGTCGGACTTGATCTCCTGCACGTTCTCCAGCAGCGAATACAACGCGCGGCGGGAGAATTCGTCGCAATCGAACGGAATCAGGCAGGTGTCGGCGGCGATCAGGGCCGAGCGGGTGTAGAAGTTCAGCGCCGGCGGAGTGTCGATGAACACCACGTCATAGTCGTCGGCAAGCTCGTTCAGCGCATCACGCAGCTTGTAGATCTTGTAGCGCGACTCCAGCTTGCCTTGCAGCTCCTCGAGTTGCGGGTGCGAAGGCATCAAGTGCAGGTGCTCAAACGGCGTGGCGACGATGAAGTCGGCGGTGGCACGGGGATTCAGGCGGAAGTTCAGCGTCTGATCGAAGAAGTCGGCCAGCGTCGTGTCCAGTTCGTCGCTGCCCGCGCCGAGCAGGTATTGCGTCGAATTGCCCTGCGGATCGAGGTCCACCACCAGCGTGCGCTTCCCTTGGTGCGCGCTGATTGCCGCCAGGTTGCAGGTGATGGTGGACTTGCCGACCCCGCCTTTCTGATTGAACACCACTCGCCGCATTTTCGATCCCCTCTGTTCGGTCGCCGGCATTCTGCCAAAAACGCGGCGTGATCGGGGTTTTCCCGACTTTGCAACGGGTGAAACCCGCATCCGCGCATCAGCGGCGCGCTCTGACAAATGCCCGTGCGCTGCGCTAAACTCCGCCCGCGTCACTCTCGCGGATGGGCGAATCCATTCGCGCCGGATTCCGTCCAGCAGCCAGGCAATGCCCCGGGGCGGTCCGGTCGCGGTCACGCCGCAGTCGCCGCGCTCCGTCGCGCCATCTGCATTCGCAACCGACAACAACCAACATACCTCACCGTTCCAAGAGGGGAGAACACATGGATCAGGATTTCATCGCCGCTGCGCTGGACTATCACCGTTCGCCGACGCGCGGCAAGATTTCGGTCGTCCCGACCAAGAGCCTCATCAACCAGCGCGACCTTGCCCTGGCCTACTCGCCAGGCGTGGCTGCCGCCTGCGACGCCATCGTCGAGGAGCCGACGCAGGCGCGCGAATTCACCAGTCGAGGCAACCTCGTCGCGGTCGTCACCAACGGCACCGCGGTGCTGGGCCT
The DNA here is from genome assembly GCA_018240585.1 of Pseudomonadota bacterium. GTDB lineage: Bacteria > Pseudomonadota > Gammaproteobacteria > Burkholderiales > Rhodocyclaceae > Thauera. The sequence continues at coordinate 35,440 of JAFEFM010000405.1, forward strand.
GGGCAACATCGGCCCGCTCGCGGCCAAGCCGGTGATGGAAGGCAAGGGTTGCCTGTTCAAGAAGTTCGCCAATATCGATGTGTTCGACATCGAGATCGCCGAGAACGACCCCGACAAGCTGATCGAGATCATCGCCTCGCTCGAGCCGACGCTCGGTGGCGTCAACCTCGAGGACATCAAGGCGCCCGAGTGCTTCTACATCGAGAAGAAGCTGCGCGAGCGCATGAAGATTCCGGTGTTTCACGACGACCAGCACGGCACTGCGATCATCTCGGCGGCCGGCCTCATCAATGGCCTGAAGGTCGTCGGCAAGGACATCGACAAGGTCAAGCTGGTGTGCTCCGGCGCCGGCGCGGCGGCCATTGCGTGCCTGGACATGATGGTGAGCGTCGGTCTCAAGCGCGAGAACGTCTACGTCTGCGACTCCAAGGGCGTGATCTACGAGGGCCGCGAGGCCAACATGGAGCCGACCAAGGCGCGCTACGCCCAGCGCACCGAAGGCCGCACGCTGGCCGATGTGATCGAGGGCGCGGATGTCTTCCTGGGCCTGTCCACCGCCGGGGTGCTCAAGCCCGAGATGGTTGCGAAGATGGCCGACAAGCCGCTGATCTTCGCGCTGGCCAACCCGAACCCCGAGATCCTTCCGGCCGACGCCAAGGCCGTGCGCCCGGACTGCATCATCGCCACCGGCCGTTCGGATTTCCCGAACCAGGTCAATAACGTACTGTGCTTCCCGTTCATCTTCCGCGGTGCGCTCGACGTCGGCGCGACGACGATCAACGAGGAGATGAAGCTCGCCTGCGTGAAGGCGATCGCCGAGCTGGCGCAGGCCGAGCAGAGCGACATCGTCGCCTCCGCCTATGGCGGCGCGGACCTCAGCTTCGGTCCCGAATACATCATTCCCAAGCCCTTCGACCCGCGCCTGATCGTCAAGATCGCGCCGGCCGTGGCCAAGGCGGCGATGGATTCGGGCGTGGCCACCGAGCCGATCCAGGATTTCGACGCCTACGTCAGCAGCCTCAACAATTTCGTGTACCAGTCCGGCATCGTCATGAAGCCGGTGTTCGCCGCCGCCAAGTGCGTCCCCGACGGCCAGAAGCGCGTCATCTACGCGGAAGGCGAGGACGAGCGCGTGCTGCACGCCACCCGCGTGGCGATCGACGAAGGCCTGGCGCGGCCGATCCTGATCGGCCGCCCGAGCGTCATCGAAATGCGCATCAAGAAGATCGGCCTCACGCTGGTGCCCGGGCGCGACTTCGACATCGTCAACCCGGAATCCGATCCCCGCTATCGCGAGCTGTGGGGCGAGTATCACCGCATGATGTGCCGCGACGGGGTCACGCCGGAACTGGCCAAGGCCAAGATGCGCCGCGACACGACCTTGATCGGCGCCATGCTGCTGCGCCGTGGCGATGCCGATGCGCTGGTGTGCGGGACCTTCGGCACCTACGAATACCACTTGCGCCAGGTGCGCAACGTGATCGGCCTCAAGCCGGGCGCGAAGCTGTTTGCCGCGATGAACATGCTGCTGCTGTCCAAGCGCATGCTGGTCGTTACCGACACCTATGTGAACGAGAACCCGAGCGCCGAGGAAGTGGCCGAGATCGCCCGCATGGCGGCGGAGGAGCTGCGCCGCTTCGGCATCGAGCCGCGCGTGGCGCTGATGTCGCACTCCAACTTCGGCAGTTCGAACTCTGCCTCGGCGCGCAAGATGCGCGAGGCGGCCTCGATTCTGCGCCGCATCGCGCCCGACCTCGATGCGGATGGAGAGATGCACGGGGACGCTGCGCTGTCCTCGGAAATCCGCTCGCGGGTGAATCCCGAGACCACGCTCAGCGGCGAAGCCAACTTGCTGGTGATGCCCAACCTGGATGCGGCGAACATCTCGTTCAACCTGATGAAGATGGCCAACGGCGACGGCGTCACCATCGGGCCGATGCTGCTGGGCGCGGCGCAACCGGTCCACATCCTGACGCCTTCGGCCACTGTCCGGCGCCTGGTCAACATCACCGCGCTTGCGGTGGTCGACGCCAGCGAGGGGCGGGGCGCGGCGGCGCGCTGAGGCGCATCGCTTAGCCGCCTCATCAGAGGCAGACGGGCTGAGCGGATGAGGGCCTCCATGCGGAGCCCTCATCCGCTCAGCCCGCGCTACTGCAGACTGTTCCGATCCTGTGGCTGACGCGGGCAGCGCGGGGAAGTGGCCGAGGGGTAGAATCAAAAATGTTCCTTAACCGCTCGACTCTTCTGCCATGAGTTCCCGCCAGCGACCCAGCCAAGGGCTCCCCGACGGACAGCGCCTGTACCGTCAGTTGAATGATTCGCTGAATCGGCTTGCTTCGGCTGCCGATCCGCTCGGCATGAGTGCGCCAATCATGCATGCGCAGCTCGCCTGGACGCTGCACCCGCAGGAACTGGGAGAAAAGCTCGCAGGCCTGACGACCGATCTGTGGAAGCTGCAATCGCATTCCTGGTGTCGCATGCTTGGCTTGCCGAGCGAAGAGCCCGTGAAGCCGCATGTCGATGACCAGCGCTGGGCCGATCCGGCCTGGACCGAATCGCCCACCTGGGATCTGGTCAAGGACTGGTACCTCGCCTGCACCCACCATTTTCAGGACATGCTGTACGACACCCCGGGGCTGTCGAGCAAGGAACGGCGGCGAGCCGCTTTCTGGTGGCGCGAGTGGCTGAATGCGGTGGCGCCGACGAATTTCTTCTGGACCAATCCGGTCGCCATGCGCAAGGCGATGGAGACCGGCGGCGAAAGCCTGGTGCACGGCCTGGAAAACCTCATCGCGGACATTCGCGCGGGAAGCGTGCGCATGGCCGATCCCGAGGATTTCAAGGTCGGGGAGAACCTCGCGACGACGCCCGGCGCCGTGGTGTTCCGCAACCGCCTGCTCGAGGTGATCCACTACGCCCCGACCCGGCCGCAGGTGCATGCGGAGCCGGTGGTGATCATCACGCCCTGGATCAACAAATTCTACGTGCTCGATCTCACGCCGAAGAAGAGCATGGTGCGCTTCCTGCTCGACCAGGGCTTCGACGTCTTCATCACGAGTTGGAAGAATCCAGACGCCTCCATGGCGGATGTGGGCTTCGATGACTACCTGCGCGATGGCGTGCATGCGGCGGTGGATACCGCTCGCCGTTTCTGCGGCGTGCCAAGGGTCCATGCCGTCGGTTACTGCATCGGCGGCACCGCGCTGACGATGTATCTGGCCTGGGCCAATCGGCATTTCGCGCCTGACGAGGTGCCTGTCGCCGATTTCACGCTGTTCACCACGCTGGTGGATTTCCACAAGCCGGGCGACATCGAGGTGTTCATCGACGAGCGCAGCGTCAGCCACCTGTCGGCGCAGATGCAGCGACAGGGCTACCTGGACGGCAAGGACATGGCGGCGGCGTTCCGGCTGTTGCGCTCCAACAGCCTGATCTGGCACTACGTGGTGAATGGCTGGCTGTATGGCGAATCGCCCCAGCCGTTCGACGTGCTGTACTGGAACATGGACAGCACGCGCATGCCGCGGGCGATGCATGCCTGGTATCTGCGCGAGCTCTATCTGCATAACCGCCTGATCGAGGCCGATGCGCTCGAGGTGGCGGGCGAATCGCTCGACCTCGCCAGGATCCGCCAGCCGCTCTATGCTGTCTCGGCGGTGGACGATCACATCGCGCCCTGGGCCCAGACTTTTCGCATCGTCAATCATGTCGTCGGCGACAAGCGCTTCGTGCTGTCGAGTTCGGGGCACATCCTCGGCATCGTCAATCCGCCGGTGAAGCCGCCCAAGCGCAGCTACCGGGTAGATGCCGCGCATCGTTCCGACAGCGCCGAGACCTGGCGCGCGCGCGCGCAGGAGCATGACGGAAGCTGGTGGGAAGACTGGATGGCGTGGCTCGGGCCCAAGGCCGGCCAGTTGGTCGACGCGCGGCCGGCCGCGACGGCTGCGTTTCCGGCACTCGCGCCGGCGCCTGGCACTTACGTGCTCGAACGCTGACGCCGCGGGCCCAGACGGCCGGATGTGAGGCGTGTGGCCGAACTCGCGTGGCGCACGGCGCTGCGCCGGGAATGACTTCCGGCCTGATCCGCTGGCGGCGACCGCGCGGCCCCGGAGGCATCGACTCCCAGGGCCGAAGCGAATGCCGCAAGGCTCGCGGCGAGAGAATTGCTCACCGCTTGCGCCCGAAACTGTCCTTACGATGGCGGCTGCTCATTCTCGAGGGTTCGGCATGATCCGTCTTTCGCGCTCTGGCGGTGTAGCGCGGCTTGCCTTGCTGGCCAGCGCGCTTGTCTTGCCGCTGCCCGCCGCTCCAGCAGGCTGGCTTCTGGCCTCGCCCGATCCGCGCGTCGTGCCAGGCGAGCCGTTCTCCGTGATCGTGGTCGGCCTGCCGGGGGGCGCAGCGCCGCCCGAGCGCCTGCCGGCGCTGGTCGAACTGCCCGACGGCGGGCCGCGCATCGCACTGGAACTCGTTGCCGCCGGGGCAGCCGAGTCGGGCCAGCGCCGCTATGCGGGGCAGTGGCCGCGGGAGGTGATCGGTGTCGCCACGCTGACCCTGTCCGAGGCACCGTCGGCGCGCATGCTGGTCGACGCCGGTGCCGCCAGCCGCACGCCGACGACCACCGCCCAGGCCGGCACGCTCGACCCGATGGCGCCCGTCGCCCGCCAGGGCGCTTCGTCCGAGGCGGCGCAGCCCAGCGCGCTGGGCTTCAACGAACCGATGTACTTCCTCGTCGGCGGTCACGACCCACGCTCGGCGCGCTTCCAGTTCAGCTTCCGCTATCGCATCTTCGACGACCAGGGCGTGGTCGCCGAGACCTTCCCGGTGGCGCGCGGTCTGTATTTCGGCTTCACCCAGACTTCCTTGTGGGATCTGTCTTCGGATTCCAAGCCTTTTCGCGATACGAGCTTTCGGCCTTCGCTGTTCTACCGCTGGATGCTGTCCAATCCCGAAGGCGGCGGCTGGGTCTCCCTGTCGGGAGGCTACGAGCACGAGTCGAATGGCAAGGATGGCGCCAGTTCGCGCAGCATCGACACGCTGTTCCTGCGGGCGGAAGCGCGCTACTACTTCGACTTCGGCGATGGCCGTACCTACTTCGGCGTCGCGCCCAAGGTATGGACCTACCTCGACAAGACGGACAACCCCGACATCGCCAGCTACCGCGGCTACGGCGAACTCGGCATGCGCGTGGGGCGGGACGACGGGCTGATGCTGACGACGCTGCTGCGCCGTGGAACCCAGGACAAGAACAGCACCCAGTTCGACCTGTCGTATCCCTTGCGGCAGAGCGTGTTCTCGGGTGTCGGCGCGTTCCTCCATCTGCAATACTTCAACGGTTACGGCGAAACCCTGCTCGACTACAAGGCGCCGCGTTCCTCGCAATTGCGGCTCGGGTTTTCGCTCGTGCGCTAGCCTTCCGTCTAGCGCGGTGATGTCGCTCAAAAGGAGAAATTCATGCCCCATGCCATTCGTATCCGTCGCACCGGCGGCCCCGAAGTCCTGCAATGGGAAAGCGTCGAGGTGCCGCCGCCCGCAGCCGGCGAGGCGCGCGTGCGCCATCACGCCGTTGGCCTCAACTACATCGATACCTATCACCGCAGCGGCCTCTATCCGGTGCCGCTGCCGTCCGGTCTCGGCCAGGAGGCGGCCGGCGTGGTCGAGGCGGTCGGTGCTGGCGTGACCGACGTGAAGGTGGGCGACAGGGTCGCCTATGCGACTTCGCCGCTCGGCGCCTATGCCGAAGTGCGCAACGTCGCGGCAGCCATCCTCGTGCCGCTGCCCGATTCCGTCTCCTTCGAGCAGGGGGCCGCGGTGATGATGCAGGGTCTCACCGCGCAATACCTGCTGCGCCGCACCTACCGTGTGCAGCCGGGCGACACCATCGTGATCCATGCGGCGGCCGGCGGCGTCGGAACCATCGTCTGCCAGTGGGCGAAGGCGCTGGGGGCCACGGTGATCGGCACCGTCAGCTCGGAGCACAAGGCCGACATCGCTCGCGCGCATGGCTGCGACCATACGATCATCTACACGCGCGAGAATTTCGCCGAGCGGGTGCGCGAGATCACCGGCGGCGCGGGCGTGCCGGTGGTGTACGACTCCATCGGCAAGGACACTTTCATGGATTCGCTCGCCTGCCTGCGTCCGCTCGGCCTCATGGTGAGTTTCGGCAACGCCTCGGGTGCGGTGCCGCCGGTGGACATCGGTGTCCTGGCGCGCATGGGCTCGCTGTACCTGACGCGTCCGACGCTGTTCACCTACGCCGCGAAGCGCGAGGACCTGCTGGCGATGGCGGCCGAACTGTTCGATGTCGTCGCCGCAGGCAAGGTGAAGATCGAGATCGGGCAGTGTTACCCGCTGCGCGATGCTGCCGAGGCGCATATCGACCTCGAGGCGCGGCGCACGATCGGCTCCACCGTGCTGCTGCCCTGACCACGGCAGCGAAGGCCCTCGCGTCCCGCGGGCGCGGGGGTGTTGCCGAGGGCAAGGGAGCGTCGCTCGGGTAAAATCCCCATCATGAATCCAGCAGCCCCTTCCACGGCCGAGCCGCGTCTCGTGCCCAGCGCTCCGCGCTTCGTTCACCTCCGCCTGCATTCCGAATACTCGATCACCGACGGCATCGTCCAGATCGACCAGGCCATCTCGGCGGCCGCCGCCGATGGCATGCCGGCACTCGGCATCGCCGACCTCGCCAACCTGTTCGGCATGGTCAAGTTCTACAAGGGCGCGCGCGGCGCGGGCGTTAAGCCGGTCATCGGCGTGGACGCCTGGATCCAGAACGAGGCCGAGCGCGACAAGCCGCATCGGGTCCTGCTGATCTGCAGGAACCGCGCGGGCTATGGCCAGTTGTGCGAGCTGCTGACGCGCGCCTACCTCGACAACAAGTACCGCGGTCGCGCCGAGATGCGCCGCGCGTGGTTCGAAGGCGGCGCCGCGAGCGAGCTGCTGTGCCTGTCGGGCGCGATGCAGGGCGACGTGGGTGTCGCGCTCGCCAACGGCAACGTCGAACTCGCCGAGCAGCTGGCAGCTGACTGGGCGCGGCTTTTCCCCGATCGCTTCTACATCGAGCTTCAGCGTGCCGGCCATCCGGGCACGGAGAACTATATCCGCCATGCACTGCACATCGCCGGAAAGCTCGGTCTGCCGGTCGTGGCCACGCACCCGGTGCAGTTCCTCAAGCGCGAGGACTTCAAGGCGCACGAGGCGCGCGTGTGCATCGCCCAGGGCTACGTGCTGGCCGACAAGCGTCGGCCGCGCGAATTCACCGAGGAGCAGTACCTCAAGAGCCAGGACGAGATGTGCGCGCTGTTCGCCGACATCCCCGAGGCGCTCGAGAACGCGGTCGAGATCGCGCGCCGCTGCTCGCTGACGGTGCAGCTCGGCAAGAACTTCCTGCCGCTGTTCCCGACCCCCGAGGGGATGACGCTGGACGACTTCCTGGTGCAGGAGGCCAAAGCCGGCCTGGAGAAGCGCCTGGCGCAGCTCTACCCGCACCCCGAGGAACGCGAGAAGCAGCGCCCGCGCTATGAGGACCGGCTCAAGTTCGAGACCGACACCATCATCCAGATGGGCTTCCCCGGCTACTTCCTGATCGTGGCCGACTTCATCCGCTGGGGCAAGCGCAACGGCGTGCCGGTGGGGCCGGGCCGCGGTTCCGGCGCGGGCTCGCTGGTGGCGTACTCGCTGGAGATCACCGACCTCGACCCGCTGGAATACGCGCTGCTGTTCGAACGCTTCCTGAACCCGGAGCGGGTGTCGATGCCCGACTTCGACATCGACTTCTGCCAGGACAACCGCTATCGCGTCATCGAGTACGTGCGCGAGCGCTACGGCAAGGACGCGGTGAGCCAGATCGCCACCTTCGGCACCATGGCCTCCAAGGCGGTGGTGCGCGACGTCGGCCGCGTGCTCGATCTGCCCTACGGCTTGTGTGACCGGCTGTCGAAGCTGATCCCGATCGAGGGCGCCAAGCCTGTCTCGCTGAACAAGGCCTACGAGATGGAGCCGCAGATCGGCGAGATGATGGCCGACGGCAACGACGGCGAATCGGTGCGCGACCTGTGGAGCCTGGCCCAGCCGCTCGAAGGCCTCTCCCGCAACGTCGGCATGCACGCCGGCGGCGTGCTGATCGCACCGGGCAAGCTCACCGACTTTTGTCCGCTCTACATCGCCGATGGCGACGACGCCACGCCGGTGTCGCAGTTCGACAAGGACGACGTGGAAGCGGTCGGCCTGGTGAAGTTCGACTTCCTCGGCCTGCGCAACCTCACCATCATCGAGCTGGCGCTGGAATACATCGAGCGCATGACCGGCAGCCGGCCCGACCTGATGAGCCTGGGTTTCGAGGACCCCGCCGCCTACCAGATCCTGAAGGATGCCAACACCACGGCGATCTTTCAGGTCGAATCCGACGGCATGAAGAAGCTGTTGAAGAAGCTCGCGCCCGACCGCTTCGAAGACATCATCGCGGTGCTCGCGCTCTATCGCCCCGGCCCGCTCGGCTCGGGCATGGTGGACGACTTCATCCTGCGCAAGAAGGGCCAGCAGGAGATCGACTACTTCCACCCCGACCTGAAAGCCTGTCTCGAGCCGACCTACGGCGTCATCGTGTACCAGGAACAGGTGATGCAGATCTCCCAGATCATCGGGGGCTACACCCTGGGCGGCGCCGACATGCTGCGCCGCGCGATGGGCAAGAAGAAGCCCGAAGAGATGGCCAAGCACCGTGCCACCATCGCCGAGGGCGCGAAGCAGAAGGGCTACGACCCGGCGCTCGCCGAGCAGCTCTTCGACCTGATGACCAAGTTCGCGGAGTACGGCTTCAACAAGTCGCACACTGCGGCCTACGCGGTTGTCACCTACCACACCGCCTGGCTCAAGGCACACCACTGCGCGGCCTTCATGGCGGCGACGATGTCGTCCGACCTCGACAACACCGACACCGTCAAGATCTTCTACGAGGACACGGTCGCCAACGGTATCGCGGTGCTGCCGCCGGACGTGAACGAATCGGACTACCGCTTCGTGCCGGTTGACCGCAAGACCATCCGCTACGGCCTGGGTGCGGTGAAGGGCGTGGGCGAGCCGGCGGTGCGGGCGATCCTGGCTGCACGGCAGAAGGGCGGAAGTTTCCGTGACCTGTTCGACTTCTGCGAGCGGGTGGACCGCCGCATGGTCAATCGCCGCGTCATCGAGGCGCTGATCCGCGCCGGTGCGATGGATACGCTGGACGGCCACAAGGGGCTGGACCGCGCGCAGTTGATGGCGACCGTGGCGCTGGCGATGGAAGCCGCCGAGCAGGCGGCGGCCAACGCGATGCAGGGCGGCCTGTTCGACATGCTGCCCGAGGCCGCCGGTGCGGCGCCCGAGTTCGCGAGGATCCGGCCATGGACCGAGCGCGAGCGCCTGAAGGAAGAAAAGCTCGCGATCGGCTTCTTCCTGTCCGGCCATCCGTTCAACGCCTTCAAGGGCGAAGTGCGCCGCTTCGTGCGCCGCACGCTGGCGCAGCTCGAAGCTTCGCGCGACATCACCATGCTCGCCGGCGTGGTGATGGAGCAGCGCACCAAGGTCGGTAACCGCGGCAAGATGGCCTTCGTGCTGCTCGACGACGGCACGCAGCCGCGCGAGGTCACGGTGTATTCCGAAGTGCTCGAGGCGAACCGCGGCAAGATCGTCACCGACGAAGTGCTGGTGGTGGAAGCCAAGGTCAGCAACGATGAATTCTCGGGCGGGCTGCGCATCATCGCGGACCGGCTGCTGACGCTGGGCGAGGCGCGCAGCCGCTTCGCGCGCGCGCTGCAACTGCGCATCAACGGCGAGGTCGGCGCCAGTGGCGGGCCGGCTGCCGCGGCCGGAAAACTGCAGACCTTGCTCGAACCCTTCCGCGAAGGCGGCTGCCCGATCCGCGTCAGCTACCGCAATGCCGCCGCCGAGGCCGAGCTGCCTTTCGGTGACGGCTGGCGCGTGCGGCCGGACGATGCGCTGCTCGAAAGCCTGCGCGCGTGGCTGCCGCCTGAGTCGGTCGAGGTTGTGTACCCGGCCTGAAACTCAGGCCGTCGGCCGCTGTTCGAAGCCGGCAACGGCTTCCTCGACGACTTCGACGGTGATGTCGATGCGGGCGACCTCAGCCTTGGGCGGGCCTTCGTAGGCCCACGCCACGAAGGCCTCCACGGCACCCGATGGACCGATGACGAGCGTCTCGACACTGCCGTCCAGCCGGTTGCGCACCCAGCCGCGCAAGCCCAGCGAACGGGCCTGCATGGTGGCGCTGGCGCGGTACCACACGCCCTGGACGCGGCCGTGGATGGCAAGGCGGCGGGCAACGACGTCGGGCGGGCCGGCGACGGGCGAATCACCATCAGGCATAGGCGACCTCCGGATCCTTGCCGCTGAGCCACTGCGCCTTCAGCAAGGCGTCGGTGAGGTTGGCGGCCACGTTTCCTTCACCCAGCCGGTCGATGAAGCCCGAGCGCTCCACCAGCGAGCCGGGCTGCGCGTTCAGGCCGCACAGGATGAGGTAGGCGCCGCGCTTCTGCAGGTTGCGGTGCAGGGTCTGCAGGATGTCGAGCCCGGTGGTGTCGATGCTGATGACCTTGTCCATGTCGAGGATGACCACATCCGGGTGGCCGTGTTCCATCAGCAGCAGGTTCTCGAGCTTGTTCGCCGCGCCGAAGAACAGGCTGCCGAACATCTCGTAGGCCAGGATGCGCGGGCTGCCGTCCTCGCGCGTCAGCGCCTCGACACCGTAGTGGTCTTCCAGCGGGATGCGCTCGATGCGCGTCAGGTCCGACATGCGGTAGATGAAGAACAGGCTGGACAGCGCCATGCCCAGCTCCACCGCCAGCGTCAGGTCGAACACCACGGTGACGAAGAAGGTGCCGAGCAGGATGGTGCGGTAGTTCAGCGAGTAGCGCGCCAGTTCCGACGGTGCGAAGGCGTGCCATTCGCCCATGTTGATCGACACGATGACGACGATGGCCGACAGCGTGGCGAGCGGAATGCTGCTGGCGAGCGGCGCAAGCGCCAGCACAATGGCCAGCAGGATGCCGGCATGCACCATGCCGGCGACCGGCGTGCGCCCGCCGGTGCGGATGTTGGTCGCGGTGCGGGCAATGGCCCCGGTGGCGGCGAAACCGCCGAACAGCGGCGCGGCGAGGTTGGCGATGCCTTGCGCCATGAGCTCCTGGTTGGGGTCGTGGCGGTCCTCGATCAGGCTGTCCGCCACGCGCGCCGACAGCAGCGATTCGATCGCGCCCAGCAGCGCGATCGTGA
>JAFEFM010000406.1 GCA_018240585.1 Pseudomonadota bacterium
CAAAATCAAGCCTTTCAAGGCGACCGCCTTCCACAACGGCAAGTTCGTCCCGGTTTCCGACGAGAGCCTGCTCGGCAAGTGGTCCATTGTGTTCTTCTACCCGGCCGACTTCACTTTTGTCTGCCCGACCGAGCTCGGTGACCTGGCCGACGTGTACCCCGAGTTCCAGAAGCTGGGCGTCGAGGTCTACTCGGTGTCCACCGACACCCACTTCACCCACAAGGCCTGGCACGACGCTTCGGACACGATCAAGAAGATCCACTACCCGATGATCGGCGACCCGACCGGCGCCATCAGCCGCAACTTCGACGTCATGATCGAGGAAGAGGGCCTGGCGCTGCGCGGCACCTTCGTGATCAACCCGGAAGGCGAGATCAAGGTTGCCGAGATCCACGACCTCGGCATCGGTCGTGACGCCACGGAACTGCTGCGCAAGGTGCAGGCCGCCCAGTACGTCGCCTCGCACCCGGGCGAAGTCTGCCCCGCCAAGTGGACGCCGGGCGACGCCACCCTGGCGCCGTCGCTGGACCTGGTCGGGAAGATCTGAACTTCGTCGCAAGCCCGGGCGCCCGTTGCCCGGGTCGAGCAGTCATGCAAAGCCGGCCACGTGCCGGCTTTTTCACGCGCGCTGCGCGCCGACGCGGTGCTGCACAGGGAACTCCCCAGTCTGCCCGACGACGACTCATCGAGGGCAGCCTGGCGCTGGCCTGCTTGGCCGGGATCATCGTCGAGGCGAAGGGACGGACCTCGATTGCGGGTGGGGGTGCGGCCAGGTCCGCTGCCACGGGAGGGCGCCCATGCACAGCGGGCAGGAGTGCATCGCTAGAATGCAGCCATGAACGTCGGTTCCATCCCCTTCGGACGCGGCATTCCGTATCGCCTGCAATTGGCGCTGTCGTATGGCCTGTTCGGCCTGCTGTTCGGCGGCTTGCTGGCGCTCGACTGGCAGCGCATCGACGCGCGCATGGATTTCATCGCGCGCGGTCGCGGCGCGGCCCTGTTCAGCCTGATCGAGCTGGCGCGCGACTGGAATGCGTCCCACCAGGGCGTCTATGTGCCGATCACCGACGCGACGCAGCCCAATCCCTATCTCGAGCACCCCGATCGCGACCTGACGGCCACCAATGGCATGAAGCTGACGCTGGTCAACCCGGCCTTCATGACCCGGCAGATCAGCGAACTGGCCCAGCGCTCCGAGGGCATCAAGCTGCACATCACCAGCCTGAAACCGATCCGGCCGGCAAACCGCGCCGAGCCGTGGGAAGTGGAGGCCCTGCAGGCCTTCGAGCATGGCAGCAAGGAAGTCCTGCGCCTGGTCGAGGAAGGCGGTGCGCCGGTCTTTCGCTACATGGCGCCGCTGCACGTCAAGCCGGCTTGCCTGCACTGCCATGGTGCGCAGGGCTATGAGGTCGGCGACGTGCGCGGAGGCATCTCGGTGATGATGCCGGCCGAGAGCATGCTTGCCGTGCGTGACGAGCAGCGCTGGCGCGCCGTGTTGCTTCATGGCGCGGCCTTCCTGCTCGCCGGCGGACTGGTGCACCTGCTGCTGCTGTCCGATCGCCGCCGGCTGCAGGCGATCGAGCGACTGACGCGGGCGCAGGACGAAGTCATCGCCGAGCGCACCCGCGAACTTGCGCTGACGAATGCCAGCCTCGCCCGCGAGGTCGAGGAGCGACGCAGTGCCCAGGAGCGCCTGCAGCAGAGCGAACTGCGTCATCGGGCGGTGTTCGAGCATGCGGCCGAAGGCATGTTCGTGACCGATCACGACGCCCGCATCCTGCAGGTGAATCCGGCCTTCACCGCCATCACCGGCTATGCGCCGGAAGAAGTCGTCGGCCAGAATCCGCGCCTGCTGGCATCGGGCCGCCACGATGCGGCCTTCTATGAGGCCATGTGGGGCGCGCTGCTGCGCGTCGGCCACTGGGAAGGCGAGATCTGGAATCGTCGCAAGGACGGCGGGGTTTATCCGGAGTGGCTGTCGATCAAGCGGCTCGGTGATGAGCAGGACGGATATGTCGCAATCTTTTCCGACATCACCCGCCGCAAGGAGGCCGAAGCAGCCATGCTTCACCTTGCGCACCACGACACGCTGACCGGCCTCGCCAACCGGGCCCTGTTCAATGCTCGCGCGCACGAAGCCCTCGCCCTCGCTCGCCGGCACGGGAACCGGTTCGCGCTGCTGATGGTCGATCTCGATCTGTTCAAGGCGGTCAATGACCGCCTTGGGCATCTGGCCGGCGACGCCCTGCTGGTGGAGGCGGGCCGCCGCCTGCTCGGCTGCGTGCGCGCCACCGATACGGTGGCGCGGCTTGGCGGTGATGAATTCGCGTTGATTCTGCAGGAGGTCCACGTGCTGGACGAGGCCGAGCAGGTGGCCGCGCGAGTGTGCGATTCGCTCGCCCAGCCCTTCCTGCTGAAAGAGGGGGACGCCAAGGTGTCCGCCTCGGTGGGCATCGCGCTGTATCCCGATCACGCCTCCGCGCTGGAGGAGTTGCAGAAGCATGCAGACGATGCGCTGTATCGGGCGAAGCGCAGCGGCCGCGATCGGCATTGCGTTCATGTGCCGCCCGCAGACGGGCTGGCCGACTGAGAGGAAGTCCGTGTTCCGCTATTTCGAAAGCCGGGTCGACCCCTATCCGGATCTTCCCCCCTCGCCGCCGCCGCGCGGTTTCTTTGCCTTCCTGTGGGCGGGGACCACCGGCATGCGGCCATTCATCCTGGCGATGACGCTGCTCACGGCCACCATCGGTGCGTTCGAGGCCCTGTTGTTCGCGATGCTGGGTCGCATCGTCGACTGGCTGGCGAAGATCGAACCTTCGCGGCTGTGGGAGCAGGAGGGAGGCAGGTTGCTGCTGCTGGGCGGCATCATCCTCGGCAGCAGCGCGCTGGTGGCGGTGCAGACCATGCTCAAGCACCAGGCGCTGGCGGGCAATTTCCCGATGCGGCTGCGCTGGAACTTCCACCGCGTCATGCTCGGCCAGAGCATGAGCTTCTACCAGGACGAATTCGCCGGCCGTGTCGCCGCCAAGGTCATGCAGACCGCGCTGGCGGTGCGCGACACGGTGATGATCCTGACCGACATCCTGGTCTTCGTGGTGATCTACTTCGTCACCATCGCCGCGGTGGTGGGCAGCTTCGCCGGCTGGCTGCTGCTGCCCTTCCTGTGCTGGCTGGGGCTCTACGTCATCGCCTTGCGCTGGTTCGTGCCGCGCCTGTCGCGCGTGTCGCGCGCGCAGGCCGACGCGCGCTCGCTGATGACCGGGCGCATCACCGATGCCTATACCAACATCGCCACGGTGAAGCTGTTCTCGCATGCGGGCCGCGAGGCCGCCTATGCGCGTTCGGCGATGAAGGAGTTCATGGCCACGGTGCATGGCCAGATGCGGCTGGTGAGCGGCATCGAAGTGGTCAACCACACCCTGAGCATGCTGCTGATCCTGGCAACGGCGGGCGTCTCGCTGTGGCTGTGGACGCGCGGCGAGGTGGGCGTCGGGGCGGTGGCGGCGGCCACCGCGATGGCGCTGCGCCTGAACGGCATGTCGCACTGGGTGATGTGGGAGATGGCCTCGCTCTTCGAGCACGTCGGCACCGTGCAGGACGGCATCAACACGCTGTCGCGCCACCAACTGGTGCTCGACCGGCCGGATGCGAAGCCGCTGGTGGTGCGCCAGGGCGAGATCCGCTTCGAGAACCTCAGCTTCGCCTACGGCGCCACCGGCCCGCAGGCGCGCAAGGTCATCGACGAATTCTCGCTGGTGATCCGGCCCGGCGAGAAGATCGGCGTGGTCGGGCGCTCGGGTGCCGGCAAATCCACGCTGGTGAACCTGCTGCTGCGCTTCTACGACATCGAGCAGGGGCGCATCCTGATCGATGGCCAGGATATCGCCCACGTCACCCAGGACAGCCTGCGCGCACAGGTCGGCATGGTGACGCAGGACACTTCGCTGCTGCACCGCTCGGTGCGCGACAACATCCTGTACGGCCGGCCGGACGCCAGCGACACCGAGATGATCGCCGCCGCCAGGCGCGCCGAGGCGCACGACTTCGTCCAGACCCTGACCGACCCCAAGGGCCGGCAGGGCTACGACGCGCATGTCGGTGAGCGTGGCGTGAAGCTTTCCGGTGGCCAGCGCCAGCGCATCGCCATCGCCCGCGTCATGCTCAAGGACGCCCCCATCCTGCTGCTTGACGAGGCCACCAGCGCACTCGACTCCGAGGTCGAAGTGGCGATCCAGGCCAGCCTGTACCGGCTGATGGAGGGCAAGACGGTGGTGGCGATCGCGCACCGGCTGTCGACCATCGCCGCGATGGACCGGCTGGTGGTGATGGACAGGGGGCGCATCGTCGAAGAGGGCGACCACCGCAGCCTGCTGGCGAAGGGGGGCCTCTACGCCCGGTTGTGGGCACACCAGAGCGGCGGCTTCCTCGGCGAGGAAGCGGAGGACGAGGACGGCGAACTGCCGCACGGCCGCCTCGCGGCGTCGGCCTGAAGCGATCGACAGGTCGGCGGAGGCAAAAAAAAGCCTCGTGTTGCCACGAGGCTTGAACCATCTCGAGGGGTTCGAGAGGAGGAGACAGGTGCAACTATATCGGTGCGGCTATTAAGTTGCAAGTAGAAACTGTTGCTAAATGCAATCAAACTGATTTGGATCAAGCCGAGCATGCCGTGCGGGCGCGAGACGACGCCCGTGGCGGCTCATTTCAGGCCCCTTGCCCCATGAACGACCCCGCCCAGGATGCCGTCCCGCCGGCGATGTTCCGCTGGATTTCCGAAGTGCCTGCAGACCGGCCGGTGGCGCTGCTGGTCCGGCATTCGGTGCGCGACGAGCTGCCACACGACGACATCGGCTACGAGCTGTCGCTCAACCCCCTGGGCGTGCGCCTTGCCCGCAGCCTTGGCGCGGCGATGCACGGCCGTGTGCGCAGCCTGCGCAGCAGCCCGGTGAGCCGTTGCGTCGAGACGGCGGCGCTGATCGGCGAGGCGGCCGGTGCCGGCTTCGATGCCGTGCCCGACCGCATGCTGGGGGATCCCGGCGCCTACGTGATCGACCGCCATCTCGCCGGCCGCAACTGGCTGGCCATGGGCAGCCGCGGCATCATGGAGCACCTCGCGTTCCGCGACGATCCGCTGCCGGGCACCGAACACCCCGACGTCGGTGCGCGCAAGCTGGTGCGGCACATGCTGGACGTCGCGCTCGATGTGCCGGGCCTGCATGTCTTCGTCACCCACGACACCCTGCCCGCGGCCACCGCCGCGCGTCTCCTCCGGCCGCCCCGGGGGCCGGAGCCCTGGCCGCGCTAT
>JAFEFM010000407.1 GCA_018240585.1 Pseudomonadota bacterium
ATCGCCAAGGAAATGGGCATCCTCACCGTCGCGGTGGTCACCAAGCCCTTCGATTTCGAGAACCGCATCCGCGTCGCCGAGAGTGGTGTCGAGGAGCTCACGCGCCACGTCGACTCGCTGATCGTGGTGCTCAACGACAAGCTGCTCGACGTCTTCGGCGACGATGCCGGTTTCGAGGAATGCTTCCGTTCCGCCGACAACGTGCTGCGCTCCGCGGTGGGCGGCATCGCCGAGATCATCAACGTGCCCGGCCTGGTGAACGTCGACTTCCAGGACGTGCGTACGGCGATGGCGGAGATGGGCCGCGCCATGATGGGCTCGGCCGAAGCGGCCGGCATGGATCGCGCTCGCATCGCCGCCGAGCAGGCTGCCGTGTCGCCGCTGCTCGAAGGTACCGAGCTGTCCGGCGCCCGCTGCGTGCTGATCAACATCACCGCCAGCAAGTCGCTGAAGATGTCGGAAGTGCGTGACGCGGTGAAGACGGTGCAGGCCTTCGCCGCGCCCGAAGCCTTCGTCAAGTACGGCACCGTGTTCGACGAGACGATGGAAGACCGCATCCGCATCACCGTCGTCGCCACCGGCCTGGGTACGCCGCGCGCGGTGCGCCAGCCGGTGATGCAGGTGGTGGCCGGCACCGGCACCTACGGTCCGATGAGCGGTGGCACGGTCGACATGAACAACCTCGACGTGCCTGCGGTCATCCGCAGCGGCCGCCGCACGACGGTCGAGGCGATGAGCACCAACGGCATCGGCACCTACGACATCCCGGCCTTCCTGCGCCGCCAGGCCGACTGACCGCCGCGGGCCTCGCGCCCCCGGGGCACCTCATCGGGATCGCTGCCTCCGGTCCCGGTCAGGTGCCCTTGGTTTTTGTGCTCGCGCCTGCTTGCCCGCACTGCCGTTGCTGCATAGCAACATCTGGTTGCGCAACAGTCCTCGACGATCGGCGCCATAGCCTCGGTCGCCGCAGACCGCGTGATAAACTGCTGGCCTGAAAGAGGATTTTCCAGATGATCAGGCAGCGTACCCTCAAGTCCATCGTCAAGGCGACAGGCGTCGGCCTGCACGGCGGCCGCAAAGTGTCGCTGGTGCTGCGCCCGGCCGCGCCTGACACCGGCATCGTCTTTCATCGCGTCGACCTCGATCCGCCGCTGGATCTTCCCGCCGACCCCTACTCGGTGTGCGACACGCGCATGTGCTCCGGCCTGGAAAAGGGCGGCGAGAAAGTCGGCACCGTCGAGCACCTGATGTCGGCGCTCGCGGGCCTCGGCATCGACAACCTGCACGTCGACGTCGACGCGCCCGAGATTCCCATCCTCGACGGCAGCGCCGGCCCCTTCGTCTTCCTGCTGCAGTCGGCGGGCATCGAGGAGCAGAACGCGGCGAAGAAGTTCATGCGCGTGAAGAAGCCGGTCGAGTATCGCGAGGGCGACAAATGGGTCCGCCTCGAGCCCTACGACGGCTTTCGCCTGACTTTCTCCATCGTGTTCAACCATCCGGCCATCGACAGCACCTCGACGTCGGTGACGGTCGATTTCGCCGAGCAGTCCTATGTGCGCGATGTCGCGCGCGCGCGCACCTTCGGTTTCATGCAGGACGTGGAGTCGATGCGGGCGGTGGGGCTGGCACTGGGCGGCAGCCTCGACAACGCCATCGTGATGGACGAATACCGCGTGCTCAATGCCGATGGCCTGCGCTATGCGGACGAGTTCGTCAAGCACAAGGTGCTGGACGCGATCGGCGATCTCTACCTGTGCGGTCATCCACTGCTGGCTGCGTATTCCGCGCACAAGGCCGGCCACGCGCTGAACAACCAGATCCTGCGCGTGCTGCTCGAAGAACGCGAGGCCTGGGAGATCGTCACGTTCGACAAGGCCGCCGCCACGCCGGCCGCAGTGGCGCACCAGTTCGCGCCTGTCCTCTCCGGCGTATGAGCCCGGCC
This sequence comes from Pseudomonadota bacterium, assembly GCA_018240585.1. Classification (GTDB taxonomy): domain Bacteria; phylum Pseudomonadota; class Gammaproteobacteria; order Burkholderiales; family Rhodocyclaceae; genus Thauera. Next base: position 1,943 of record JAFEFM010000407.1, read on the forward strand.
GCTTTCCGCCGCCCGGCGGCAGTCTGCCCGCGCGTGTGCGCCGAGGGCTGTTCCACATGCTGATCATGCGCGTGCTGATCCTGCTGGCCTTGCTCGGCATCGGCGGCTCGCTGCTGCTGTGGATGCTGACCGGCAACCCGCGCTACCGCGCCTGGGCGTGGAAGTCGTTCCGCGCAGCGCTTGTCGTCATTTTCCTGCTGCTCGCCCTGTTCGCGCTCGAGCGGGTGCTCGTGCCACTGGGCTGAGGCATCCCGCCTCTTCTTGTTGTTCTCACTCCCGGCTGCGCTGTGCGAGCCGCTCCAGCGACGCGCGCAATGGTGAGTCCGGCGGCAACGTGGCGGCAAAACGGGTCAGACTGGCGCGGGCATCGGCCGAGATGTGGCGCTCGGGGGGAGGGCGGCGCCACTGCGGCGTTTCCGGCGGGGCAACCTTGACCTTGATGAGTTGCACCGCATGCCCCGCCTGCACGAAATGCTCGACCAGGCTGGGTGTCAGTTGCCGCAGGCGTGCCGCAGCCGGCCCCCCGCTCGCGCTCAGCACCAGAGTACCGTCCTTCAGGTTCGCCACCCGGCACAGGCCGGCAAGCAGCGGCGGCAGCCCGCGCTCGAGCACGAGCTGCAGCCGGCGCAGGCGCGCGGCATGATCCTGCAGGCGGGCGAGCGCCTCGCCGCTGCCGAGAAAGCGGTTCAGAAGCTGTGACATCGTATGCGTCTCGAGGTGACGCCGCCGGAGTCGGTCATGAGGCGGTCTAGCCCGACATGATAGACTGTGCGTTTTGCCGAATCGACGTCACACTCAAACATGATCTCCGGCCTGCTCAAGAAAATCTTCGGTAGTCGTAACGACCGTCTCGTCCGCCAGTACTCCCAGACCGTGCGCAAGATCAATGCGCTCGAGCCGGAAATCTCCGCCCTGTCCGACGAGGCGCTGCGCGGCAAGACCGCCGAATTCAAGCAGCGAGTCGCCAACGGAGAAGCGCTCGACGCCATCCTGCCCGAAGCCTTCGCGGTGGTGCGCGAGGCGGGCAAGCGCGTGCATGGCATGCGCCACTTCGACGTGCAGCTCATCGGCGGCATGGTGCTGCACGACGGCAAGATCGCGGAAATGCGCACCGGCGAGGGCAAGACGCTGGTCGCAACGCTGCCGGCCTACCTCAACGCGCTCACCGGCAAGGGCGTGCACGTCATCACGGTGAACGACTACCTCGCCAGCCGCGACGCCGAGTGGATGGGCCGCATCTATGGCTTCCTCGGCCTCACCACCGGCTGCAACCTGTCGCGCATGGGGCACGAGGCCAAGCAGGCCGCGTACGCCGCCGACATCACGTACGGCACCAACAACGAGTTCGGCTTCGACTACCTGCGCGACAACATGGTGTACGCGGTGGGCGAGCGCGTGCAGCGCAGCCTGAACTTCGCCATCGTCGACGAGGTGGACTCCATCCTCATCGACGAGGCGCGCACGCCGCTGATCATCTCCGGCCAGGCCGAGGATCACACCGAGCTTTACCTCAAGATGAACCAGGTGGCGCCGATGCTCAAGCGCCAGGAAGGCGGTCTCGACGACAGGGACGAAGTGTCCGAGCCGGGCGACTACACCGTCGACCTGAAGGCGCATCAGGTGCTGCTCACCGAGCAGGGTCACGAGACGGCAGAACAGATCCTCGTGCGCCTGGGCCTGCTGGCCGAAGGCAGCGGCCTGTACGAGCCGGGCAACATCCTGCTGGTGCATCACCTGTACGCGGCGCTGCGCGCCCACGCCCTGTACCACAAGGACCAGCAATACGTGGTGCAGAACGGCGAGGTCATCATCGTCGACGAATTCACCGGCCGCCTGATGCCCGGCCGGCGCTGGTCGGACGGCCTGCATCAGGCCGTCGAAGCGAAGGAAGGCGTGCGCATCCAGGCCGAGAACCAGACCCTCGCCTCGATCACCTTCCAGAACTATTTCCGCATGTACGGCAAGCTCGCCGGCATGACCGGCACGGCCGACACCGAGGCGTTTGAATTCCACTCGATCTACGGCCTCGAGACGGTGGTGATTCCGACCAACAAGCCCACCCAGCGCAAGGACGAGAACGACAAGGTCTACCGCACCGCGAACGAGAAGTGGAACGCGGTGATCGACGACATCCGCGCCTGCGTCCAGCGCGGCCAGCCGGTGCTGGTCGGCACCACCTCGATCGAGACCAACGAGTTCCTCTCCGGCTTCCTCGAGCAGGCGAAGATCCCGCACCAGGTGCTGAACGCCAAGCAGCACGAGAGCGAGGCGCAGATCGTCGCGCAGGCCGGCCGTCCCGGCATGGTGACCATCGCCACCAACATGGCTGGCCGCGGCACCGACATCGTGCTCGGCGGCAACATCGAGAAGCCGGTCGCCGCGGTGCGCGAAGACGAAAGCCTCGCCGTCGAGCAGAAGGAAGCGAAGATCGTCGCGTTGCGCGAAGAGTGGAAGAAGGTGCACGAACAGGTGATCGCCGCCGGCGGCCTGCACATCATCGGCACCGAACGCCACGAATCGCGCCGCATCGACAACCAGTTGCGTGGCCGCTCCGGCCGCCAGGGCGACCCGGGCTCCAGCCGCTTCTACCTGTCGCTGGAAGATCCGCTGATGAAGATCTTCGCCGGCGAACGTCTCAACGCGATCATGGTGCGGCTGAAGATGCCCGAGGGTGAGGCGATCGAGCACGGCATGGTGACGCGCTCGCTCGAGTCCGCGCAGCGCAAGGTCGAGCAGCGCAACTTCGACATTCGCAAGCAGTTGCTGGAATACGACGACGTCGCCAACGACCAGCGCAAGGTCATCTACCAGCAGCGCAACGAACTGCTCGAAACCGAGGATATCTCCGACACCATCCGCGCGATGCGCCAGGGCGTGCTGCACGACACCTTCCGCCGCTACGTGCCGGTCGACAGCGTGGAAGAGCAGTGGGAGATCGGCGCGCTCGAGCAGGCCCTCGCCGCCGACTTCCAGCTCAGGCTGCCGCTGGGCGAGTGGATCAAGGCCGAGCCGGGCCTGGACGACGAATCCATCCTGCAGCGCATCATCGACGCCGGAGAAGAGGCCTACGCGGCCAAGGTGGCGATGGTCGATCCGGGCGCCTGGCACCAGTTCGAGCGCAACGTGATGCTGCAGAGCCTGGACACCCACTGGCGCGAGCATCTTGCGGCGCTCGACCACCTGCGCCAGGGCATCCACCTGCGCGGCTACGCGCAGAAGAACCCCAAGCAGGAATACAAGCGCGAAGCCTTCGAACTGTTCGAGTCGCTGCTCGACATGGTGCGTGTCGATGTCACCAAGCTGCTGACGACGGTGCAGATCCGCACCGAATCCCAGCTCGAGGAGGCCGAGGCACCCCCCGAGCCGGAGAATGTCCAGTACCAGCACGCCGACTACGACGAGGCGCTGGCCGCGGCGAACCCGGAGCAGCCGGCCGGTAGCGAGCCGCACCACAACCTGGCGCCCAAGGTCGGCCGCAACGACCCCTGCCCCTGCGGGTCGGGTAAGAAATACAAGCACTGCCACGGCAAGCTGAGCTGATCGATCTGCGCCTGCCTACTTGCGTTGGCGTGGAGGCTGTGCGCCACACAATCCAGGCACGCTTGCCGACTTGTCGAAAGAATTTACACTGGACCGTTCCGGTCTAGGGTTTGATTGGTTAAGTGGTTGTACAAAAATAATAAAATCGTTCTGGCAAAGTAGTTGCTAGGTTTCTCTGCCGGTCAGTAAGGTCTCGCAAGAAGGCCGCTACCGGTTGATCGCCCGGTTCGCAACGAACCGGCGACATGAGGTCGCAGGGGAAGAGCCACGGCGCGGGACGCAAAGGCTGGGTTTTTCCAGCGTTGCCCCCTCGCCCGATGAGGCGAGGACTGGCTGCGACCGGAGAACTGGAGGAGCCATGAACCAATCGAGCGGGGCAGCATGCCGATGCCCCATCCCTGCCGTGTTGCTTGACCATTGCCGTCGCAATGTCCAGTCGTAAGGTGCTGGTTGTCGACAGGGTGGGCGCCCTGTGCTCCGAGCTGCGTGCGCTTGAGCTGCAGGACTGGGATTTTCTCGAGGTTTCCTCCCTCGACGCTGCACGCCGTGCGCTAGGGTCAAGTGAGGCGTCGGTCGGCCTTGTCGTGTTCGATTCCGTCTCGTCCTGGGGCGAGCGCGAGGTGGAGGCGCTCATTTCCCTCCACGACATCGAGTGGATTGCGATTCTGGGTGAGGGATTGTTGCGCACCCGAGCCTTCCCGGCGGGAATCCTGCGCCAGTTCCACGACTTCCACTCGATGCCGATCGATCGCGAACGGCTGCAGTTCTCTCTCGGGCACGCCTACGGCAAAGTCCGCTTCTGCACCCGCGACAGTGAAGTACCGCATGTGTCCGGGCGCTATGGCATGACGGGCTCGAGCCCGAGGATGCTGCAGCTCTACCGGCAACTGGAGAAGGTGGTCACGGTGGACGCTCCCGTGCTCATCGGCGGCGAGTCCGGTTCGGGAAAGGAACTCGTCGCACACGCCATCCACCAGCACTCGGCAAGGGGGCGCGGTCCCTTCATCGCCATGAACTGCGGTGCGATCGCGTCCTCGCTCATCCACTCCGAGCTGTTCGGTTACGAGCGTGGAGCATTCACCGGTGCGAACCAGCGCAAGGTGGGAAACATCGAGGCCGCCAGCGGAGGCGTGCTGTTTCTCGACGAAATCGGCGATCTGCCGCTCGACCTTCAGGCCAGCTTCCTGCGCTTCCTGCAGGAGAAAGTGATCACACGGGTGGGTTCCACCGAGCGGGTGAAGGTAGACGTGCGTGTGATTGCTGCAACCCACGTCGACCTTGCACGTGCCGTCCTCGAGGGCAAGTTCCGGCAGGATCTGTATTACCGCCTGAATGTCCTGCATCTGCACGTGCCGCCACTGCGCGAGCGAAAGGAGGATATCCCGCGCCTGGCGGACGCCATCTTTGCCGACAATCGGCACCAGAAGAGCTCGCAGGTGAAGGGTTTCAGCTCCGAGGCCATACGCGCCATGGTCGACCACCCATGGCCCGGCAATGTGCGCGAGCTGATCAATCGCGTGCAGCAGGCGATGATCATGAGCGAGCACAAGCTCATCACCGCTGCCGACCTGGGGCTGTCAGTGTCAGATGCGGCAACCGCGGCGCCCACGCTCGAAGAACTTCGCTCGTCGATCGAGCGTGAGGTCATCGAGACCAGCCTGCGCAGGCATCGCAACAACGTCTCCGAGACGGCCCGTCAGCTCGGAATATCCCGTGTCACGCTGTACCGCATGATCGATCGTTTGAAAATCATTCTCTAGCCGCACCGATGGCGGCTTGACTGTCCACTGGGGGGTGTCATGGTGTGCTTGTTTCGTCCGACGGGTAGGCTGCGGTCTCCGGTCGCCGGGCTGTTGCTGGTTGCGTCTGCCAATGGCGCGCTGGCCGCTGAGGAGGCGGCCTCGGGTATGGAAGGCGTGCAGCAGCAACTCGACGTGCAGACCCGGCAGATCGAGCTGATGAAGCGCGAGCTGCAGCGGCAGGAGTCGGCGCTGGCCGAGTTGCGGCGCCAACTCGACCTGAACCGCCGTGGACGCGGCGACACGCCGCCGCCAGCGGCAGGGGCGGTGGCACAGGCGGCGCCTGCCCCGGAATCGCCCCGCCCTGTCGGCCAGGCGCCGGCCGCGCCGGAGCGGCCGCCCGAAGTGGCGCCGATCTTCGAGCAGCCCGGCGTGCTCACGGCGCCCGGCAAGTGGATCGTCGAGCCGTCGCTGCAATACTCCTACTCGTCGTCGGACAAGATTGCGCTCGTCGGCTACACGGTGATTCCGGCGATCCTGATCGGCCTCATCGACGTTCGCAACGTGAAGTCCAACAGCTTCACCGGTACGCTCGCCCTCCGCCGCGGAATCACCAACCGCTTCGAACTGGAGGCGCGGATACCGTACGTGTATCGCTTCGACAATACACGTGGAAGGGAGGTCTTCACTGGCCAAGCCACCGACGAGTTCTTCGTCGATAGTTCGGGGCGCGGCCTCGGCGATGTGGAGCTGATCGGACGCTACCAGCTCAATGACGGCGGCGGCGACTCGCCGTATTACATCGCCTCGATGCGACTCAAGACCCGCACCGGCAAGGATCCATTCGAGGTCAGGACGAGCTTTCAGGCGGACGGGGCAAGGACATCTGGCGTGCAGGAGGAGCTACCTACCGGCTCCGGGTTTTACTCGCTGACACCAGGCCTGACTGTGCTGATTCCCTCGGACCCAGCGGTCTTCTTTGGCGGCATCAGCTACCAGTACAGCTTCAAGCGGGACAACGTAACCCCCAACGTCGTGCCCGACACCGCACGCGCGAATTATGCCGAGATTCAGCCTGGAGGAGTCTTTGGCTTTAACTTCGGCATGGGGCTCGCACTCAACGAACGGTCATCATTCAGCATTGGCTACGATCATCTGTCCGTGGGGAAGACGGACGCCACGTTCGAGAACGGCTCTAGGGCCAAAGGCGTTCGTGTGCAACTCGGTTCCCTTCTGCTTGGATACTCCTACAAGCTGAATTCGCAGCGCACATTGAATCTGTCCCTAGGTGTCGGTGTCACGCGGGACACCCCGGACGTTCAACTCACACTCAGGACGCCGCTCTCCTTCTGACCAGTCCTTTGTGGGAACGATGGGCCTCGGCACTGCGGTTGTCGCGGTTTGCCGAGGCGCTGGAATGGTGCCGCGCCTTTTCTAGCGCGTCATCGTGGCGCGGTTCAGGGCTTCCTGCAGTGAGCTTTGCATCCGCAGGTTCTGAAGTGCCTGCACGCTGTTGACCGTCGCATTCACGGTCGTCACCGTCTGGATCTTCTGGTTGTCGACCGAGTTCTGGATGATCGTGCCGAGCGCCGATCCGGATAACGCGTTCGTCGCGACCGCATTGCCGCTTCCGTTCTGGATCAGCGCGACGGTCGCGCCCGGTGGCAGAACTGCGGTTGGACCCGCTGCACCTCCCTGCAGGCGACCCAGGTCTTCCACGCGCAGGGCTGTGGTGCTCTGCAGTACGCCATTCACGTACACCACACGCTCGATGCCGAAGCTCACGCTGAGACCATCAGCCGTCTGAAAGCCGCCGCGCAAGTTGTCGAGCTGGTCGTCTTCCACGCCGGCGCGTGCCAGCAGTTCAACGCCCTTTACCGCCTTGGTTTCACGTGCCCGCAAGGGCGCTGCCGTCGGTGCGACAGTCTCGTCCGCTGCGCCATCCGTCTCGTTGTGCGCGCGGGTTGTGGCCGCTGGCGGCATTTCCTCGATGCTGGCAACGAGGATCTCGCGCACCGGGCGGACTCGGGCCTCCACAACTTCAGCGAGCCTCGCGTCCGCAGTTCGCGCATCGGCCATGTTGCTGCCGCCCAGGCAACTGTCCCCGCTGTCGAGCGGCCAGTCGGAGAGGGCGAGCAGTTCAGCCGGCGGGTCGATTGCGCACTTCCCGGGCTTGAAGCCATTTCCTGCGAGAGAGCTGCTTCCCCGGCCGTTGGATGTCGCCTCGTCGGGCAGCACCATGACCCCGACCAGGAGCAGCGGCAACGCACACATCAGCGGCTTGCGAAGGTCCACGTCCATCTCCGCTCAGAAGTCCACCAGGCTGCGTTGCTGAAGCAACTGCATGTCGATGCCGCCCTCGTTCAGTCCGCTGCGTAGCGGCGCCTTCGGGCGTACGCGCCAGTCGACGTCCTGATTGAAGCGGGCAAGTTCGATCCGGTTGTTCACCACCAGCAGGATGTTGTTCATCCAGTGGCGCTCGAATTCTGCGCGAGGGACCACGCGCGTGCCTGCGGCGGGGTCGCCGATCAGCACGTCGCCCGGCCGCAACCCCTTGATGACCACGAAATGCGCGTAGCCGTTTTCGTTGATCAATGCGATGGCCGGTACTTTTGCCTTGCCCAGTTCGTCCAGCGTCGCCTCCACGCCGGTGGCGTTGAAGCCTTTGCTGTCGAGGTAGAGCTTCATGTCCAGCATCGAGAAGCCTTCTCGACGGATCTTCTCGCGATTGCCGCGCTCGAACATGGCCTGAAACACCGTGGCTTCGTCCACCTTCTGGCCGTAATGGTGGCTCAGCAGTGTCGCAAGCGCGGCTGAGCCGCAACTGAAGTCGTACTGTTGGTGCAGGGTGGAAAGGAAACGAGCCTGCTTCATGCTGACGGCGGGTACGTTCATGCTGCCACCGAGCGGCGCCACCAGGCTCAGATTGTCGGCACGGGTGCCCGTGGCGGCGCTACCGAGTGACACCGCCACGGCGCAAACGAACAGCCTACGCAGACCGAGCGCGTTCATGCTCATCTCCGCTAGTGGACCTCGACATTGAGGATGACCGCGTTCTGAATCAGCACGCCGTTGCCCGAATTCTGGACCACCAGCGGCATGCCGGCAGTGCCGGCGAACGAGCCTTCCGAAATGACGTTGTGACCCGTCGTCAGATCGTAGGCCTTCACATCCTCCACCGAGCCCACGGCGCGGATCTCGCTGAGCCGGGTGTCGGCCCCGCCCCGTTGCTCTGCAAGCGTCTCGATATCCACCAGCTTGTGCCCGAGGACGAACGCGGCGGAGTCCGAACCCAGCGCAGCACCTTCCTCCGCATGCACCCCAGCGGGTGTCGCGCAGGTCGCGGCCAATCCAATTCCCAACGCGATCATCAGTGCGGCAGATCTCATGGTTGCTTTCTCCTTGGATGCTCGCGCCCGGATGCCGGCACGTCGGTTGCTGACGGCCGGCATCCGTTTGAGGCTTACCTGTTGAAGTTCAGGTTGGCCTGCACGTTGGCGCTTTGCTGCACCAGGGCACCGATGCCGCTGTTCATGGCATTGATGATGATGCCGGCGCCGTTGCTGAAGCTGCCGCTAATGGTGTTCGACATGTCGAAGGTGCCCGCCGCGACGCTCACCGCGCCGCCTGCGCCGCCCGCACCGCCGCTGCCGCCGTTGCCTGCGCCACCGTTGGCCGCTCCGGCGGTCACCGTGCCGCCGCCGCCGCCGGCACCGCCCGTGCCGCCATTGCCGGCGCCGCCGCCGCCGCCCGCACCGCCGTTGGCGCCGCCGCCATTGGAGTCACCGCTGCTGGCCGTCGTGGTGGCGCCGCCGCCGTTGGCTCCGCCGCCGGTCGAAGCGCCGCTGTTGGCGGTCCCGCCATTGCCCGCGGTGGCCGAGCCGCCGCTCGCCGAGCCGCTGGTCGCGGTGCCGCCGTTGCCGGCTGCGCCACCGGTGTTCGACGCCAGGCCGCCAGCGCCGCCCGTCGCCGTGCCGGCGCCAGAAGTCGCAGTCGCCGCGCCGGAGGCGCCGGCACCGCCGGTCGCGCTGCCGCTGCCGCCAGTCGCGGTGGCCGCACCGCCTGCTGCCGAGTTGGTCGCGCTACCTGCTCCGCCAGTACCCGAACCGGCACCGCCAGCAGCACTGGCGGTCTGGGTGCTGGCGCCGCCATTGGCCGTCGCCGCGCCCGTCGTGCCGCCGGCCGACTGCGCCGCACCGCCACCACCGCCAGCGCCGCCGCTGGAGGTCGAGGTGTTGGACGCGGTCGCCGTGTCGTTGCCTGCGCCGCGCGCGTTCGCGGTGGCGTCGATCGCCTTCGCACTGGCCGCGCCGCCGCCGGCACTGCCGCCGGTTGCGCCGCTGCCGCCGGCCTTGCTGCCGGCGTCCGCGCCGCCCACTGACGCCTTGGCCGCGGACCAGCCATCGCCGCCGTAGCCCTTGGCGTTGCCGCCGGACGCGCTAGTGCTGGACGTCGCATCGCCCGCGCCGGCCCTGGTGCTGCCGACCATGCTCTTGGCGTCGCCGCCACTCGCCTTGCCGGTATCTGCCGAGGAGCCGACCTTGGCGGTGGCATCCCCGCCGCCACCGGCCCTGGCGTTGCGGGCGTTGCCGCCGTCGCCGCCGCTCGCGCCCCAGGCGCTGCCCGAGTCGGCTCCGCCGCCGTTGGCATCGCCGCCACCGCCGGCCTTCACGTAGCCGGAGTCGGCGCTACCACCGATCGCCTTGCCGCCGGACGCTGCGGCCTTCGCGCTGCCGCTGTCGGCGTTGCCGCCCCAGGCGCTGCCGCCCTTGGCGCCGTTGCCGCCGTCGCCACCCCAGGCCTTGCCGCCATCGCCGCCGTTGGCACCCTTGGCGCTGCCGCCGACCGCCTTGCCGCCGTCGCCACCATATGCCTTGCCGCCGGCGCCGCCGTTGGCATCGCCGAAGTTAGCGGCGTTGTTACCGAGGCCGTTCACCCTGATGTGCGTCACCGAACCCTCGAGCTTGGACAGCGCCACCGCCTTGCTGGTATTGAACGCGTTGTCGATGCTCGACGTCGCGCTACCACCGTTGTTGGCCGCGGTGGCGTAGTCGCGCGCCGACGCCTTGCCGTCGTTGTCGCGGTTGTTGCCCTGGCTGTTGTTGTTGCGTTCGTGCGTGTGCACGCTGTTGTCGGAGTTGTTGCTGTTATCGGTGTCCTGCGACCACTTGGCGATCGAGCCCTCGTTGGCCTGCGGGCCGGTGCCGCCCTGGGTCGAGTTCGCCGTCGCGGTCTGCGTTGCGGTGTCCGCGGAATCGAGGGTGTTGGTGGGGTTTGCCGATGCCTGCGTGGCAAAACCGAACGCGAGCGCGATTGCACTCGCGAGCAGACTTGGTTTCATGGCTTCCTCCGCTGATATGGTGTCAAGACATGGCGACGCGCCCTGCCTCGATACGAGGGATCGCAACTCCCATGCCAGGGTGCGCAAGCCATGTAGCGCGCGGTGTTTCAGCGAAGGGCGGCATTCGCGTGCCGCCTGCGAGGTGCGGGGAGGGGGCGACCGTTACAGATCTGATACACCATACGCCCAAGTGTGGCGACCGCCAGGAAACCGGTTGTTACATCAAAATACAACAAAAACAATCATCTGGCGCAGCCATCTGGCTTGGACGGGGGGTGTTTCACTTGTGTATCACCCAAAGGTTCTAGGCCCGGAATGGGCACTGCCACCGTTTCCTGCACCGCGCAGCTGGCCGCGACGTGCGTACGCAAAAAAAAAGCCGCGCAGTGCGCGGCTTTCGAGGGGGGTGAAACATGCGACCGGGTGCGCAGTGCGTCCTGGCCTCGTATGGATCGGCGTCCTGCGGCGGGGGCGGTAGGCCCCCGCCGCCGGCACGGGTCAGCGATTGAAGTTCAGGTTGGCCTGAACGTTCGCGCTTTGCTGAACCAGTGCGCCGATTCCGCTGTTCATGGCATTGATGATGATGCCCGCGCCATTCGTGAAGCTGCCGCCGATGGAGTT
>JAFEFM010000408.1 GCA_018240585.1 Pseudomonadota bacterium
CGGTGACTGCTCCACCAGGAAGGCGTTGGGCAGCAAGCCGTACTTGTAGGCTTCGCCGGCATAGTTTTGATCCCAGATGTTCAATGTTCCCTCCGCTAAGGGCGTGTCAGGTGCGAGGCAGGGAGGGCGACCGTGCGGCGCGCCCCCTTCATTGACGTGAACAGCGAGGCCCGTGCGCGCACCGGGTATACGCAGCGGGCCTGCAATTCGGCAAGAAAAAAGCCGCGGATCCTTCCGGATCAGCGGCTTAAGAATATTGTTGGTGGTGATGGGCAGAATCGAACTGCCGACCTATGGGTTATGAATCCATCGCTCTAACCGTCTGAGCTACATCACCAGCAGAGCGCGCGACTATAGCGGGTCGGTGACGGGGACGTCAACAGGTGCCAGCACAGGCGGCGCGCGCGGCGGTGCTTCCGGTGGCGGGGCGGTGTCGCGTAGGTCTTGATTTATAAGGATTTTGCATTGACATTCGGGTGGCGATCGGCCATCATGCGAGCCCTTTCCATGTCGTCTGCCGGTTCGTCCGGGCCTGCCTTGCGCCGCCTTCTCTCGCGATCGATGCGTCCTATTGCTGCCTTCCTGGCGGCTTCGTCCCTGTCCGTGATGCTTGTGGGCAGCGCGTTTGCAGGCTTGCCGCGCATGATTCCGCCCGAGGCGAAGAAGGTGAAGATGGTTTTCGCCGGCGATGGCTCGGTGGCGGTGGGCGACAAGCTGTTCAAGCTCAGCCCCGGCGCGCAGATCCGCGACGTCGACAACCGCCTGCAACTGCAGGGCGCGGTGCGCGGCGAATACCGCGTGCGCGCGATCGTCGATGGCAACGGGCAGGTCAGCCGGGTGTGGATCCTCACGCCCGACGAGATCGCTGCGCCCGAGCCCCAGCAGTAACCCCAGCGTGATTCCCTCCTGATGAAAAAGCTCTACATCCGCACTTTCGGGTGCCAGATGAACGAGTACGACTCCGACAAAATGGCGGACGTGCTCGGTGCCAGCGAAGAACTGGTCAAGACCGACAACCCCGAAGAGGCGGACGTGATCCTGTTCAACACCTGCTCGGTGCGCGAGAAGGCGCAGGAGCGGGTGTTCCACGACCTTGGCCGGGTGAGGCTGCTGAAGCAGGCCAAGCCCGACCTCATCATCGGCGTCGGTGGTTGCGTGGCGAGCCAGGAAGGCGAGGCGATCGTCAAGCGCGCGCCCTATGTGGATGTGGTGTTCGGCCCGCAGACGCTGCATCGCCTGCCGACGCTGATCGAGGCGCGCAAGAGGACCGGTCGTTCGCAGGTGGACATCTCCTTCCCCGAGATCGAGAAGTTCGACGCCATGCCGCCGGCGCGCGTCGAGGGGGCGAGCGCCTTCGTGTCCATCATGGAAGGCTGCTCCAAGTACTGCACCTTCTGCGTCGTGCCCTACACCCGCGGCGAGGAAGTGTCGCGCCCGCTCGAAGACGTGCTCACCGAAGTCGCCGGCCTGGCGGCGCAGGGCGTGAAGGAAGTGACGCTGCTCGGCCAGAACGTGAACGCCTGGCGCGGCGAACTGACGCGCGAGGATGGCGAGCAGGGCGACTTTGCCTTCCTGCTCGAATGCGTGGCCGAGATCCCCGGCATCGAGCGCATCCGCTACACCACCTCGCATCCGCGCGAGATGACGCAGCGCCTGATCGACTGCTACGCGAAGCTCCCCAAGCTGGTGTCGCAACTGCATCTGCCGGTGCAGTCCGGCTCGGACCGTGTGCTGGCGGCGATGAAGCGCGGCTACTCGGTGCTGGAGTTCAAGTCCGTCGTGCGCAAGCTGCGCGCGGCGCGGCCGGACCTGTCGCTCACCTCCGACTTCATCGTCGGCTTCCCCGGCGAGACGGCGGAGGATTTCGACAAGACGATGAAGCTGATCGACGAGATCGGCTTCGACGGCTCGTTCAGCTTCGTCTACAGCTCGCGCCCCGGCACGCCGGCGGCCGACCTGGAAGACCCGGTGCCGCAGGAGGCCAAGCTTGCCTGGCTGGCGCGGCTGCAGAAGCGCATCGACGAACAGTACCAGACCAACAGCGAGGCGATGGTGGGCAGTGTGCAGCGCATCCTGGTGGAAGGTGCGGCGAAGAAGAACGCCGACGTCGAGATGATGGGCCGCACCGACAACAACCGCGTGGTGAACTTTGCCGCCTCGTCGCTCAACCGTGACCGCCTGATCGGCCAGTTCATCGACGTGCGCATCACCGCCGCCCTGCCGCACAGCCTGCGTGGCGAAATCCTGACCCGGGAATCCTGAATGGCGAAGACCCTGGAAGTCTTTTTCGAGCCGGTCGACAACCCGCGGCTGGCTCGCATGTGCGGTGCGCTGGAAGAAAACCTGCGCCAGGTCGAGAACGCCTTCGATATCACCATCAGCCGCCGCGGCGAGCACTTCACGCTGCACGGCCATCCCTCGCAGGTGCTGCGCGGCGAGATGGCACTGAAGCATTTCTACGAGCGCGCCGACAAGGATCTTTCGGTGGACGACGTGCAGCTCGCGTTGATCGAGATCGCCACCCGCGGCAACGACGACGCCGGTGGCGCACAGCCGGCGCCGGTGCTGCTGACGCGGCGTACCGAACTGCACGGCCGCACGCCGCGCCAGGTCGAGTACCTGCGCCACATCCAGGATCACGACATCACCTTCGGCATCGGCCCGGCCGGCACCGGCAAGACCTACCTTGCGGTGGCGAGCGCGGTGGACGCCTTCGAGCGCGACCTGGTGGAGCGCATCATCCTGACCCGCCCGGCGGTGGAGGCGGGCGAGCGCCTGGGCTTCCTGCCCGGTGACCTGGCGCAGAAGGTCGACCCCTACCTGCGCCCGCTGTACGACGCGCTGTACGACCTGATGGGCTTCGACCGCGTCGCCAAGCTGTTCGAGCGCAGCCTGATCGAGATCGCGCCGCTCGCCTTCATGCGCGGGCGCACGCTGAACAATGCCTTCATCATCCTCGACGAGGCGCAGAACACCACGCCCGAGCAGATGAAGATGTTTCTGACGCGCATCGGCTTCGGCGCCAAGGCGGTGGTCACCGGCGACCTCACCCAGGTCGACCTGCCGCGCGGCCAGCGCAGCGGCCTGCGCGAGGCGCGCGAGGTGCTGGCGCAGGTGCGCGGCATCGCCTTCACCGAATTCCAGAAGGAAGACGTGGTGCGCCACCCGCTCGTGGCGCGCATCGTCGAGGCTTACGACAACAAGGCGGCGAGCGAGGCGAAGACCCGGGCCGCCGCCGACACGCAGGGAGAGCAGGGAAATGCCTAAGCAGCACGCGGCACGCAACGGCGGGCCGAAGATCCTCACCATCGATGCCGAGGGCAAGGCGACGCGGGTGAAGGCCGAGCGCCTGGAGATCGAGCTCAGCGGCGGCCGCCGCCTGCTGCTGAGCTTCCCCGACCAGGGGTGGGGCGATCTCGAGATCGAGGCCGAAACCGCCAGCGAGGAAGATACGCCTGTCATCAGCCTGCAACCCGGGGCGTGCAATGTGGTGACCCTGCGCCTCGACGTGCTGCATGACCTGCTGCCGGTGGGCGACGAGGAGCCCGAAGCGGCGGCCGAGCCGGCGCCCGAGCCTGAACCCGAACCCGAGCCGGCGCGCAGCACGCTGCCGCCGGTGCTGACGCTGTCGGTGCAGCGCGCGGTGGAAGGCGACGACAAGGCCAACGCGCCGAAGAAGAACCACATCCGCCGCTGGGCGCAAGCCGCGCTGCAGGGCGATGCCGAAGTCAACGTGCGCTTCGTCGGCGAGGAGGAGGGGCGGCGGCTGAACCGCGAATTCCGCGGCAAGGATTACGCCACCAACGTGCTCACCTTCAGCTACGGTGAGGACGAGATGCTGGCGGTGGCCGAGTCCGGCGCGCCGCTCACCGGTGACCTGGTGCTGTGCGTGCCGGTGGTGGTGCGCGAGGCGACCGCGCAGGGCAAGACGCTGGAAGCGCACTTCGCCCACCTGGTGGTGCACGGCATGCTGCACCTGCAGGGCTACGATCACCTCGAGGACGCCGAGGCGGAGCGGATGGAGGCGCTGGAGACGCAGATCCTGCGCCGCCTGGGCTATGCTGACCCTTATGCCTGACGACTTGCGCGTGCGCTGACGGCGGCGCGCACCGACACAAGCTGATGGAACCTTCCCCTACAAGCAAACCGTCGCTGCTCGAGCGGCTGTCGGCGATGATTTCCGGCGAGCCGGCAGACCGTGAGGACCTGCTCGCGCTGATGCACTCGGCGTGCGAGCGCAACCTCATCGACACCGACGCGCTGTCCATCATCGAAGGCGCGCTGCAGGTGTCCGACATGCAGGTGCGCGACGTGATGGTGCCGCGTGCGCAGATGGACGTGGTGCGCATCGGCGACTCGATCGACAAGATCGCGCATTTCGCCATCGATACCGGCCATTCGCGCTTTCCAGTGGTGGGCGAGAGCAAGGACGACGTACTCGGCATCTTCCTTGCCAAGGACCTGCTGCCGTATTTCGTCGGCTGCCCGTTCGACCTGCGCGCGG
>JAFEFM010000409.1 GCA_018240585.1 Pseudomonadota bacterium
GCGAAGTCGCCACCACAACACGAGAGACCGAAGGTGACGGTCAATAGAAGGCAGGTGGTGTCCAGCGCATAGGGCTGCCGCAGTGCGGCGGCGAGGGTTTCGATGCGCGACCCGGCATCGGCGCCCAGCCACAGCGCGAAGCTGTCCTCGCGCACCCGGCCCGCCGCTTCGTGGGGGCCCAGCGTTGCCTGCAGGCGGGCGGCGATTTCCTGCAAGGTGGCAATGCTCCAGCGTTCGCCATAGGCGACGGAGAAGCGCCGGAATTCTTCGATGCGGAACACAGCCACGCGTCGCTCACCGTCGGCCGGACCGGCGCAGCGTTCCGCAAAGCCCCGATGGTTGAGCAGGCCGCTCTCGGCGTCGTGCAGCGCGAGGTAGCGCATGCGGTCTTCCGTGCGCTGCCGTTCGCTCATGTCGCGGACGAAGCCGGTGAAGTAGCGCCGACCCTGGCGCTCGAAGGCAGAAATGCCGACCTCGACCGGGAAGCGCGAGCCGTCCTTGCGCACGCCGTCGAGCCGCTGGCCGCTGCCGAGCACATGCTTGACGCCACGATCCGGCCGGAAGGCACGCAGAAAACCGTCGTGCTGTTCCTTGAGCGGCGATGGCACGATGAGCGAGATGTTGGCCCCGAGAAACTCCTCGCGCTGCCAGCCGAACAGCCGGGTGGCGGCCGCATTCGTATCGACGATCAGGCCACGCTCGTCGATGGTGAACACTGCATCGAGACTGGTGCCGAGGATGGCGGCGATGGCTTCAGCGTCGTAATCGAACATGTCTCTCTCCCGGATATGCGCCGCCTCATCGTCGTGCCCACGTATCAAGGACGGTGCGCTGCGTCCGCCGGCAGGTTGTGACAGCGCGCCGTGTGATTGACTTCGCGCAGGAACACGATCAGGTCCTGCCGCTCCGCGTCGTCCTTCACGCCGTCGTAGCCCATGCTGGTGCCAGGGACGGCCGTCGCGGGCGAGCGGAGGAAGCGGTCGAGTGTCTTTTCGTTCCAGACGAAGCCTGCGCGGCGCATCGCAGGCGAATAGGGAAAGCCGGCAACGCTTCCTGCACGCCGCCCAGATAGGCGCTGACCGCACCCTTTTATGGGGCCACTTTCGGCGCCGACCTGGTAGGCGGCGATGGCTTCCAGTTCGGCCCCCAGCGCGGTGTTGAGGATACGCAGGTCGCTTTCGACCGCCTGGTCGCCTTTGGCGGCGAGTGCTTCGCGGCCGGAGAGCAGTGCAATGGCCGTGCCGGAAAGCAGGAGACCGGCCTGGCTCAGGAAGGTGCGGCGGGGTTCGACTGCCGCGATGGCCTCCTTGATCAGCGTGTTCATCTTCTTCTCCTTGGGGGGCGCAGCACGGGGCTGCTCAAACGGATTTCCGCTGCAGGCGTGCCAGCACACCGGCAACGATCCGGTCGCATCGGTCGCCGGCAAAGGCGTAAACCTCGCCGAAGACGTGGTCCATATTCTTGGCCAGCGCCTGGCTCAGGAGATGTCGAGCGCGGAAGAAGCGGGTGCGTACCGTCGCCTCGGGAATGCCGAGGACGTCGGCCGTCGCTTCGCTGCTGAGCTCCTCGACGCCGCGCAGGACAAAAACTTCGCGGTACAGATCCGGCAGCGCGTCGATGTGGGATTCGAGCAGGCGCCGCAATTCGCCGTTGGCGGCGGCGGATTCCGGGTTCGGGAAACGGCTTTCGCCCATGTTGTCGT
The DNA here is from genome assembly GCA_018240585.1 of Pseudomonadota bacterium. Lineage (GTDB taxonomy): Bacteria > Pseudomonadota > Gammaproteobacteria > Burkholderiales > Rhodocyclaceae > Thauera. Next base: position 1,703 of record JAFEFM010000409.1, read on the forward strand.
CCTCCTCTTCGCCTGCGGGTACATCGACCGCGGCAAAGATCGCCCGATCCCGGCCCAGACGTTGCCGGCGGCGGATCGCGCGATTGGCCACGATACGGATCAACCACGTCGAAAGCCGCGCGTCGCCGCGATAGTGGTGCATGCCGCGGTAGGCGAGCAGGTAGGCGTCCTGAACCACGTCCTCGGCCTCCTGATCGTCGCGCAGGATGCTGCGCGCAGTGCGGAACAGCATCTGGTTATGGCGCCGCATCAGCGTCGTGAAGGCATCCTGATCGCCCGCCGCAACCGCATGCGCCAGTTCGATGTCGGCGTGGGGCGCAGTGCTGACCGGGTATCTGTCCGGGATCATGGTTTGCTCCATCCTGTCCGTGTTTAACCCATTGGATGCAGGTGATGCGAACCGCGTTTCAGCCGAGGCGAAATATGGAGGGAGACAACAGGATGGAGGCAAGCCCCATGACCGAACCGACCGCCGCACCCGTCGGGCAGCGCTTGCGCCTCACCCTGCGGCGGCCGGTGCAACTGCTGGCGGCGAGATTGATCCGGATCACGACCCGCCGCGCGACTCGTAATACTGGGCGATGGCGGGAATCCCGGCGATGCGTTCGGCGAAGGCCGCGAGCTTTGGTGCCACGGTCTCGACCAGGTTGGCTGGAATGTGGTCCAGCTTGCCGGAGCCAAGCCAGCGCAGGATGACGAAGGTCTTGAGGTCGGCGATGGTCAGGCGATGGTCCGCAAGGAATTCGCCGCCGTGGGCTTCGAGCTGGTTCTGCAGCCATCGCAGATACCGCGGCAATACTTCCGCCGCCAGGGCCTCGCGGGCGTGCTTGAGCGCATCGCCGGTCATTCCGAAAGTCGCCACGATCTTCGTGTTGATGTCTTCCAGCGCGCCCATCACTTCGTCGCAGAACAAGGCCTGGAGGTCGTCTTCGGGGTAGAGCCCGGCCAGCTTTCCGGCATAGCGCGTGATTGCGTCGCTCTGGGTGACCTGTACGTCATTGACGTGAAGCGTCGGCACCTGGTCCAGCGGTGTGGTCTTGCGAACCTCGGCAAAATCACCGAACGCAAAACGGTTGTCCTCGAATGGAATTCCGCCGATGTGCAGGGCCAGGCGTGCGGGCTCCGCCCGTCCGCCGGAAAAGTCGAAATAGGTAAGCTTGAGTTTGTCCATGGGTCCGTGTCCTGCCAGCGTGCGGCGTTGTGGGTCGGGGAGCCTTGCGATCGGGCCAGCGCAAGGCGGGTACTGCAGGAGACACGTATAGGCTACGCAGCGGAGGCATGCAAGGGCGTCCGGCTTGCTGCAGCCGGCCTTCGTCTGCGGATGGCACACGGGCGAGTGGCGCGATTAATCGAGGGTGTGGCGCGAATAAACCAATCGCGCCATGTCTGTGGCGCAATTCCGTCACTGGACACGCCTCCCACTTTCGGGAAGATTCCGCCTGTCACGCGCCATCGCGCGCGAATAACAACAACGACGGAGACAATCCCCATGACCGAAGCGACGACCGAGCCCGTCGTGAAGCATTTCCGCCTCGCGCTGCTGTGGCCGGTACGGCTGCTGACGGCAAAGGGCGCACTCGGCCCGCAGCAGCGGCCGTGGCAGGTGCTGCGCGACATGGGCGAGGCGTCGCCGTGGCGCGAGGTCGAGCATGACCTCGAGGTGGAGGGCAGCGTCTTCCAGGAGCGGCACTACAACGAGTTCGTGACCTTCCTGCCCTACGTGCAGCAGTTCCTGTACGGCGAGGGCCGCTCGCAGCACAGCGGCTCGGCGGATGCCGGGCCGGCGATGCGGGTGTTCCGCCGCCGCGACATCGCCAGGCTGCGCGTCGCCGCCCGCGATGGCGACACGCCGGTGACGCTGGATGTCGTCCATGTGCATCTCTATTTCTTCTTCGACGTCGATGTGGTGATCCTCAACGTCGAGGTGGCCGGCGGCGGCCTGCCCTTGTCCGAGGTGCAGGAGCTGATGTACCGCATCGGCCGCGCCTACCCTTCGGGCTGGGACGAGCACGGGCGCGCGCTGCACAGCCTCGCGGTGTCGGAGCTGATCGGGCGCGACGGCTCGGTGCTGGCGCGCACCGACGCGCACGAGCGCGAGGCCTTCATGGCGCATGTGAGCCGCCACCGGGCGCCGCGCATCGCGTCGCACTGGGCCTGGCTGATGCAGCCGCTGGTGAGCGCGTACTCGGAGCAGCCGGGCGCGCTGCGCTACCGCCAGATCGAGTATCACCGCATGCCGCTGACGGCCTATCTCGCCCTCGACGACCCGCTGGCGCTGACGCGCAACGACTTCATCCGCCTCGGGCTGGTGACCGGCGCCGGGCCGCGCGACGGCGACACGGTGCGCGACGGCAGCGGCAACGCCCTGCCCTATGGCGAACCGCATCTGGCCGATTTCGAGCGCCGCTACTGCTATGACCGCTTCTGGTCGAGCGGCGGGGCTGCGCCCAACACCCGCTACCTGTGCAGCGGCCATGCGCTGGTGGTGGTGGGCGATGCGAAGTCGGCCTTCTTCACCGACCGCGAGCGCGGCGTGCTGGCGCAGTTCCGTCATCAGCACTTCCTGCTGTTCCTGATCGCGCATTTCCAGAAGGCGGCGCTGCTGATGTTCTCGGAACGCCTGGTGGAGGCGCTGAAGCGCCTGCATGTGGCCGACGCGGAGAGCGTGCGGCGCTTCAAGCGTGCGATCCGCGCCAGCTTCGAGGGCTTCCTGCGCTTCACCCACCGCTACTGGTTCCACGACATCGCCGAGCAGGCACAGACGCGCGCGCTGTTCCGCATGACGGTGGATCACCTCGTGATCGACCCGCTGTATGCCGAAGTGAAGGAGCGCACCGCCGACATGAACAGCTACCTCGACGCCGACAGCCTGCGCCGCCAGGCGAACACCGTGGTGCGGCTGACGGTGGTGACGATCTTCGGCCTGATCGGCACCATCACCACCGGCTTCCTCGGCATGAACCTGCTCACCATCACGGAATCGCCGCTTTCCCAGCAACTGCTTTATTTCGCCGTCGTGTTCGTCGTCTCCACCGCGCTGACGATGTACACGATGGTGAAGTCCAAGCGCCTGTCGGATTTCCTCGACGCGGTGTCGGACGAGCGCCTGTCGGCCTGGACCAAGGTAAAGGCTTTTGCGGCGGTATGGTGGCGCAGGCCGGATTGAGCCGCAGGCTCAGATCAGCCACTCGGGGCGCAGCGCCATCGCCACGCCGAGCGCCAGCATCACCGCGCCCGACACCAGCTTCAGCACGCGGCCGCCGCGCTCGGTGAGCTTGCCGCTGCCCAGCGCCAGCACCGCGGCGACGACCATCAGCGTGTCGTCGGCGATGTAGGCGAGGTTGTAGAGGCCCAGGTAGGCGTAGTGGGCCAACGGCGACAGGCCCTGCTGGGTCAGCACCGCGGTGTAGATCGCCGGCAGCCCGGCGGTGCACAGCAGCTCGACGAAATTCACCACCACCGCGAGCACCCCCACCCCGAGGAGCGAGGCGAGCAGCGATTCGGCCTTCAGCACCGCACGCACGCGGGCATAAATGCCGGGTTTGGCGGCCGCCGGAATGGACAGCGACACGCCCTGCCGCAGGGCGAAGAAATCCTTGACGTTGATGACCCCGATCACGATCGCCACCGCCGCAAGGCCGAGGCGCAGGGCGTCGGTCATGCCCACCAGCAGGAACACATTGAGCCATGCCGCCATGAAGGCGTAATACACCGCGCCGCTGGCGGCGACGAAGGTGCCGGCGATCAGTGCCATGCGCCGCCGGTCGTGCAGCCGCACCAGCAGTGACAGCAGGAACAGCAGCACCCACATCGCACAGGGATTGAAGCCATCCAGCAGGCCCATCGCCAGCGTGAACACGGGCAGGCCGAGGCGCGAGGCGCTCAGCGTGCCGAACAGCGAGGTCTCCACTTCTCCTGCAGCCGCGCGCGGCCCGTCGCCGATCAGCGCGCGCAGTTCGGCGCCGCTGTGCCCGGCATCGTCGAAACCGACCAGAACCTGGCCATTGAAGACGAAAGTCGGCACACCGGGCGGCCACTCGTCGGCTTCGCGGCTGATGCGGATCAGGTCCTCAAGCGCCGCCGCATCGCGATCCACCGGCCGCAAGCGGATCTGCAGGTCGGAGCGCTCGGCCGCCAGTTGCGCGAGGAAGACCTTGGCATCGGCGCAGTGCGGGCAGCCTTCGCGCACGAAGACTTCCAGCACCGCCACTTCGCCGGGCGGCGAGCTTGCCGCATGCGCCGCCACCGGCGGCCAGGGCAGCAGCATCGCCAGCAACACGGCGAGGAGCCAGCCCCGCAGCGGAACCGGCAGGATCGGACACACGCGGTACATGGCCCGATCATAAGACGACGAAAGGCCCCGCAGGGCCTTTCGTCAGACAACGGAACGCGGCTTACTTGACGCGGTTCTTGTACTCGTCGGTACGCGTGTCGATTTCGATCTTGTCGCCGATCTCGACGAAGGCCGGAACCGGCAGCTCGAAACCGGTGCCGATGCGGGCCGGCTTCATGACCTTGCCCGAGGTGTCGCCCTTGACGGCGGGCTCGGTGTAGACGACTTCGCGCACCACGCTGTTCGGCAGCTCGACCGAGATCGCCTTGCCGTTGTAGAAGACCACTTCGCACTGCAGGCCGTCTTCGAGGTACTTCAGCGCGTCGGTCATGTTCTCGGCCTCGACCTCGTACTGGTTGTACTCGGCGTCCATGAACACGTACATCGGGTCGGCGAAGTAGGAGTAGGTGACTTCCTTGTGGTCGAGCACCACGACCTCGAACTTGTCGTCCGCCTTGTAAACCGACTCGGACGGCGCGCCGGTGAGCAGGTTCTTGAACTTCATCTTGACGACCGCGGAGTTGCGGCCGGACTTGTTGTATTCGGCCTTCTGCACCACCAGCGGGTCGTTGCCGACCATCACGACGTTGCCCGAGCGGAGTTCCTGAGCGGTTTTCATGCTGATTCCTGGATTATGAGCGACGCGGCAAGTGCCGCATGTCGTTGAAAAATTTAGGCGCGGGATTCTACCGCGGCGCAGCGAGAATGTCGAAACAGAATTTTGTCAAGCCGGTCGCAAGATCAGCTTGCGCGGACAGCTCGTCGCACCAGCGCCCGGCATGGGCGCGCAGCGCCGGCAGCGCGGCGGAGAACGCCGGCCACGCGTCGGCCAGGCCCCGCTCCTCGTTCCACGCCAGCCAGAAGCCGCGCAAGGCCTGTGCCGCCTCGGGCCGAAGACCGGCGGTGTAGCGCGCCATGAAGGCTTCGAGCTTGTCGCGATGCGCGCCGCCCTGCTCGTGCTGCGGATAGATCTGCCACACGAAGGGCACACCCGCCCACTGCGCGCGCACGAAGGAGTCCTCGCCACGCACGAAGTTCAGGTCGCAGGCCCACAGCAGGCGGTCGTAGCCCGGCTGGTCGGTGAAGGGCAGCACGACCACCTGCAGCCGGCCGTGCTGGATCTGGTCGCCAGCCACGAGACGGTCGCGGCCCAGCGCCCGCGCGACGTCGCCCAGCACGCGGCCTTCGGGCACCAGCGCCACCACCGGCCGCACGCCATCGCGCCAGACCTGCATCAGGGCGGGGAGTTCGGGCTGTTCGTAGGCGAACAGCGACAGCAAGAGGGCATCGGCAGGCAGCGCACTCACGCCATGCCCGGCCAGCCATTGCTGGCGCCCGCCGGGTTCGCTGCGGAAGGCGTCGCGCTGCGACGGCAGCTCGGGCTCGCGCAGCAGGCCGCCGGTGCGGGCGTCGAAACCCGGGAAGAAGAAATGCTTCACCAGCGGCAGGCGCGGATGCGGCGAGGCCATCGCATGGTAGTCGCCCACCCAGTCCTCGGCGGACAGGTATTCGAGGTTGATCCATGCCGGCTTCGCCGCCCGCGCCGCCATCGCCTGCAGGTGCGCTTCGGGAATCTCGCAGGCGAAGGCCTCGATCACCACGTCCGCCGGCTCGGCGGCTGCGAAGGGGGTCGTCCAGCGCCGCACCTCCACTCCCTGATGCACGAAGCTGCGCGCCGCATCGGCGCCTTCCGCAGCGGGACACAGGCGTGCGAACGGGGCCCAGTCATCCACCCACAGCCGGACGCTGCGCGCATGGTTTCGGGCCAGATCCCGCGCCAGGCGCCAGCAGACGCCGATATCCCCAAAATTATCCACAACCTGGCAGAAGATCTCCCAGGTGAGGCCGGACGAAATGGAGGTGGTTTTCATTTGACGAGGTCAACTGGACAAGTCTGGAGAT
>JAFEFM010000040.1 GCA_018240585.1 Pseudomonadota bacterium
CACCTGCTGCAGCACGCCGAGCGCGAAAGCCGCGTGCCTTTCACCCGGATTCAGGGCGAGGCCGTCAGCCTCACGCCGCAGGACGGACCCAAACGCCTGCGGGTCACGCTGGCCGACGGGCAGCAGTTCGGCGCCGACGAGGTGGTGCTCGCGCTGGGCCACCTGGGCCCGCAAAAGCTGCGCGTCGCCGACGCGCTGGACGGCTCAAGCCGCTACGTCGCCAATCCTTGGGACTATGCCGCGATGGACCATATCCCGGCAGGAAAGCCGGTCGTCGTGCTCGGGACCGGTCACACCGCCATCGATGCGGTGTTCCGGCTGACCAGCCGCGACGATGCCCGCAAGATCTTCCTCGTGTCGCGGCGCGGGCTGCTGCCGAAGGGGCACCGGACGGTTCCCCATCCGCCGCACACCGCCGGCTTTCCGGCTTATCTGGAGCATCTGCCACCAACCACCGTTGCCCACCTGCGCGCGATCCGCCGCGAGGTGAAGCGTCGCCTGCAGGCCGGCGGCAACTGGCGCGACGTCATCAACGAGTTGCGCCCGCACACGCCAGAAATCTGGCGCCGGCTGCCGACCCCGGAGCGCAGAAGGGTGCTGGCGCGCGTCGGGCCGTGGTGGGACATCCATCGGCACCGCCTGGCGCCGACCGCCTACCGACGGCTGCGAGGGATGCGGCAAACCGGCCAGGCGGAAGTCGTCGCCGGGCAGGTCCTCGAACTCGTGGAAATCGGCGAAGGGGTACGCCTGAGGCTGCGACAACGCAGCGACGGCAATCTCCGCACGCTCGATGTTGCCGCTGTGGTCAACTGCACCGGCCCGGAGTACGACCTCACGCGGCTGACGTCCTCGCCACTCGTCACGCAACTGCGCGACGAGGGCCATCTTCAAGCCGATGCGCTGCGCATCGGCATCGAAGTGGACGAGGACTACCACCTGCTCGACCGCAGCGGGCGCAAGGTGCCGGGCATGCACTACGTCGGCCCGATGCTCCGCGCGCGCTACTGGGAGGCGATCGCGGTGCCCGAACTGCGCCGACACACGTTGCAACTGGCGCGCCACCTGCTCGCCCCGCCCGCGAGCTGAGCGCCCCTCACCCTCGCCGCGCGGCCCCGCCTCTGGCACCGCACCTCCGTCGCTCTGGATGAAGGGCGGAGGGGGCGGTCATACCCTCATCTGCGCCGGCTTACGGACCGACACGAAACCGCCATATGTCCGTAATGCATCGAGCGCGACGCTTGCCCCCCTCCTACAGACGCCGTGCCTCCGCGCTGATCCGCGCCGAAATCGCATCGCCCAGGGCCGCAGCGAGCGCGGTGGGCTGGGTATCGTCCCGCGTGCAAAGTCCCAGCACCACAGGCGGCAACGCCTGCGTAATCGGAATCTCGGTGATTCGCCCCAGCGCCGCCGGCATGCGCAGCACGGGCGCCGAAACGGGCATCACGCCCTCTGTGCGGGCCATCAGCTCGAAGGCGAACGAAAAGGACTCGCAGTGAAGGAAGCGGCGTGGGAAGGACAGGCCCGCCTCGGCGAAGATCTGCTCCACCAGGCTGCCGTTCCCCTGCGGGTTCAACCCCAGCCAGCACAGCTCGGCCAGTTCGGCGACCGACCTGGCGCGGGCCTGCGGATGGCCGACGCGGCACGCGATCGTCATGCGATCGCGATACAGCGGGCGGAACGACAGGCCGGCGCCGGCCGTCAGGCGCGCCTTCTGAACGATGGCGAAATCGAGTGTCTGGTCGCGCACCATGGGCACGAGGACCGACGGCGGCCCCTCGACGACGCGCAGCCTCGCCAACGGACGCTGGTTCTGGAACGTCGCGATCGCCTCCGCGGCGAAGGGCACGGAGGCCGGCGACAGTCCGACCGCCACGTGTCCTGCCCCGGGGGAAGCCAGATCGGCGAGCTCCTCCTCGGCCTTGCGCACCTCGGCCTGGATGGCCCGTGCGCGCGCCACGAAGGCCTGCCCCGTCGCCGTCAGGGCGACGCCTCGCGTGTTGCGCCGGATCAGCTCGACGCCCAGTTCCGACTCCAGCAAGCGCATGCTCTTGGTCAGCGCCGGATGCGTGACGCCCAGCGCACGTGCGGCAGCGCGAATGCTGCCGGCGTCGACGATGGCGACGAAATCACGCAACTGGCTGAAACGCATGGTGGTTACCCGTGGTTACCGCGGTGATCGATCCGCCATCTTACGCCGACCCCGACCCGGTGCTTAACTACGCATCACACCCCACCCCCGGAGAACGACACGACAAACCCGACGAATGCGCTGCGACGCCGCGCCCGCGCCCTGTTCGCCGCCGGCCTGCTGGTGGCGACGGCGATGCTGTCCGCATCGCCCGCCGTCGCGCAGACCTTTCCGCAGGCCCCGGTAAGAATGATCGTTCCCTTCCCGGCCGGCGGGCCGTCCGACGTGGCCGCCCGCACGCTCGCACGGTCGCTGGAGAAGACCTGGGGCCAGCCCGTGGTCATCGACAACCGGCCCGGAGCGAACGGCGCGATCGCGGCCAAGGCGGCTCAGAACGCCGCCGCCGACGGCTACACGCTGCTGTGGGCCACCTCGTCCACGCTGGCGGTCTCTTACCGCCAAAGTGCGCAGGCCCCCGCCGCGGATGCCGAATTCGTACCGGTGTCGTCAGTCGGGCGTTTCGGTTTCGGCCTCTACGTCGCATCGGCGGTGCCAGCCGCTTCAGTGGCCGAACTGATCGCCTACGGGCGAACCCACCCCGGCCAGCTCAACGTCGCGACAAGTAACCTTGCCGAATCCATGGCGGCCATCCAGTTCATGAAGTCGAGCGGCTTGAGTATGGTGCGGGTGCCGTACAAGGGCGCGCAGCAAGTCATGCCGGACCTGCTCGAAGGCAGGGTACAGGTCAATTTCGTGCCGATCGCCGCCGGGCTAGAGCACGCCAGGGCGGGCAAGCTGCGCCTGCTCGCCACCTCCCTGCCGGCCCGTTCATCCGCAACGCCGGACGTACCGACGATGGCCGAAGCCGGCTTGCCCGAAGTGTCCGTCTCCGGCTGGCAGTTCGTCGTCGCACCGCCGCGGACACCGGCCCCTTTGGCGGACGCGATTTCCCGCATTGTCGGCCAGGCCCTGCAGGATGCGGACGTGCGCGCCCAGTACGACCGCCAACTGCTTCAGATCGAGCCGGGGACACCGGCCGAGACCGCGCAACTGGTGAAGAACGAAATGCGCACCTGGGACGCGTTCCTGCGGGAAAACGCCGGCCAACTGGAATAGGCTCGGGACGCGGCCGGTTATGCCGGGCGCTCCGTCCGGCGAAAACGGCCGGCCATCCTGATCCTCACGAACCGCCACGGCACAGGCGCGCAAACCGGAGACGACCTTGGCGCATATCCCGAACTGGCGTGACATCGGCGCCGGCGCTCTGTTCTGCATCTGCGGCAGTGCGGCACTGTGGCTCGGCCGCCACCATGCGGTCGGCGACCTGGCGGCAATCGGACCTGGCTTCTTTCCGCGCGTGATCGGCGCCCTCCTCGTCGCCCTCGGCGCCGCCATCGCCGTGCGCGGCGGGCGCACGGAAACATGCGGAATCTCGCGCTTCGCCTGGCGCCCCCTGCTGGCGGTGCTCGGCGGCCTCGTCCTTTTCGCAGTCACGATCCGCCCGGTCGGACTACTCGCCAGCACGCTCGCGCTGACCGTTGTCGGCCGCCTGGCGCGGCCCGAATACGGCTGGCGCGAGACAGCCGTGCTGGCTGCGACCCTGGCCCTCGCCACCGGTCTCCTGTTCCGCGTCGCACTGCGCGTGCCGGTGCCCCTGCTGCCGAACGGCTGGACGTCACTGCCTTGGATATCCTGAACAATCTGGGGCTGGGGCTCGCGGTCGCCCTGACGCCAGCCAATGTCATTTACTGCCTGATCGGCACCGCGCTCGGCACGGCGGTGGGCGTCCTGCCCGGGCTCGGCCCGGTGGCGACGATCGCGCTGCTCTTGCCCCTCACGTATGGCCTGGACCCGGTCACCGCGCTGATCATGCTTGCAGGCATCTACTACGGTGCGCAGTATGGGGGTTCCACCGCCTCCATCCTGCTTAGCCTGCCGGGCGAGGTCAGCGCGGTCGTCACCGTGCTCGACGGTCATCAAATGGCGCGCCAGGGGCGTGCCGGCGACGCGCTGCTGGTGGCGGCGCTCGGCTCCTTCTTTGCCGGGTGCGTGGCGACCCTGATGATCGCGACGGTTGCACCGATGTTGCCCGGCATTGCACTGCAGTTCGGCCCGGCCGAATACGCGGCGCTGATGGCGCTCGGCCTGGCGGCGGCCGTCACGCTGGCGCGGGGATCGATGCTCAAGGCCCTGGCGATGACCCTGCTGGGCGTGCTGTTCGGCACGGTCGGCACCGACGTGTCGAGCGGCGCGGAGCGCTTCGTCTTCGGCGTACCGGAGCTGGCCGACGGCATCGACTTCGTCGCCGTCGCCATGGGACTCTTCGGCGTCGCGGAAATCGTGCGGAATCTGGAAGGAACCACATCGGATGCCACGGTGGAATGCGGCCGTTCCACCGGTCACCGTGTCCATTGGCGGCTTCCCCGCGCGGAGTTCCGCCGCGCCTGGCCGGCATCGCTGCGCGGCACGGCCATCGGCGCGTTTCTGGGCATGCTCCCCGGCGGCGGACCGGTGCTCAGCGCCTTCGCCTCCTACATGCTGGAGAAGCGGATATCGGCAGAGCCACAGCGTTTCGGTCGCGGCGCCATCGAAGGCGTGGCCGGTCCGGAGTCCGCCAACAACGCCGCGGCCCAGACATCCTTCATCCCGCTGCTGACGCTCGGATTGCCGTCGAACGCGGTGATGGCGCTGATGATCGGCGCCCTCACGCTGCACGGCATCCAGCCGGGCCCGCAAGTGATGGGCAGCGATCC
>JAFEFM010000410.1 GCA_018240585.1 Pseudomonadota bacterium
CCGATCATCGGGTAGCGGATCTTCTTGATCGTGTCCGAGGCATCGTGCCAGGCCTTGTGGGTGAAGTGGGTGTCGGTGGAGACCGAATACACCTCGACGCCCAGCGCCTTGTAGTCGGCGTACAGGTCGGCCATGTCGCCCAGTTCGGTCGGGCACACGAAGGTGAAGTCGGCCGGGTAGAAGAAGAACACCGACCACTTGCCCCTGATGGTCTCGTCGGACACGGGGATGAACTTGCCTTCGTGGTAGGCGGTGGCCTGGAAGGGCTTGACGGTGCTGTTGATGATCGCCATTCGATTCGCTCCTGTGTTTGCGGGTGGTGAGAAGACGAGATGCATCTTAGGCCGCCGCAATCAATAGCTCCAATTGATTAAGAACATATCCGTAATGTGATAAAGCTATTCATCGACAGCCGTCCGTAGGAACCCGCCCAGCCGCACCTCCACCGTCACCTCCAGCGAGCTCAGCGCCGCGGCCCGCGCACGGCCTTCGGCAGTGACACGATGCAGGTGTGGCGTCATCGCCAGCAGGTCGGCGATCTGCCCCTGGTCGGCGAGATGCAGCGGAAAGCGCAGGGTTTCGCACGGAAGGCGCTCGAACCCCGGTGGCGGCCCCTCCACTGACGGGCGCTCCGGCTTCAGCGCGGGATAGATGATCTCGCGCAGCTCGCGCAGGTGGTCCGCCGCGGCATCGACCTGCAGCAGCAGCCCGCCCGGCTTCAGCACACGGGCGAATTCGGCATGGACGGGAAAGCCGAACATGCACAGCACGCAGTCCAGCGTCGCCGGCAACACCGGCAGGTTGGCATTGCTGCCCACCACCCAGCCCGCGTCGCGGAACTGCTTCGCCGCCGACAGCACCGCCCACTTCGAGATGTCGAGCCCGAGCAGCGCCAGCGTGCCCTCGCCCGCGGACGCCGCCGCTTCGGCGAGCTGGCGCAGGTAATAGCCCTCGCCGCAGCCGGCATCGAGGCAGGCAGTGGTGGTGCCCGCGGGCAGGTGCTGCAGCACGGTGCGCGCCACTGCCGCGGCGATCGGCTGGTAGCAGCCCGCATTGAGGAAGCGCCGCCGCGCGGCGACCATCTCCTTGCTGTCGCCCGGATCGCGCGAGCGCTTGTTCTGCACCGGCAGCAGATGGGTGTGGCCTTCGCGGGCGATGTCGAAGCTGTGGCCCGACGGGCAGCGCCACGCCGCAGCGCCGCGCTGCAAGGGCGCGCCGTCGAGCGGACAGGCGAGGGACTGGAAGGGGACGATGTTCATGCGGGTGGCTGACGCGGGCGTCAACTGGGTCGAAAGGCTGCTGGATATCAGGATCGGGCACGGATCGCAAACCCCGCACCACTGACAGACACCCTTGGGTTTTTTTGCATACCCCGGAGCGTGCAACGTGGTAGGTGTGGCGGCGGGGGATGCGCGGAGCGGGCGAGGACTGTTCGAGTCCCGAGCGCAGCGAGGTCGAGTTCCGCAGCCCGACGGAGCGCATCCCCCGTCGCCACACCGGATTCGGCGCACCTTTCCCCGGATCCCGTACCAAAGACCCGCTCACCCGCTCGACAGCCTGCGCCGCAACCAGCGCATCAGCCCGCCTATGAGCGGCAGGCGGGCGTACAACTCCTCGGCTGCGTCCCAGTAGTCGCGATGCAGCACCACCCGGCCGGCGGCGTCGAACTGCAGGTGGGTCACGCCGCGGATCACCGTGGCGCGGCCCGACAACCGCAGGTGGAAATCCCAGCCCAGCATCGCCTCCCGGCCCTGCACGATGCGGGTGGTGACGACGAAGCGCGGCGCCGCCACGGTGGCGAACATGTGCTCGAAGATGCGCGCGATCGCAGCGGTGCCGACGACATCGTTGAACGGGTCCTTGAAGCGCGCGTCGGGAGCGTACAGCTCGCCGATGCGCGCCAGCGAGGCCGGCTGCAGCGTTTCATAGAAGCGCGCCAGCTCGGCCACGCCGGCACTGCAGTCGACGGGCCGGATCGGCGATATGAGTGATTCCGGTGCGGCGTCGAGGAACGCATCAGCGCCGGCCGCGATGTCTTCATGCGGCCTCGTCATAGCCCGGTCACCTTGCGGATCAGCGGAAAGTACAGCCGGCGCGGCAGCAGGCTCAGCAGCTTCAGCACACTGGTGAAGCGCTTCGGGAAGTGGATCTCGAACGCGCCGCGGCCGAAGCCGGCCACGATCGCGTCGGCGGCCTGTTCCGGCGTCAACAGCGCCGGCATGTGGAAGTCGTTCTGCGCCGTCAGCGGCGTGGCGACGAAGCCCGGATTGACGAGGAAGACCGACACGCCACGCGGCGCCAGGTCCAGGTACAGCGTCTCGGCGAAATTGATCAGCGCAGCCTTCGACGGCCCATACACCGCGGCGTTGGGCAGGCCGCCGTAGCCGGCGACGCTGCCCACCAGCGCGATCGCGCCGCCGCCCTGAGCGCTGAACATCGGCGCCAGCGCGGCCACGCCGTCCATCGCACCGACGAGGTTGGTCTGCAGCGTCTCGCGGATCGCCTGCGGTGTCAGCGCCCAGGCGCGCAGCGGGCGGTAGGTGCCGGCGTTGAGCACCACCAGGTCGAGCCGCCCCCAGCGCGCCAGCAGCGCGTCGCGCACGCGGATGAAATCGTCCGCCACGGTCACGTCCAGCGGCTCGGCCACCGCCGCCGCGCCGCAATCGGCCGCCACCGCGTCCAGTGCCTCGCGGCTGCGCGCCGACACCGCCACCCAGGCACCGCGCGCGGCGAGCGCGCGTGCCAGCGCCGCGCCGATGCCGCTCGAGGCGCCGACGATCCACACTCGCAGGCCCTGCCAGTCGCGGATGGGGCGGTTCAGCGGCGCGAACAGCGGCATCACCCCTCCCGCTTGTAGAAAGACAGCGTGACTTCGCCGAGGCGGAAGCCCCACTTGCTCATCACCGAGCGGTTCAGCATCACGCGTTGGTCCATCAGGAACATCCAGTCGTCGAAATCGACGTTGTAGACCTTGCCATCCACCGGCAGCGCCAGCACGTAGCGCCAGCGCAGGGCGTTGCCGGCGGCCTCGCCCTGCGCCACACCGACGACGTCGTCCGCCGTGCCGCGATAGCGGCCGTCACCGAGACGGGTGATGGTCCACACCCGGCGCTGGGTGCTGCCGTCCGAATAGGTGAAGCGCTCGTCCAGCGTGCCGACCTCGCCCTGCCACTTCGCCTCGATGACGACGTGGAAGCGCTTCACCACCTCGCCCGAACGGTCCTGGAAGATGCCGTGGGCGTCGAGCGTGCCGTTGAAATAGTCGCGCAAATCCAGCACCGGCGTCTGGTTGCGGTATTTGTCGATGTCCACCGTGGAACAGCCTCCGAGCAGCGCCAGGCCGACGAGGCCGGCGAACAGGTACAGGTAACGCCTCAACATGCTTCCGATCACGATCGCACCTCCTTCAACGCGGTCACGGGCGCAGCCAGCGCCGCCGGTTCGATTTCATGCCGCCACCGCCACAGCAGCGCCACCGCGCCCAGCTTCAACACCACCGGCAGCCCGGCATACACGGCGGCGAGGCCAGCAAGCGCCGCCGTGTCGCGCGCACCCGGCGCGTAGCCGAGCAGGGCGAGCAGCGGCAAGGCAAGGCCCGCCGCCAGCGCCAGGTTGGCCTTGGTGACGAAGCTCCACCAGCCGAAGCAGGCGCCGGCGCGCGCGCCGCCAGGGCGCTGATCACCGGCTCGGGCGAGCAGATCGGCCAGCAGCGAAGGTGGCAGCGACAGGTCGGCCCCCAGCGCGACGCCGGACAGCACGCAGATCAGGCCATAGGCGAACATATCGCCGCTGCCGAGCACGCCTGCCCAGGCGAACACGACGATCGCCAGCGCCATGCCGGCGAGCCACGCCCGGCGCTTGCCGACGCGGCGCGACACCGCCACCCACAGCGGCAGGCTGGCCGCTGCAGCAGCGAAATACAGCACCAGGAAAGCCCCCGCGGCGCGCTCGTCGGCCTGCAGCACGTCGGCCACGTAGAACAGCACGGTGGCCGACGGCACCGCGGCGGCGATGCCGTTCACCGCGAACACCGCAAGCAGTCGGGCGAAACCGGCATCGCGCAGCGCGTCGGACAGCCCGCGCAGCAGCGGCAGGGGTTGTGCCCGGAGCGGTGGAGCGGCGGGAGCGCAGATCAAGGTCCACGCCGCGCAGGCCAGCAGCAGCGGCACGAAGATCCACACCAGCCGCGCCAGGCCGCCGGCTTCGCCGCCGTCGCCGGCGAGCACCCCTGGCAGGGCCGCCGCGAGCACCACGCCGGCCAGGCCGAAACCCTCGCGGCTGGCGACGAAGCGGGTGCGCAGCTCCGGCGTCGGCGCCACCTCGGCGCCCCAGGCGCCGTAGACGACGGTCGCCACCGAGTACGCCAGCGACACCAGCACCAGCATGCCCAGCAACCAGCCAGCCCCTGCCCCGGCAGGCGGCGCGAGCAGGCCGGGCAGCGACAGGCCCAGCAGCAGCGCGGCCGCCAGCAACAAGCTGCGCCGCGCTGCGATGCGGTCCGCCGCCCAGCCGATCAGCGGATCGGTGACCGCATCGACGATGCGCGCCGCGAGCAGCACCGCACCGACGGTGGCCAGCGGCAGGCCCAGCTCGCCGGCGTAAAGGCGTGGCACATGCACGTACAGCGGCAGGGCGGCAAAGGCGAGCGGCAGGCCGAATGCCCCGTAGGCGATGATGGCGCGTCGGCTCGACGCCGCGACATCGCTCATGGCGCATCCGCGCGGCCGAGCAGGCGCGCGCGCAGCGCCGGCTCGCGTGTACGCTCGTCCAGCCAGATGGCGAAGAAGGCGCGGGCGAGTTCGGCGTCGTCGATGCGGGCGGTGAGCCGGCCCTGGTGCCAGAAGCTGGCGCCGCGCCCCGGCCGGTGCAGGCCGACCAGTGTGTCGCCCGCCGCCACCGACGGCAGCGCCTGCTGCAGCAAGCTGCGCCAGCGCGCCAGCTTCGCCTCGTCGCGCTCGCCGAGGCGGCGTATCTCGTCCAGGCTGGCCTCGACCAGCCGTTCGGCGGCAATCGGCCGCGCATAGCGGATCACCAGCGCATGGTCGGCATCGTCCGGGGCGCGCCCGGGCTCGACCCACAGCGCGGCGTCGTACAGCTTGAAGCCGAGCCAGCGCATCTCGCCTTGTCCGGCCAGTTCCATCGGGCCGGCCGCCGCCTCCACCGCGGGCGGCAGCGTGCGCGCAGCGGACGCTGCCGGCAGCGCGACGATGCCGACGAGCAGTGCGACGGCAAGCGCCCGGCCGAAGTGCCGCGCGATCATCCTGGCGCCCCCGCACCGGCGTGGGCGAACACGTAGTGATGCACGTCGATGTCGCCGGTGTTGAAGCCCGCCTCGCAATAGGCGAGGTAGAAGCGCCACATGCGCAGGAAGCGTTCGTCGAAGCCGAGCTGCCGCACCGCATCAATCCGTGCGTCGAAGCGCTCGTGCCAGCGTGCCAGCGTGCGCGCGTAATCCGGGCCGAAGGCAAAATCGTCCACCGCCTGCAGGCCGGTGCGCGCCGCCTGACGATGCACCACCGCTGGGCTGGGCAGCATGCCGCCGGGGAAGATGTGGCGCTGGATGAAATCGGTGCCGCGGCGGTAGCGCGCGAACAGGCCGTCGGCGATGGTGATGGCCTGCACCGCGCAGCGCCCGCCGGGCTTCAGAAGCGCGGCCAACTGGCCGAAATAGGTCGGCCAGAAGCGCTCGCCGACCGCCTCGATCATCTCGATCGACACGATGTGGTCGTACTGGCCGCGCACTTCGCGGTAGTCGCACAGCTCGAAGTCCACCTGGCCGGCGTAGCCGCCGCGTTCGGCGCGCGCACGCGCATGGGCGAGCTGCGCCGGCGACAGCGTCAGGCCGAGCACGCGGCAACCGAACTCGGTGGCGGCGACTTCGGCGAAGCCGCCCCAGCCGCAGCCGATCTCGAGCACCGTCTGCCCCGGCCGGGCGCCGAGCTGCGTCAGGATGCGGCGGTACTTGCGCAGTTGCGCCGCTTCCAGTGTCTCGTCCGGCGCCTCGAACAGCGCGGCCGAATAGGTCATCGTGCCGTCCAGCCACAGCGCGTAGAAGTCGTTGCCGAGGTCGTAGTGCGCCTCGATGTTGCGCCGCGCGCCGGTGCGGGTGTTGGCGCGCAGCAGATGAGTGAGGCGGTGGCCGAGCAGGCGGAACAGACGGCCGTAGATCGCTGCGCCCAGCGTGGCGCGGTTGCGCGACAGCAGGGTGAGCAGCCCGGCGAGGTCGTCGGTGTGCCACAGGCCGTTCATATAGGCTTCGCCGAAGCCGATGTCGCCGCGCGCCAGCGCCTCGTCGAACACCGCGTGGTCGCGCACGCGCAGGTGGGCGACCAGCGCGCCATGGCC
This sequence comes from Pseudomonadota bacterium, assembly GCA_018240585.1. Taxonomy (GTDB): domain Bacteria; phylum Pseudomonadota; class Gammaproteobacteria; order Burkholderiales; family Rhodocyclaceae; genus Thauera. The sequence goes on from JAFEFM010000410.1 coordinate 6,346, forward strand.
GGCGCGCACCTGGGGGCCGTCGGGCAGTTCGATGGCCAGCGCGCCGCCCTGCAGGCGGTCGAGCAGTTCCAGGGCCAGCCGGGTAGCACGCGGCAGCCGTTCCGCCACCACGCTGGCGAGCGGCTGCAGCAACGGGCCGAGGGCGTTTTCCAGGGCGTTCATCAGGTGGTCTCCTCGATCGGGGGGGCAGGCTTGCGGTGAAAGCTCACCCGCCGCAGCGCGAGGCGCAGCGCCTGCCAGTGGATGCGGGCGATCACGCCCAGAGTCATCAGCGGATGGCGCAGCAGCCACTTCGCCATCGCCCTTCCATCCAGCGCTTCGGCGCGACCCGACAGCAGGGTGCCGAGCTGCCGCGCGCCGCCGTCCCACAGGTCGATCGCCACCGCATGCACCGCGCCGCGCGAGTCGAAGCGGAAGCGGTATTCACCGCGCACCGGGAAAAAGGGCGACACGTGGAACAGTTTCTGCGCCAACAATTCGTCGCCGGGCTCGATCGGGCGCAGGTCGGGGTGGCGCACGAGATAGTTGTGATGCTCGCCGAAAGTGTTGTTCACCTCGGCCAGCACCACCCGCAGCGCACCGCCGCGGTCGTGGCAGAACCAGAAGCTGACCGGGTTGAACACATAGCCCAGCACGCGCGGCATGGTCTGCAGCACCACCTCGCCGTCGCACGCTGCGTCCAGTCCGCGCCGGGCGAGGATGTCGCGCAGCCAGGGCAGCAGCGGCGAGCCGTCGCGCCGGCCGTGGTCGCGGCTGTGGAAGGCGAACAGGTTGGAACGGTCGATACCCAGCAGCGGCACCTGCAGCTCGTCCAGGCGTGACAACGGCAGGCGCAGGAAGGCGGTCGGATAGATGAAGCGGTTGTGCGCCTGCACATGGCGCTGGTGCATCACCGCACCGAAGCACACCGCCGGCGCGAACGCATCCGGCTCGGCACGGCTCGCTAGCGCCAGACGCGGCTTCATCATGCCGCCTCGCGCAGCGCTTCGCGCCGTGCCGCAGGCATGGCCGCAGCCGTGGTGTCGCTGCCGTCCCGCCACGGGATGTCCACGCCGAGGCTCTCGGCGATCGCGACTGCCGAGCGCAGGCCGTCCTCATGGAAGCCGTAGCCCGTCCACGCACCGGCGAACCAGCTTCGGCGCGCACCCTGGAGCTGCGGCAGCGCGGCCTGGGCGTCGATCGCAGCCTGGTCGAACACCGGGTGGGCGTACTCGATGCGGCGGATGAGCTTGTCGGCCGCGGGCTCGGCGAAGGGGTTCAGCGACACGATCACCGGCGTGTCGAAAGGCAGCGGCTGCAGGCGGTTGATCAGGTAGCTGACCGACACCGGCCGCTCGTCCGGCCGGCCGGCGCCGGCGAGATAGTTCCACGCCGACCACACCTTGCGGCGGCGCGGCAGCAGCGCGGCATCGGTGTGCAGCAGCGCGACATTGGGCTGGTAGCTCACCGCGCCGAGGATGCGGCGCTCGTCGGCGCTGGCGCCGTCACCGAGGATCGCGAGCGTCTGGTCGCTGTGGCACGCGAACACGACCTCGTCGAAGCGCTCGGCGCCTTCGGGAGTGCGCAGCCACACGCCGTCGGCACGGCGATCCACGCCCTGCACCGGCGTGGCGATGCGCACGTCGTCGAGCTGGCTGACGATGCGCCGCACGTAACTGCGGCCGCCGCCTTCCACCGTCAGCCACTGCGGGCGGTCGAGGATCTGCAGCAGGCCGTGGTTATGGCAGAAGCGCACGAAGGTGGCGAGCGGGTAATCCAGCATCGTGCGCGTCGGGCACGACCAGATCGCCGCCGCCATGGGCAGCAGGTACCAGTCGCGGAAGGCGCTGCCGTAGCGGTGCTCGGCCAGGTAGGCGCCCAGGCTGACATCCGGCGCGCTGCCCTCGGCCGCCATGCGCGTGGTGTCGCGGTTGAAGCGCAGGATGTCGCGCAGCATGCCGAGAAAATCCGGACGCAGCAGGTTGGAGCGCTGCGCGAACAGCGTGCCGAGATCGGAGCCGGCCCATTCGATGGCGGGGTCGGCCAGGCTGACGCCGAAGCTCATTTCGCTGGCGACCGACTTCACGCCGAGGTGCGCGAACAGCGCGCACAGGTTGGGGTAGGTGCGGCGGTTG
>JAFEFM010000411.1 GCA_018240585.1 Pseudomonadota bacterium
TGACTTGCGGACTCCGCTGACCGCCATGGTCGGCCTCGCCGACTCGCTGTTCCTGGTCAAGCCGGCCCTGCCCGGGGAGGCACTGGAAACCGCGCAAGCCCTGCATGAGCAGGCGGATCGCCTGGCCGGCCTGGTCGGCAACCTGCTGGACATGGCGAGGCTCAATGCCGGCGAGGTGACGCTGCGTCGTGAGTGGCAGCCGCTCGAGGAAGTGGTCGGCGCCAGCATCAAGCTGCTCGGCAATGCCCTGGCGGGGCATCCGCTGAAGGTCACGCTCGACAAGGCACTGCCCCTGCTCGAGTTCGATGCAGTGCTCATCGAGCGTGTGCTGTGCAACCTGCTGGAGAATGCGGCCAAGTATTCGCCGGCCCAAGGGCCGATCGAGCTTCAGGCCAGGCATTCAGGCGCGGTCGTCGAAGTGGCGGTGCTCGACCATGGCCCGGGCTTTCCAGCGCAGCGTCGTGACGAACTCTTCAACATGTTCGTCCGCGGCCATGGCGAATCCGGCAAGCCGGGCACCGGGCTGGGGCTCGCGATCTGCAAGGCGATTGTCGAGGCGCATGGAGGCACGATCGAGGCGGACAACCGGCCCGAAGGCGGTGCGCTGGTCCGCTTCACGTTGCCGGTGGGTAATCCGCCGAGCATCGAGGAGGAACTGGCATGACGACGCCGGCCAGGGTGCTCATCGTCGAAGACGAGAAACAGATCCGCCGCTTCGTTCGCGTGGCAGTGGAGGAAGAAGGCTGCGAGGTGGTCGAGGCGGAGACCAGGGGGCAGGGCTTGCTCGAAGCGGGTGCGCGGCAACCCGCCTTGCTGATTCTGGACCTCGGCCTACCGGACGGAAATGGAATCGACCTGATACGCGACCTGCGCGGCTGGTCCGACATTCCGGTGCTCATCCTCTCGGCACGTTCGCAGGAGCACGACAAGATCGATGCGCTGGATGCCGGGGCCGACGACTATCTGACCAAGCCGTTCAGCGTGGGCGAGTTGCGGGCGCGTGTCCGGGCTTTGCTCCGGCGTGGCAGCCGCAGCGCGGAATCAGCCTCGCCCGTCATCGCGTTCGGGCAGGTTGTCGTTGACCTGTCGCGACGGCTGGTGACGCGCGCCGGTGCGGAAGTCCATCTGACGCCGATCGAATATCGCCTGCTGGCGGTATTGGCCGGCCGCCCCGGCAAGGTGCTCACCCAACGCAACCTGCTGCGCGAAATCTGGGGGCCGTCGTACGTCGAGAGCAGCCATTATCTCCGGGTTTACGTCGGCCATCTCCGACAGAAGCTGGAAGACGACCCGACGCAACCCAAGCACTTTCTGACCGAAACCGGCATCGGCTATCGCTTCCAGCCGTAAGGGGACATCGTGCACATCGAACAGGACAAGGGGCGTCTCGCGACGCTGACCCTGGCTGCGCTCGGCATCGTGTATGGCGACATCGGAACGAGCCCGCTGTACTCCGTCAAGGAAGTCTTCGGTAGCGCGCACCACCCCGTGCCGATCACCCCGGAAAACGTCCTCGGGATCCTCTCGCTGTTTTTCTGGTCGCTCATCATCGTGGTGACCGTGAAGTACGTGTCTTTCGTCATGCGCGCCAACAACAAGGGCGAAGGCGGCATCATCGCGCTGATGACCCTGGCGTTGCACGACGGAAGGCCCGGCACCTGGCAGCAGAAGCTGCTGGTCATGCTCGGCCTGTTCGGCGCTGCCCTGTTCTATGGTGACGGCGTGATCACGCCGGCCATTTCGGTCCTGTCTGCGGTCGAGGGGCTGGAGATCATGACTCCGGCTTTCAAGCCCTACATCGTGCCGGTCTCGCTGCTCATCCTGACCGGCCTGTTCCTGTTTCAGCGCAAGGGCACGGCCAGCGTCGGCGCCCTGTTCGGGCCCGTCATGGTGCTGTGGTTTGCAGTCCTCGCGATCTTCGGTGTGCTCTCCATTGCCCAGAACCCCTCGGTGCTGGCCGCGATCAACCCGCTGCATGCGCTCCATTTCCTGCTGAGCAATGCCATGCTCGGCTTCCTCGCCCTCGGCGCCGTCGTGTTGTGCATCACGGGTGCCGAGGCGCTCTATGCCGACATGGGGCATTTCGGGGCGCGGCCGATCCAGTACGCCTGGCTGGGTTACGTGATGCCGGCCCTGCTCATCAACTATTTTGGCCAGGGCGCGCTGCTGCTGGCGGATCCCGGCGCGATCGAGAACCCGTTCTATCTGCTGGCGCCGGAATGGGCGCGCTACCCGCTGGTCATCCTGTCCACCGTCGCCACCGTGATCGCATCGCAAGCGGTCATTTCCGGTGCCTTCTCAATCACCCAGCAGGCCATCCAGTTGGGCTACACGCCGCGCCTCGAGATCCAGCACACCTCCGACAAGGAGATCGGCCAGATCTATCTGCCGGCCATCAACTGGCTGCTGCTGATTTCCATCATTGCCCTGGTCATCGAGTTCGGCTCGTCGTCCAACCTGGCTGCGGCGTACGGCATCGCCGTGACCGGCACGATGTTGATCACCAATGTTCTGGCAATCGCAGTCGCCGTGCGACTCTGGAACTGGCACCCGGCGCGTGCCATCCTGGGCGCGCTTCCTTTCATCTGCATCGATCTTGGATTCTTCCTCGCCAATTCGGTCAAAATTCCCGATGGTGGCTGGTTCCCTCTTGCCTTCGGGCTGGCCATCTTCATCCTGATGACCACCTGGAAACGCGGGCGCGAATTGCTGACACGTCGCCTCGGTGAGGAGGCGATGGAACTCGAGCCCTTCATATCGGGCATCGTCGCCGAGGGTTTCGAGCGCGTGCCGGGTACGGCAGTGTTCTTGACGCCGAACCCGGAGACTGTCCCCCACGCGATGCTGCACAGCCTCAAGCACTACAAGGCATTGCACGAGCAGGTGGTGATCCTGAGCGTGCGGGTCTTCGACGTCCCCTATGTGCCGGATGCGGAGCGCGTCGAAGTGAAGCGCCTGAATGGCAACTTCAGCCAGGTGACCGTGCTGTATGGTTTCAAGGACGAGCCGGACATTCCGTCGGCGCTCTCGATGTGCGCCGAGGCAGGACTGACGCTCGACATGATGGATACCTCGTTCTTCCTCGGACGCGAGACCCTGATTCCCAGGCTGGGCTCGGACATGGCCTACTGGCGGGAGCTGCTGTTCATCGCCATGTTCCGCAATGCCGGCAGTGCGACCGCATTCTTCAGGATTCCATCGAATCGTGTCGTGGAGCTCGGTTCGCAGGTCGTGCTCTAGCATGCGAGCCGCGCCCGGCGCGGGCTGGCGGCTTGAGCGACGCGCCGAGGCCATCGCTGGCCTGGGGCCGGGCCACCTGGGACTGGATCGCCTTCAGGTGCGCAGCGGTGCGGCGCCGGCGAGGGCGGCATGGCCGGCATTGCGCACCAGTTCGCCATAGCGCGCGCAGCGCTCGATGTATTCGCCCGCGCTCTTGGGCATGGTCACGCGCGCGCGGGTGATGTCGGTCAGCAGGTTGCGTCCCTGAACGATGAGGTGCAGGCCGTCGCTGGCCAGTTGCTGTTCGACGGGATTGGACGTATGCGCCAGCTTGGGCGCGAACAGGCCGAGCTCCTCGGAGGCGACGACGAAATCGGCCCACACGTCGAAGATGTCGGGGTCGGTACGCAGCGTCTCGCACTTGATCTTGGCGATGCGGGCGAAATTCGCGACCAGCGGCTCGACGCCCTGGAATATCGGGCTTGCGGCGAAGGTCGAGATCATCACCGCGGCGATCAGGTCGATGTCGCGCAATGCCTGCGCGATCTTCACGTAGCGGCTGTCGTAGAAGGCTTCGACCGGGATCGAGAAGGCGCGGAAAGGCTCGCCCCAGAGTTCGTCGATGCCTTCCTCGCCGCTGCGATGCAGCACGAGCTTGCCCAGTTGCAGCGCTTCCTGCAGGCAGAAGCCGCATTCGCGCATCAGGGCATTGTCGGTGTCGATCTCGATGCCGAGCTCCTGCAGCTCGACCAGCTTGGTGAAGATGTCGGTGGCGCGGTTGAACAGCGCGCCGGCCAGCATCGCGCCCTTGACCCGCTTGCGCGCCGGATCCTGCTCCACGTCATAGGCGCGCCGCGCGTCGTTGAGGCGCTTGCCGGGGATGTTGATGCCGTGCTCGACGTGGTTGAACAGGCGCCGGGTGAGCGCCTGGATCAGCGTCTTCTTGGTGTTGAGCGAATCGAGCGGCGGGTCGTACACCTTGAGCCAGTAGCCGTCGTAATAGACGCGCCGCACGCCGTCGATGGTGTCGAGGGTGCCGTTGGGCAGGTCGGTGCTGGCCGCAGGGGGCGTGAGCTTGGCTGTATTCATCGCCGCAAACGTATCGTAGCCCCGTGTCGCGACGAATGGTCGCGATCACGGAACGGGCGGGGCGAGAATGCCAGTTCCTGCGCGTTTTGGCTACGGTGCCCGGCACACGGCGGGGCGCGCGGAGCTCAGGCGAAGTCTGCCGGAATGACCGCGCGCAGCACGGTCTGCGTTTCATGGCCGCGAACACGGTTGGTGAACCACCACAGGGCGCCCTTCTTGATCGTCCAGTCGGCCTCGGCGCCGGAAAGCAGCAGAGCGCATAGGCGGCCCAGCGCCGGCTGGTGGCCGACGACGAGGGCGGCGCCGCGCGCATCCGGCCAGCCGGTGGCGGCGAGGATGTCGGACACGCCACCGGCGGGACCCAGCGCGGGGACGATCTGGAAGTTGTCGGTGAATGCGGCGGCCGTCTGGCGCGTGCGCAGCGTCGGGCTGGCATACACCTTGAGGTGCCTGGGGCGATGCTCCTCCAGCCAGGCCGCCATGTGCCGCGCCTGTTTGCGTCCGCGATCGGTCAGTTCGCGGGTGTGGTCCGGGGTGCCCTCCACCGCTTCGGCGTGGCGCCACAACAACAGATCCATGCCTTTCTCCGTCCGTGCAGGGGACGGCATGATGGAGCTTTCCTGTTGCAGGGAGATGTCGGCGAGACCGCTTTCGGCCAGCGCCACCAGCGGCGGGTCCGTGTTCACCATGGCGTCTTGCCCCACAGCAGGGGTTCGCAGTCGTGCAGCACGCGCCGCCGCAGACGCGCGTAGGTCGGCGCATGCCAGCCGAGGAGGAAGGCGGCGGCGGCGCGCAACCCGGCGTCTTCGCCGGCCCAGGCGGCCAGCCGCCCGCGCGCGATGTCCACATCCTGCAGGAAGCCCAGGTCGCCCTGCGCGCGCGTCAGGTCCGCGGTGTAGCGCGCGGTGGCCTTCGCCGGGAACAGCGGCGCGAAGAACTCGATGCCGTAGCGCAACTGCTTGAAGCCGATGCGCAGCGCATGCAGGCGCGTCGGTTCAAGCGCTGCCGCGGCGTCGAACTGGCGCCGGCCACGCTTGCGCAGGCGTGCCATGCGCAAGCGGGCGAAGGTGCGCAGATCCGCCGCGGCGGCCAGCGGGCCGGTGGGCAGGCGCAGCAGGGCGGCACTGAACTCCAGCATCAGGCGCCCCTGTTCGGCGGGGTCGAGATTGCGTTCCGCCTCGCGCCGCGCGCTTGCCCGTGCATCGGCGGCCACGCGCAGCAGGCGCGCCATGCCGTCGGCTTCGGCGAGGCCTTCGGGCCGCACCGGCTCCAGCAGTTCGGTGTGCAGCACGTCGAGATCGCGCGCATCGCCGAAGCGCGCGGTGTTGTCGCGCAGGCGCACGTTCCATTCGCCGGCGAACTCGGGCGGCAGTGCCGGCGCGAAGGCTTTCAGCAGCGAACGCAGGCGGCGCTGCGACACGCGCAACTGGTGGATGAAGTCAGGGTCGTGGCTGCGGGCGGCGCCGGCGGCATTGGCCTGCCACTGGCGCAGGCAGGACAGCGCCAGCGTGCGGAAGGCGTCGACCACGTTCTGCTCGGCGCGTACCGCGGACGGCTCGGCGCGCAGCGGCGTGATCTCCTGCCGCAGGAACAGGCGGTAGCCGCGCTCGGCCTTCGACAGGTCGGACGGCATCAGCGGGAGGTCGCGCGCCAGTTCGCAGGCGAGCTCGAGCAGGTCGAGGGGCGTGCCCTGCTCGAGTTCGAGTTCCAGCTCGCTGATCGTGTCGGTGTGCGTTTCGCCGTCCGCGCGGGTGGCCTCGATGCTGCCGGTGTCGATCATCAGCAGGATGCTCACGCCCTCGCGCGGCGTGTGGCGGTGCGTTTCTCGGCGAAAGCGGGTGGTGAACACCGGGACCAGGCTGGCACCGTGGCGGGCCAGCAGTTTGGCGGTGTCGGGTGCGTCGACCTGGGAGAAATCGAAGCTGCCGTCGTAGGGCTGTTCCCATTCCGGCCGCTGCGACAGGCCGCCGCTCGACACGGCCGCGCACTTGACCGTCTGCAGCCAGGTGTGCCCCTGCTGCCGCGTGCGCACCGCCACCTTGTGCGCCTTGAGGTCGAGCGCAGGCGTGTCGTAGTAGGTGTTGTTCAGCAGGCGCGACGGCCCCAGCTTGACCGCTGCGGCAAGCAGCGGATGGCGGCGCAGCGCGGCCGCGGTGCGGGGGGGCAGGGCGAGCTTGAGTTCGATTTCCTGGCTCATGGCGGCGTCCGCGGTGCGGCCGGCGGAGGGTTCATGGAGCCTCGATTCTAGTCGTCCGCCCGGTGCGCGTCATGCGCGCCTTCATGACATGAAACATTGCCTTGCCGCCTGACCGTGGCGGCCCGGCGCTACTCGCCGAACACCTCCTGCCACAGCGCCATCACCGGCTTGCGAGCGGCCTCGGCTTCGTCAGGGACAACGCGCGAGGGCTGGTCGTTGAGGCGCTGGCGGTGCTGCAGGCGGCGCAACTGGCGGTAACTGTCGGCGCAGGCGGCCGCGAGGTCGTCGGGAATCAGTCCGAGGCGGCCGGCGATGCCGAGCAGGGCGATGTTGCCGAGGTTGCCGGTGAGCTCGGCATGCGCGTGTGCGTGGCCGAGCACCAGATACTGGATCAGGAACTCGACGTCGATGAGGCCGCCGTGGTCATGCTTGAGGTCGAACAATTCGCTCTTGCCACCGTGCGCGTCGCGCATCTTGCGCCGCATCGCCAGCACTTCGGCGCGCAGCGGGTCGAGTTCGCGCGGCAGGCGCAGCACCTCGCTGCGGATGCGCTCGAAAGCCTCGCCCAGCGCGCGGTCGCCGGCGGAGAAGCGCGCCCGGGTCAGCGCCTGGTGCTCCCACACCCAGGCGGATTCGAGCTGGTATTTGCGGAAAGCCTCGAGCGAACAGGCGATGAACCCCGATTCGCCGTTCGGGCGCAGGCGCAGGTCGGTGTCGAACAACTGGCCGGCGGCAGTGTGCGAGGACAGCCAGGTGTTGGTGCGCTGGGCCAGCCGGCCGTAGGCCTCGGCCGCCTCGGGCGCGGGGTCGTCGTACAGGAAGACGATGTCGAGGTCGGAGGCGTAGCCCAGCTCCTTGCCGCCGAGCTTGCCGTAGCTGATCACCGCGAACTTCGGGTCGTCGCGGTGGCGGATCTTGATCTTGCGCCACACCAGCGGCAGCGTCACGTCGAGCATGATGTCAGCAAGCTCGGAGAGGTGGTCGGCGAGCTTCTCCACGGTCAGCAGTCCGGCGATGTCCTGCGTCAGCAGGCGGAACTCCTGCGCGTGGTGGCGTTCGCGCATCACGTCCATCTGCCTTTCCATGTCGGGCTCGAGGGCGTCGAGGTCGGCGACCAGCGCTTCGCGGAAGCGCGGCCAGTCGGGTGCCGTTTCCATCGCGCGCGGATCGAGCAGCTCGTCGAGCAGGATGGGGTGGCGCGTCAGGTACTGTGCCGCCCAGCGCGAGGCGCCGACGAGATCGGCGACCCGGCGCAGCGCGTGGGGATATTGCTGCAGCAGCGCGAGGTAGGCGCCGCGGCGGCCGATCGCCTCGAGCAGATCGAGGCAGCGCGCGAGTGTGTCGTCGGCGCCGGCCGTGGTGGCGGCGACTTCGATCACCCGGGGCATCAGCGCGTCGAAGCGGCTGCGGATGTTGTTGGGCAACTGCCGGTAGCGCGGGCCGGCATGGATCGCGGCGAGGCGTTCGGCTGCGGCGCGCGGATGACGGTAGCCGAGTTCGCCCAGCGCCGCGGCGGCCTGCTCGGTGTCCTCCGCGGCTTTCCAGACGGCGTCCAGGCTGTGATCTTCCTCGGACGGGTCGCCGAACACCGCGTCGAAGTGCCTGCTGACCAGCGCGCGATGGCGGTCGAGCACTTCGAGCATCGCGGCGAAGTCGGCAAAGCCCATGCCCTCGGCGATCAGGGCCTGGTCGGCGGGATTGGTCGGCAGGTCGTGCGTCTGCGCGTCGTCGAGGTATTGCAGGCGGTGCTCGAGCCGGCGCAGGAAGTCGTACGCCTCGGCGAGCTCGCGCACCGCCTCGGCCGACAGGATGCCGCGCTCGGGCAGCAGCGCCAGCACCTTCAGCGTGGGCCGGATCTGCAGCGAGGCGTCGCGCCCGCCGCGAATGAGCTGGAACACCTGGGCGATGAACTCGATCTCGCGGATGCCGCCGGGACCGAGCTTGATGTTGTTGGCGCGGTCGCGGCGCGCCACCTCGCGGCGGATCTGCGCGTGCAGGTCGCGCATGGCGTTGATCGCGCCGAAGTCGAGGTATTTGCGGAAGATGAAGGGGCGGGCGATGTTCTCCAGCTCCTGCCAGCGCTCGCCGGCCAGCACGCGCGCCTTGATCCAGGCATAGCGCTCCCATTCCCGGCCCTGGGTGATGAAGTAGTTCTCCAGCATGTCGAAGCTGCCGACGAGCGGGCCGGAATCGCCGTTCGGCCGCAGCCGCATATCGACGCGGAACACCTGGCCGTGCTCGGTGACGTCGGCGAGTGCCTGGATCAACTGCTTGCCCAGGCGCTCGAAGAACTCGAAGTTGCTGATGATCTTGGTGCCGCCGGTGTCGCCGTCCTCCGGGTAGATGAAGATCAGGTCGATGTCGGAGGACACGTTGAGCTCGCGCCCGCCGAGCTTGCCCATGCCGATGACCAGCAGCTCCTGCTCCCAGCCGGTGGGCGACAGCGGCAGGCCGTAGCGCTGCACCAGCGCGGCGCGCAGCACGTCGTGCGCGTGGCGCACCGCCACCTCGGCGAGCACGGTCATCGTTTCGGTGACTTCGGCCAGACTGGCGCGCCCGCAGAGGTCGCGCACGATGAGATGGCACAGCACCCAGGTACGCAGGTGGCGCAAGGCCGGGCGCAGCGCGTTTTCGGTACCGCCGTAGGCGGCGTCCTGTGCATCGAGGAAGGTATGCATGGCGTCGGCATCGAGGGCGCGGTCGATGCTTTCCGCAAGGCGGGCGCCGAGCCACGGCCGGCTGTCCAGCATGCGTGCGAGGAAGCGCGACAGGCGGGCCGCTGCGCGAATCGGCTCGGGAAGCGTGTCGAGGACAGCGGCGGGGTGGGAAGACATGAGGACTCCCGGAGAAAGCAAGGGATCGTTGGTAGAATGCGAAGGCTGCGGCGCGTGCGAACAGCCTGCGGCGACATTGCGCCGATTCTATCCGCGCCGGCGCTTGCTGGCTTGACGGCGGCATCCGGGAGGCGGATTCCGGCGCCGCGTCGGGGCCGCAGCCGAGGCAGCGATCGCTGCGGCAACCACCCATGAACGATCCCCAACATTCCTCCCTCGACACGACACACGCTGCACGCCCGGCCGCCGCCGCGCGCGTGCGCAGGGTGCTGCGCATCGCCAGTGTGTGCGCGGTGGTGGCGTGGTTCCTCGTGGGCTCCGGCATCGTCCTGGTGCGCGACGTGCTGCTGCCGCGTGTCGGCGAACATCGCGACGACATCGCCGCCATGGCGAGCAGGGCGCTGGGCCTGCCGGTGTCGATCGGAGCCATCGACGGCGACTGGAGCAGGCTGCGTCCGCGCCTGCACCTGAACGACGTCGTCGTCTCCGACACAGAAGGACGGCCGGCGCTGAGCCTGCCGCGCATCGATGCCAGCTTCTCCTGGATGTCCGTGCTGCGGCTGTCGCCTTACTTCAGCCGGCTCGAGATCCGCTCGCCGACGCTGGCGGTGCGGCGCGATGCCGACGGCAGGCTGTTCGTCGCCGGCTTGCCCGTCGGCGCGGAGGCGGGCGGCAGCGCCACGCTGGACTGGTTGTTGCGCCAGGGACAGATCGTCATTCGCGATGCGTCGGTGTCCTGGGACGACGCGTTGCGCGGCGCGCCCGCGCTGCAGTTGCAGCATCTCGAGTTCCGCCTGCAGCGGCACTTCGGCGTGCACCGTTTCGCGCTGCTGGCGCAGCCGCCCGCCGAGCTGGCGTCGACACTGGATCTGCGTGGCGAGCTGCGACGCCTGTCGGCCGAGGAGCCGCTGGGCGCGGCGGGGAAGCTGTATCTGTCGCTCGACCGGGCCAATCTGGGCGGGTGGCGTGCCTGGGTCAATTATCCCTTGCCACTGCAGGGCGAAGGGGCGCTGCGTGCGTGGATGGACTTCGGCGAGCAGCGCGGCGACCAGCGCGACGCGCTGCCGCGGACGGTTTCCGTCACCGCAGACGTCGCGCTGAACGCGGTCAACACCCGGCTGGGCGAGCGTCTGCCGGAGCTGCGGCTCAGCCATCTCGTCGGCCGGCTGAGTGCGTCACGGCGGGCAGACGGCTTCGAGGTGGGCACGCGACAACTGGCGCTCGAGACCGGCGACGGGCTGCGGGTGGTGCCCACCGATTTCACCCTGCAGGTCCGCCATGCACCGGATGGCAGGATGCTGCAGGGCAACCTGCGCGCGAACAGGCTCGATTTTGCCGCGCTGGCGACGCTGGCTGCCTACCTGCCCTTCGACGACGCGGTGCGCGCGGGGCTGGCCGGCTTCGATCCGCGGGGTGAGCTGTCGGGCCTGCGCCTGGAGTGGCAGGGCGAAGCCGCCGCGCCCGAGCGCTGGTCGCTGGCGGGGGACTTCGCCGGCATGGGCGTCGCGGCGCGCGAAGGGCTTCCCGGCCTGGGGGGGATGTCCGGTCACGTCGAAGGCAACGAGCGCGGCGGGCGCTATCGCATCGACAGCCGCAATGCCCATGTCGACCTGCCGCAGGTGTTCGAAGCGTCGATGCTGTCGTTTGCCGAACTGCGCGCCGAGGGGGGCTGGCAGCGGCATGGCGGCCGGCTGGAAATTTCGCTGGATACGGCGAGTTTCGACAACGCCGATGTCGCCGGCACCGCTTCGGGCCGCTACTGGCCCGAGCCGGGCGGGGCGGGCGAGATCGACATGCAGGCGCGCCTGACGCGGGCGGAAGGCACGTCCGTGTGGCGCTACCTGCCGCGGGTGGTCAATCACGACACGCAGGAATGGGTGCGCACCGCCATCCGCCGCGCCGCGGTTCCAGATGCCCGGCTGCGCTTGAAGGGCCGCCTGGACGATTTTCCCTTCCGTGACGGCAAGGGGCAGTTCCTGGTGTCGGTGAAGGTGGCTGACGGGCTGCTCGAATATGCGCCGGGCTGGCCGGCGATCGACGGCATCCATGGCGAAGTGCGCTTCGAAGGCCCGGGCATGCGCATCGAGGCGCCCACCGGGCGCATGTTCAACGTCAAGCTGCTCGACGTCGTCGCCGACGTGCCCGACCTCGACGCGCTGCCGAGCGAGGTCATGACCATCACCGGGAAGGCGACCGGCACCACGGCGGACTTCCTGCGCTTCATCGCCGAGAGCCCGGTGGCCGGCCATATCGACCATTTCACCGACGGCATGCGCGCCGAAGGCAACGGGGCCCTCGACCTGCGCCTGGTGATGCCGCTGCGCAAGGTGGCCGACACGACGGTGAAGGGGGATTACCGCTTCACCGGCAACCGGCTGTGGCTGGTCGACGGCGTGCCGCCGCTCGACGCCGCGAGCGGGCGGGTGAGCTTCACCGAGAAGTCGCTCGCGATCCCCGAAGTGCGCGCGCAGGCGCTGGGTGAACCGATGCGCCTGGTGGCGCGCACCGAGGCAGACGGCAGCGTGCATTTCGAGGCGGCCGGGGCCGCCAGCGTGGCGGCGGCGCGTGCCGGATGGCGTCAGGCCGAAGGCTGGCCGGTGCTGGATCACCTGTCCGGCACTACGCCCTGGAAGGCGGACATCCGCGTCGGCCGCGGCGGCACCCGGGTACTGGTGAGCTCGGAGCTGGACGGGATCAGCACCAGCCTGCCCGCACCCTTCAACAAGTCTGCGAACGAGTCCTGGCCGCTGCGGGTGGAGCTCGCGCATCCGCCAGGCGACGCGCCGCTGAAGCTCGACGTGAATCTCGCCGACCGGGTGGTGGCGCAACTGCAACGGGATGCGGCGAGCGAGGCGCCATGGCGCGGCGGCGTCGGTGTGCTGCAGCAGGTGCGCATGGCGGAGAAGGGCGTGATGGTCGCAGCCGAGTTCGCGACCCTCGACGTCGACGCCTGGCGGCGCGTACTCGCCGGGGCCGGTGAAGGGGCGGAGGCTTCGCCCGCGGCAGCGGCCGGCGCGCCACCGCTGGCGCTCGCCGGGGTCGCGCTGCAGGCTCGCGAGATGCGGGCATTCGGCCAGACGCTCAAGGGGGTCCAGTTGCGTGCCCTTCCCGACGAAGGCGGCTGGAGGGCGCGCCTGGACAGCGACCTGGCGGCCGGCGAGTTCGACTGGCGACACGCCGGCGATGGCACGCTGAATGCGCACTTCAGGCATCTGGCGCTCGCCGGCGAGGGGGAAGAGCACGCGAAATCTGCTGCCGCCGCGACCGATGAGACGCCGCCGCGCAGCCTGCCCGGCCTGGACGTGGTTGCCGACCGATTCTCGCTGCGCGGCAAGGACCTGGGCCGCCTCGAAGTGTTCGCGCGCAACCGTGGGGGGCTGTGGCAGCTCGAGCGCCTGTCGGTAGCCAATGCCGATGGCAAGCTGACCGGCTCGGGGCGGTGGCAGGCGGCGGGGCGTCAGCTCACCGATCTCGACTTCAAGCTGGAAACTGCCGACGTCGGCCGTTTCTCGCGCCGGCTGGGCTACCCGGACGCGGTGCGCGGCGGACAGGCGACCCTGGCGGGCAAGCTGAACTGGCGCGGCGCGCCGACGCGGATCGACTTTCCTTCGCTGTCGGGGAACATGACCCTGGAGACGGGCTCAGGCCAGTTCAACAAGCTCGAGCCGGGTGTTGGCCGCCTGCTCGGCATCCTCAGCCTGCAGTCCCTGCCGCGGCGCATCACGCTCGATTTCCGCGATGTCTTTTCTTCCGGTTTCGCCTTCGATCGCATTTCCGGTAGCATCGACGTCGCCCGTGGCGTGCTGCACACCGACGACCTCGAGATCCGCGGTCCGGCGGCGCGCATCCACATGCGGGGCTCGGCCGACATCGAGGCCGAAACGCAGGACATCAAGGTGTCGGTGCAACCCACGCTGTCCGAATCGGTGGCGGTCGGCGCTGCTGCCGGCCTGGTCAACCCGGTGGCCGGCGTCGTCGCCTACGTTGCCCAGAAGGTGTTGAGCGACCCGATCGAGAAGCTCTTCAGTTACGAATACGCCATCACCGGGACGTGGGACGATCCGGTCGTGACCAAATCGGGCAGCGCGACGGGCGCCCCGGCGCCCGTACGGGACGACGGCCAGCGTTAGCGAATGCGTCGTTCTGCAACGTTACCCCAACCTGAGCGCGTCGATGAACGCGCCGAAGCAGACAGCGACACGATGAGTTTGCAGCAGACCTCAAGCGACAGCGCGGTGGCCGGCGGCACGGTCCGCATCGCCGCGATCCAGACGGTGTCCGGCCCCGGCGTCGACGAGAACCTCGCCACCGCCGGCCGGCTCATCGCCGAGGCGGCGGAGCAGGGCGCGCGACTGGTGGCCCTGCCCGAGTATTTCCCGCTGATTTCGGGCGACGAGCGGCAAAAGGTGCGCATCCGCGAGGCGGACGGTGACGGCCCGATCCAGGCCTTCCTCGCCGACGCGGCGCGCCGGCACGGCGTGTGGCTGGTCGGCGGCACGCTGCCGCTGGTGGCCGAGGACGACGACAAGGTGCGCAACAGCACGCTGGTGTTCGACGACCAGGGCAGACGGGTGGCGCGCTACGACAAGATCCACCTGTTCGGCTTTCAGCGCGGTGGCGAACGCTACGACGAGTCCATGACGATAGAGCCCGGCCACGAAGTGGTGCGTTTCGATTCGCCGGCCGGTCCGACCGGGCTGTCGGTGTGCTACGACCTGCGTTTTCCCGAACTCTTCAGGGCGTTCGGCGAGATCAATCTCATCGTCCTGCCTGCGGCCTTCACCTACACCACCGGGCGTGCGCATTGGGAAGTGCTGCTGCGCGCGCGCGCCATCGAAAACCTCTGCTATGTGATGGCGCCGGCGCAGGGCGGGCGCCATCCGAGCGGGCGGGTGACCTGGGGCCACACGATGATCGTTGACCCCTGGGGCGAAATCCTCGCCTGCCGCGAGGAAGGTCCCGGCGTGGTGCTTGCGGACCTCGACCCTGCGCGCATCGCCGCAGTGCGGGAAAGCCTGCCGGCGCTGCGCCATCGCTGCCTGTGAGCCTCGGGCGTCGCCATCCGCATCGGCCGCGAGATGCCGAGATCGTTTTAGCGCGAACCCGGTCCAACCGGGCAACGTGACCATGGAATCCTCATGAGCAAGACAAAGAACCCCCTCAAGGTTGCAGACCGCTACCTGTTGTCTCCCTTCGGCCTCGACCCGGGGCATCTCGAGAAGGTCTTCGGCAAGCTGATGAAGCATCGCCTGGACTATGCCGATCTCTACTTCCAGTACCAGCGCTCCGAGGCGTGGAGCCTCGAGGAAGGCATCGTCAAGTCGGGCAGTTTCGACATTGAGCAGGGCGTCGGGGTGCGCGCCATCAGCGGCGACAAGACCGCCTTTGCCTATTCGGATGACATCTCGCTCGACGCCCTGGTGGATGCGGCGACGGCCACGCGCGCCATTGCCGACGCCGGCGGCAAGCGCAAGGTGGCGGTCGAGGCGAAGCGGGCCCGGCCCCGGCTCTATCGTGGCGACGATCCGCTCGACTCGCTCGACGACACCGCCAAGGTGCGGCTGCTCGAGCGCCTGGAGGCGATGGCGCGCGCCGAGGACCCGCGCGTGACGCAGGTCATGGCACACGTCGCCGGTTCCTGGGAAGTCGTGCTGGTCGCACGCAGCGACGGCCACATGGCAGCCGATGTACGGCCGCTGGTGCGGGTGTCGATCACCGTGATCATGGAAGAGGATGGCCGCCGCGAACAGGGCAGTGCGGGAGGCGGCGGGCGCTACGACTACGGCTATTTCTGTGACGACCGCCTGCACGACTACGCGCGTGCCGCCGTGCATCAGGCACGGGTGAACCTGGCCGCGGAACCGGCGCCGGCCGGCACGATGCCGGTGGTGCTCGGCCCGGGCTGGCCGGGCATTCTGCTGCACGAGGCGATCGGCCACGGCCTGGAGGGCGACTTCAATCGCAAAGGCAGCTCGGCCTTTGCAGGGCGCATCGGCCAGCAGGTGGCGGCGAAGGGCGTCACCGTGGTGGATGACGGAACGCTGCCCGACCGTCGCGGCTCGCTGACGATGGACGACGAGGGCAATCCGACCCGCCGCACGGTGCTGATCGAGGACGGCATCCTCACCGGCTACATGCAGGACATGATGAATGCGCGGCTGATGGGCATGGACCCGACCGGCAATGGCAGGCGTGAATCCTTCGCCCACCTGCCGCTGCCACGCATGACCAACACCTACATGCTGAACGGTGACCGTGACCCGCAGGAGATCATCAAGTCGGTGAAGAAGGGCCTGTATGCGGTTAACTTCGGCGGCGGCCAGGTGGACATCACCTCGGGCAAGTTCGTGTTTTCCACTGCCGAGGCCTATCTGATCGAGAACGGCAAGGTCACCCGTCCGGTGAAGGGCGCGACGCTGATCGGCAACGGACCGGACGTGCTCACCCGCGTCAGCATGATCGGCAACGACATGGCGCTCGACCCGGGCGTGGGCACCTGCGGCAAGGACGGGCAGAGCGTGCCCGTCGGCGTGGGCCAGCCGACACTTCGCATCGATGGGCTGACGGTGGGCGGCACCGCCTGAGCGGGCGGGCCCGCGCGGTGCGCAGCGCTCGTCGGCGGGACGCGACCTGCGGAATGCGCCGGGATATCGGCCTGCCTGCCTCGGACCCCATCCGACGCCGGCCCGAGGGCCGGTACGCGCGCCCCCTGATGTAATATCGATGACACCCCATCCCTGCTGCTAAGTCCATGTTCCCCGAAGCGCTTCCGGCCAGCCTGCCCGAACCCATGGACCAGCGCCCCCATTTCGTGCGCTCGGTGGCCGAACTGGGTGAATCGCAAGCCATCGTCGCGCATGAGGACATCTACGCGTCGAACGGCATGAAGCTGCTGGCGCGTGGCTCGAGCGTGGATTGCAGCCACATCGAGCTGCTCAGCCGGCACAAGCTGCGCGCACCGCTGGACCTTGCCCTGGCGGCCGAGAAGCAGGTCGATCCGACGCAGCTCGCGTTCGACGCGAACAAGCTGCTGTCCGCCGATCCGGTCATGGCGGCGCTGGCCGAGCGGTCCGGCGATCCGCTGGGTTTCCGCCAGTGCCTGGGGGCGCTGCCGCTGCCGGCGCCGATCATGTTCCGGCTCACGGTCATGCGCGAGATGCGCAGCGCGCTGTTCGACCATACGCTGCGCATCGCGCTGATCACCTATGCGCTGGCGGTGCGCATGAAGCGGCCGCAGCGGGAACTGAACGATCTGCTGGTGGCTGCGCTGTGCCACGATCTCGGCGAGATGCACACCGACCCCGATCTGCTGGCGCCAGGGCACCACATCTCGATCGATGAGCGGCGCTTCATCCATGTGCATCCGGTGACGGGCTACGTGCTGTTGTGCGACATCCCTTCCGTTTCCAACGCGACCCTGCTGGCGGTGCTGCAGCATCACGAGCGGCTGGATGGCAGCGGTTACCCCGCCGGCCTGGGTGGCAACAATATCCACCCTCTCGCTCGCATCCTGAGCGTGGCCGAAGCGACGGAAGCACTCGTGCGGCGCGGTGACACCCGGCGCGTGGATGTGCTGCTGCGCCTCAATCACCAGCGTTTCGACGCCGCAGTGGCAAACACGCTGCGCGAGTTGTTGCTGATCGGCGCTTCGCAGGACGATGGCGGGAAGGCTGCCGGCGAGGCGCTCGGCCAGCTAGCCCGCTTCGAGCGGCTCTTTGCCGATGCTCCGAAGCTGCTCTCTCGGCTGGATGCGCAGCCGGCGGGCACGCGCGAACTCGCCTTCGTGCGCGAGCGCATGGCGATGCTGAAGTCGCTGGTGCACAACTCCGGCATGAGCCCGGAGTATCACGACACGCTGGTGCACATGATCCGCGACGATCCGGAGGTCGCCTCCGAATTCGCTGCGACCATCGACGAGCTGAAATGGCTGATGCGCGATATCGTCAATGAGATCGAGCGTCGCGCCGCCCGGGCCGATGGCGAAGTCGGTGCAATCATGGCCGACCTCCTCGCGCTGCTGCGCGGCAGCTGAGCCCCGCCCGCGAGGGCGAGGCAGGTCGGCCGACGGTGGGACTTCCTTAGACGGTGGGACGTGCTTATCTGGACGCGCGAGGCCGGTTTTCGGTCGTGTTGGCGGGCGTGTCCGCCGGCCTGTCGTTGCGGTTGTCGGCTTGCGCGACGCTGCGCGCGGCATAGGCCTCGGCGAGGCTGGCGGCGCGCGCCGGTGCGCAGATGGAGAACGCGATGGCAGTGGTGCTCAATACGGCGGCAACGGTCTGGCGTGTGATCATGTGTGCTCCTTCTCAGGTCTGTCGTTGTTGTCGTTCTGGCGCGGGCTCGGTCGTGTCGCTGCGGAACAGGCCGGGCTCCAGGCCATGGCGCTGCAACAGGCGGTAGAACTCGGTGCGGTTGCGCTCCGCCAGCCGTGCAGCGTCGCTAACGTTACCTGCGGTGAGTTTCAGGAGCTGTATCAGGTAGTTTCGTTCGAAGCGTTGCTTGGCCTCCGCATAGCTGAGGGCTTCCAGCGGCGGCACGCGCAGCGCGCGCTCGACCAGGGCGCGCGGGATCAGCGGCGTGGTGGCGAGCGCGCAGGCCTGCTCCACCACGTTGTGCAATTGGCGCACGTTACCCGGCCAGGCCGCGGTGGTGAGTGCCGCCAGCGCGTCCGGCGCGAAGCCGCGCACCTTCCTGCCGTACTTTTGTGCCAGCGCGGCGAGGAAGTGTTCGGCGAGCAGCGGGATGTCCTCGCGCCGTTCGGCCAGCGTGGGCAGCGTCAGCGTGACGACGTTGATGCGGTAGTACAGGTCGTCGCGGAATTCGCCGCTGGCAAGCAGCGCCTCCAGGTCGCGATGCGTGGCGGAGATGATGCGCACATCGATCGCTTCGGCGCGAGTGGCGCCCAGCGGGCGCACGGTCCGCTCCTGCAGCACGCGCAGCAGCTTCACCTGCAGCGCAAGCGGCATGTCGCCGATTTCGTCGAGGAAGAGCGTCCCGCCGTGCGCAGCCTGGAAAAGGCCGCTGTGGTGGCCGGTGGCGCCGGTGAAGGCGCCGCGGGCGTGGCCGAAAAGCTCGGACTCGAGCAGCGCCTCGGGAATCGCGCCGCAGTTGATGGCGACGAAGGCCGCCGGAGATCTCGGGCTGGCGTCATGGATCGCGCGCGCCAGCATTTCCTTGCCGGTGCCGCTGTCGCCGCGGATCAGGACACTGGCGTCGGACGCCGCGACGAGGCCGGCTTCGTCCAGCAGGGCGTGCATCAGCGAGCTGCGGCTGATGATGCCGCCGGCGCCGGCACTTGGCACGCGCGGGATCGGCGAATCACGCAGCGCGTCGTGGATGCGCTCGAGCAGTTCTTGGCTGTCGAACGGTTTGGTGAGATAGCCGGCGACGCCGCGTGACGTCGCTTCCACTGCGTCCGGTATCGTGCCGTGCGCAGTCAGCAGGATGACGGGCAGGGTGGGAAATTGGGCGTTGATGTCGCCGAACAGCGCGAGGCCGTCGCGACCGGGCAGGCGCACGTCGCTCAGCACCAGGTCGAAGCGCTCGGCCGCCAGGTGTGCGAGGGCGGATTCGGCGCGTTCGCAGGTCGTCACCCGATAGCCGTTGGCGCGCAGGCGCATCTCGAGCAGGCGCAGCAGGTCGGCGTCGTCGTCGACGACCAGCAGACGGGGGGCGTGGCTGGGCGATGGCTGGCAAGCTTGGGGTCGAGGGCAGGGGCGGGTCATCGTCTGGGGCGCTCGTCGGCAGGGGGCAGGGGGCGGGGCGGGATGGCGAGGTCGCGCTCGATCTCGGCGAGCGCGTCGAGCTTGCGCTGTAGCGTATCCGCGCGCGCACGGGCTTCCTCGAGCTGTCGTGTTGAAAGTTCGAGCTGGGCGCCGTTGCGCTCGGCCTGCTGGGTGAGCCGATCGTTCAGCGCCTCCAGCCGCAGGCGCTCGTTCACCTGGTCGAGCAGCAGCCGGGCGAGATCGTGCATCGACTGAGCGTCCGCATCCTGCGCGACGAGCACGGATTCGAGCAGCGTCCGGGCGCGCGCCAGGTTGAGGGCGCGCGGTTGCAGGGCGAGCAGTGCAAGGCGCATCTTTGTCTCGGCGCCGCCATCGGCGCCAAGCTGCCGGCGTTCGCGTGCAAGGTCGGCGGCATTGAGTGCCGGCAGGCTGCGATGGAAGGCGAGCAGGCGGGCGGTGCTCACACCTTCGCTGGCGGGAGCGACGACGGGGCCATGCGGGACGGTGCCGCAGCCGGCGACGAGCACCAGCATGGCGATGGCGCACATCGTGCGGCGTCGTCGTGCGGTCGGGGGGCTGCATCGATCAGTGTGCATCGGGCAGCTCGAGCCGGAAATGTGCGCCGCGCGATGCCGGCAATGCGGCGATACGACCGCCATGGGCGGCCACCGCCTCGCGCGCGATGGCCAGCCCGAGGCCGCTGCCCTTCGTCGGGCGCGCCGTGGCGACGCTGCCGCGATAGAAGGGCGCGAAGACTTGTTCCAGCTCCTGCGCCGGGATGCCGGGGCCCTCGTCCATGCAGTCGATCAGGATGCCGGCGTGGTCGCGGCGCAGGCTCAGCCGCACCGTGGAGTCTGCCGGCGCATACGCGATCGCGTTGACGAGGACGTTGGACAGCGCCGCTTCCAGCTTCGGCGCATCTGCACGGATCTCGCCAGCGTCGCCGTCGATCTCGATGCGGACGCCCTTTGCCTGCGCCGTCAGGCGCTGCGCATCGGCGATCCGCGCCGCCAGCCGGCCGACGTCCACCGGCGCGCGCACCAGGTGCGCAGCGTCGAACTGCAACGCGTGGAAATCGAGCAATTGCTCGATGCGGAGCTGCAGCAGATGTGCGTTCTGCTCGACGATGGCGGCCACCTCGCCTTGCTCGCCCGCCAGCGGGCCGAGCGTGCCGTCCCGCAACAGCGCAATACCTTCGCGCAGCGAGGCCAGCGGTGTCTTCAGTTCGTGAGAGACGTGGCGAAGCACGCGGTTGCGCTCGGACTCCAGTTCGGCGAGGCGCAGGCGCAGCCAGTCGAGGCGTTTGCCGAGCTGGCGCAGGTCGGACGGACCGCCGACGGGCACCGGCTCGTCGAGGCGACTGTCGCCGAGGCGCACGACAGCCTGCTCCAGCCTGCGCAGCGGACGCAGCGTCCACCAGGCGGCCAGCAGCGCGAGCGACAGCGCGGCGACGAAGGCGGCGGCGAGCTGGAGTGCGAGCCGCTCGCGGCTGCGATCCAGTGTGTCGAACAGCGCGGCACTGCTGTCGGTGAGAGCGACGCGCACGCGCATCGAGAAGCCCTCGTTGAGGGCCGTGAGGTGGGCGAGCTGGCGCGGCAGCTCCGTGGCAGGTGCGGCCTCATCACTTGCCGTCGCCTGTTCGAGACCGTTGCGTACATCGCGTGCCACGCGGCGCCAGTCGGCTGCAGAGTCGGCCAGATCGGGGATGGCACCCTCCAGCACCGCAAGGGCTCCGAGCGCTTCGCCGTGTGCGGCGTCAAAGCTCGCGAGCAGGGCCGGCGCGTGCAGGATGCGGTACTGGCGCGCGCTGCGCTCGAGGTCCACCGTACGCTCGCCAAGGCCTCGCAGCGCGCTCGTCAGGCCGAGCGCCACACGCCCGCCATCGCGGCTCATGCGCGAGAAGCGCTCGAGGCTCAACCATCCCCCTGCCGCCGCCGCCCCCAGGATGCCGGCAATCAGCATGAAACTCGCCAGCAGGGTAAGGCGGAAGGAGGGGTGAGGCATTGCGGCGACAGTTGGAATTCGATTTGCGGAAATGAAGTTTAGGGGCCGGCGCGGCTGCGCGGGGCAAGGCAAGTGCAAGCTGATGTGTCACATGGCAGGGGCCTCCGTCGTGCCGCGGCGACATGCATTTTCCCTTTCGCATCAGGGAGTTGCCGATCTTGCCTGGGCGTGGTGTCGGGCCGAGGCGACAGGTCGCGGCTTGATGATGGCATGGGCGGGTGGTGCGCGTCCCCCTTGTGCCGTTCAAGTTATTGATATCAATAAGGATATCAAATAGTGGCGCGCAGCTTGCTTTCTGCTGGCGCCGGGTCGCGTCGGACGACCCGGTCCATGCTCAAGGAGAAACCATGTTCAACAAGCCCACCCTGTTCCCGAAGAATGGCGACACCCAGGCCGATCGCGGGTTGCGACCCGGGCAGAGCGGCAGCAGCCCGACCGGCGGCTCCACCTTGTCCTCCGTCCCGGCCAGCGCCGTCAGCGCGGTGCGGGACACTCCGCCCTCCGACGCGGCGGCCAGCACCGCTTCGCCGTCGGCGCCGTCGGTCGCCGAGCCCGCGCAGGCTGCCGGCAGCAGCCTGATCGTCGGCCCTGACGTGAAGCTGAAGGGTGCCGAGATCCTGGACTGCGACACGCTGGTGGTGGAGGGCCGCGTCGAGGCGACGATGGACAGCCGCGTGATCCGCATCGCCCAGAACGGCTCGTATTCGGGCACGGTGGGCATCGATGTGGCCGAGATCCACGGCGTCTTCGATGGCGAGCTGACGGCCCGCAAGCAACTGATCATCCATGCCACCGGCCGTGTCAGCGGCAAGATCCGCTACGGCAAGATCCTGATCGAGGAGGGCGGCGAGCTCTCGGGCGACGTCAAGTCGCTGGCGGCCGCGAGCAAGGAGGGCAGCCGTACCGGAGACAGATTCACCGTCGAGGCCAAGCCGCTGGCAGCCGTGGCCGGCTGAGTCCGTCAGTTGCGCGCGCTGCTCGTCAGCGCGCCGGCTGCGAGTTGCTCCGGTCGCCAACTCCAGCTTCGCTCCCAGGCAGCGCGCACGGTGTTCGGATATTCGGGGCGACCCAGGCTACCGTTGTAACGGCCGAGTGCGCGGAAGAGGTCGCCTTTCTCAATGTCGAGATAGTGGCGCAGGATGGTGCAGCCGTAGCGCAGGTTGGTGCGCAGGTGGAACAGGTTGTCGTCCGGGCGCTCCATCACCTTCAGCCAGAACGGCATCACCTGCATGAATCCGCGCGCGCCGGCCTGCGAGATGGCGTACTTGCGGAAGTTGCTCTCGACCTGGATCAGGCCCAGCACGAGCTGCGGATCCAGTCCGGCACGGGTCGCCTCGTAGTGGATAGAGGTGAGCAGCTCGGTGCGGTAGGCCGGGTCGGGAATGCGCCGCTCCAGGCGGCGCGACATCTCGGTCAGCCAGCGGGAGCGTTCGCCCGCGTCGGCAATCGGCAGCGTGGGCGCTGCCGCATCGCTGACTGCCTGGTGCAGCGCGGCACGCACGCTCGCCGCCAGCGGCTCGTACTGCTGCGCGCCAGCCCGCGCGACGCCGCTTGCCGTCGCGAGGAGGATCGCGCTGGCGAGGGCGGCGATGGCGGGTGCGAGGCGCGGCATGCTCAGCTCCGCGCGCCCTTCAGGCGCTCGATGACGAAGTCGGCGATCCCGGCGACCGGCACTTTCGCCGCCTCGGCGTCGCGGCGCCCCTGGTATTCGGCCATGCCTTCCTTGAGGCCACGGTCGCCCAGCGTGACGCGGTGCGGCACACCGATCAGCTCCCAGTCGGCGAACATCACGCCGGGGCGCTCGTCGCGATCGTCCAGTATCACATCCACGCCGGCGGCGAGCAGCGCGTCGTAGAGCTTCTGCGCTTCCTCGCGCACCGCCTGCGACTTGCCCCAGCCCACCGGGCAGATCACCACTTCGAACGGTGCGATGGAAGCGGGCCAGATGATGCCGCGGGCATCGTTGTTCTGCTCGATCGCCGCGCCCAGGATGCGGGTGACACCGATGCCGTAGCAGCCCATCTCGAAATGCTTGGGCTTGCCGTCCTCGTCGAGGAAGGTCGCGTTCATCGCCTTGGAGTACTTGTTGCCAAGGTAGAACACGTGGCCGACCTCGATGCCGCGCTGGATCGCCAGAGCGCCCTTGCCGTCGGGCGACGGGTCGCCTTCGACGACGTTGCGGATGTCGGCGACCAGTTCGGGTTCGGGCAGGTCGCGGCCCCAGTTGACGCCGGTGTAGTGGAAATCCGCCTCGTTGGCACCGCAGACGAAGTCCGCCATGTGGGCCACGGTGCGGTCTGCGATGACGCGCACCGGCTTCTTCGTGCCGATCGGGCCCAGATAGCCGGGGCGGCAGCCGAAGTGATCGAGGATTTCAGCTTCGGTCGCGAAGCGGAAGCCCGCCTTCAGGCCGTCGATCTTGCTGGCCTTCACCTCGTTGAGCTCGTGGTCGCCGCGCACCAGCAGCAGCCAGATGGTGATGCCGGCCGGCTGGCCGGCTTCGTCTACGTCATCGCTCGCCAGTGCCAGCGACTTGACCGTGCGTGCGAGCGGCAGGTCGAGCAGGGCGGCCACGTCGGCGCAGGTCGCGCGACCCGGCGTCGGCGTCTTCTCGAGGCCCTGCTCGGGGGCGGCGCGGCCCGGCAACAGCGACACGGCTTCGGCCAGCTCGATGTTGGCCGCGTAACTCGAGTCCGGGCAATAGACGATGGCATCTTCGCCGGTGTCGGCGATGACCTGGAACTCGTGCGAGCGGTCGCCGCCGATCGCGCCGGTGTCTGCAGCAACCGCACGGTAGGCGAGGCCGAGGCGGTTGAAGATGCGCTCGTACGCGGCATACATGATGTCGTAGGTGCGTCCGGCGGCTTCCGCGCTGCGGTCGAACGAGTAGGCGTCCTTCATGACGAATTCGCGCCCGCGCATGACGCCGAAGCGAGGCCGGCGCTCGTCGCGGAACTTGGTCTGGATCTGGTAGAAGTTTTTCGGCAGTTGCCGGTAACTCTTGAGCTCCTGGCGCGCGATGTCGGTGACGACTTCCTCGGATGTGGGCTGCAGCGCGAAGTCGCGCTCGTGGCGGTCCTTGATGCGCAGCATTTCCTCGCCCATCTTGTCCCAGCGGCCGCTTTCCTGCCACAGCTCGGCGGGCTGCACCAGTGGCATCAGCAGCTCCATGGCGCCTGCGCGGTTCATCTCCTCGCGGATGATGGTTTCCACCTTGCGGATCGCGCGCAGACCCATCGGCATGTAGCTGTAGATGCCGGCTGCAGTCTTGCGGATCATGCCGGCGCGCAGCATCAGCTTCTGGCTGACGACTTCGGCGTCGGAAGGAGCTTCCTTGAGGGTGAAGAGGTGGAACTGGCTGGCGCGCATGGAGGGTATGGGTATCGAAAGGCGTTTGTCGAAGTCGCGATTTTAGCGCATGGCACCGCCGCAAGAACCGGCGTACGACGGAACGCACGCCGGTGCGTGCTTTCAAACGGCAGGCAAGTGTGAAAAAATCCTGACAACTCACCAAAATCTGAAGGTTCAGCATGCTCGACCGTGAAGGCTTCCGCCCGAACGTCGGCATCGTTCTGGTCAACGCGCGCAACGAGGTCTTCTGGGGCAAACGGATCCGCGAGCACTCCTGGCAGTTTCCGCAAGGTGGCATCAAGCATGGCGAATCGCCGGAGCAGGCCATGTACCGGGAACTATTCGAGGAAGTCGGGCTGCGCCCGGAGCACGTGAAGATACTCGGCCGCACGCGAGGATGGCTGCGCTATGAAGTGCCCAAGCACTGGATACGGCGTGAATGGCGCAACACCTACCGTGGTCAGAAGCAGATCTGGTTCCTGCTTCGCCTGGTGGGGCGCGATTCCGACGTCTGTCTGCGCGCGAGCCATCATCCGGAATTCGATGCCTGGCGTTGGAGCGACTATTGGGTGCCGCTCGATGCGGTGATCGAGTTCAAGCGCCAGGTGTATCAACTGGCGCTGGTCGAACTCGCTCGCGTCCTTTTCCGTTCCCGCAGTTTCGACATGCCGGAAAGCTATCGGCTGCCGACGCCGGCGGTGGCCGAGCCCGTCAAGGTGGTGCTCGACAGCCCGCGCTGACCCGACGGCGCGACCTCCCGCGCGGTGCTTGCCGCGCTCGCGGGTGTGATCTTTACTCGATGCAGGGGCTCGCCGCAGGCGCGAGGGCGAGCCTCGTCCCACACCAGAACGGGAGGCTCATCATGCATCGGGATCGTTTTTCCCCTCTTCCGCAGGCCCAGCTCGAGGGCCTGCAGTGCGACATCGCCGACGTGTCGGCAGAGCGTCGCGTCCGTGTCGACTCGCCTGCGCTGGAGGTGATGACCGACCTGCGCCAGGTGCCGGCGGCGACTGTGGATGCCGGCATGAGCCAGGACGAGGCCCACCGCGCGATGCAGGCGCGCGGCGTGAGGCTGTTGCTGGTGACGGATGCGGCGCGCGGCGTCGTCGGCTTGGTCACGGCAGCCGACTTCCTCGGCGAGCGTCCGCTACGTGCCGCGCAGGAGCGCGGGCTGCGTGTGGGCGAAGTGAACGTGGCGCAGGTCATGACGCCGCTCTCGTCCATGGAGGCGGTCCGTCTGGAGGACGTGTTGCGCGCCGAGGTCGGGCACGTGATCGCCACCCTGAGGCGTTCGGGCCGGCAGCACGCGCTGGTGATCGAGACGGCCGAGGTCGGGCATGCCCGAATCCGCGGCATTTTCTCGATGACCCAGATCGCCCGCCAGTTGGGCGAGCCGCTGCCCGCGGCGACCGAGGTGGCGCGCAATTTCGCCGAGATCGAGGCCGCCCTGGCCGCATGAATGCCATCCGCGGCGCCCGGCCGGGGCACATAGGCTCGACCAATGCATGAAATAGCGCCCGGCTATTTGGGCGGGCGGGGTGCGTTGTCTAGGCTGAAGGTGTCCCGGCGACAGGGGCGTTCATCCAACGGACGACAAGGAGAGGAGACATGCAACTGAAGGGTTCCCAGACCGAAGGCAACCTGAAGGCCGCTTTCGCCGGCGAGTCGCAGGCGAACCGCCGCTACCTCTATTTCGCGGCGAAGGCCGACGTCGAAGGCCAGAATGACGTGGCCACCGTGTTCCGCTCCACCGCGGAAGGCGAGACTGGCCATGCGCACGGCCACCTCGAGTACCTCGAGGCCTGTGGCGATCCGGCTACCGGCCTGCCTTTCGGCAGCACCCGGCAGAACCTCGGCGCAGCCATCGCCGGCGAGACGCACGAATACACCGACATGTATCCGGGCATGGCAAAAGCCGCACGCGACGAGGGCTTCGACGAGATCGCAGACTGGTTCGAGACACTGGCCAAGGCGGAGCGCTCGCACGCCAACCGGTTCCAGAAGGCGCTCGATGCGCTGACCGACTGAGCGACGGAGCAAGGACGAACGGGCGGTGCAACCGCCCGTTCTGCCAATGGCTGGCTGATGGCGATCCTTGCAGCGAAGGGGGAGTTGTCATGACCAAGCGTGAAGGCAGTCTCGAGGCGCCTACGCGGCACGCGATTGCGTGGCGTGACCCCGCCTACCACGATGAAGCTGCGCTGCTGGGCGAGATGGAACGTGTGTTCGACATCTGCCATGGCTGCCGGCGCTGCGTGAACCTGTGCACCACCTTCCCGACCCTGTTCGATCTCGTCGACGAGAGCAGCAGCGGCGAAATCGACGGCGTGGCAAAGAAGGACTACTGGAAGGTCGTCGATCAGTGCTACCTGTGCGACATCTGCTTCATGACCAAATGTCCGTACGTGCCGCCGCACGAGTGGAATCTGGATTTTCCGCACCTGATGCTGCGCGCGAAGGCGGTGAAGTTCCGCAAGGGCGAGGTGCGCTTCCGCGACAAGCTGCTGACCAGCACCGACGCGCTGGGCAAGCTCGCGGCGATCCCGGTGGTGGCGCAGACGGTCAATGCCGCCAACCGCAATGGCGCCGCGCGCGGCGTGCTGCAGTCGGTGCTGGGCGTCGACAAGCGGCGCGAGCTGCCGCCCTACGCGCCGGCGAAATTCCGCTCGAAGGCCAGGGTGGCCGAGCACTGGCCGGTCAGGGATGGCGAGCGCACGCCGGGCAAGGTGGCGATCTTTTCCACCTGCTACGTCAATTACAACGAACCCGGCATCGGCCACGACCTCGTGGCGATCCTCAGCCACAACGAGATCCCGACCGTGCTGGCACGGCAGGAGGCCTGCTGCGGCATGCCCAAGCTGGAACTCGGCGACCTGGAAGGCGTGGAGCGCCTGAAGCAGCGCAACATTCCGCCGCTCGTGGATCTGGCGCGGCAGGGCTACGCCATCCTCGCGCCGGTGCCGTCCTGCGCGCTGATGTTCAAGCAGGAACTGCCGCTGCTGTTCCCGGACGATGCCGACGTCGCTGCGGTGGCGGAAGCGATGTTCGACCCGTTCGAGTACTTCGTTCTGCGCAACAAGGACGGCCTGCTCAAGACCGACTTCAAACGCCCGCTGGGCAAGGTGTCGTACCACATCCCCTGTCACGGCCGGGTGCAGAACATCGGCCAGAAGACGCGCGAGACCCTGCAGCTCGTTCCCGGCACGCAGGTCACCACCGTCGAACGCTGCGCCGGTCACGACGGCACCTGGGGCGTGAAGGAGGAATACTTCGATCTTTCCATGAAGATCGGCCGCCCGGTGTTCCGGCAGATGGCGCAGGCGGAGCCTGACTTCATCAGCTCCGACTGTCCGATCGCCGGCCGCCACATCCAGCAAGGCATACGCGACGGGGGCACCACGCTGGCGGCGCAGAAGGCGCATCCGCTCGCCTTGCTGCGCATGGCCTATGGCCTGGAGGAGGGCGCGTGATGGCGATCGCACGCGACAGCCTGATGAGCCTCGAACAGTATGCGCGCGAGCGGCCCGCATTTCGCGCGAAGGTGCTGGCACACAAGAAGGCCCGCACGCTGCATGTGGGCGAGCACGTGACGCTGGTGTTCGAGGACGAGCTGACCATTCGCTACCAGGTGCAGGAGATGCTGCGCATCGAGCGCATCTTCGAGGAGGCCGGCATCCTGGACGAACTCGACGCCTACAGTCCGCTCGTTCCCGACGGGCTCAACTGGAAGGCGACGATGCTGATCGAATTCCCGGACGAGGCCGAACGCCGGCTTTGGCTCGGTCGCCTGAAAGGTGTCGAGCGCCGGGTGTGGGTGAAGGTGGCGGGGTTCGACCCGGTCTTTTCCATTGCCGACGAGGACCTCGAGCGGGAGAATGACGAAAAGACGTCGTCGGTACATTTCCTGCGTTTCGAACTCGGCCCCCAGCGGGCGCGCGCGATGCTGCTGGGAGCTGCTCTGGCCGTCGGCATCGACCATCCCGCCTACGCGGCGGTCGTCGAGCCGGTTCCGGCGACGGTTCGCAACTCGCTCTGTGGAGATCTGCGCGTTTGAAAACCTCATCGCGTTCCAGCATCCGCGGGGGCCTGTTGGCCCTCGCTTGTTTTTCCGCGCTCGCGCTGTCGGCTGGCAGTTTCGCCGCCGGCCTTCTCACCGATCCGGACCCCAATTGGCAGGAGGAAGATTACGTGCTGCCGCCTGCGCCGGCCGACGCCAGCCTGAGGGCGTTCTTTGTCAGCAGCGCCTCGCCCAACCGTTTTTTCGTCGACGAGCGCAGCGTGAGCGTGGGGCGCGACGGTGTCGTGCGCTACGTGCTCGTGGTGCGCACGCCGGGTGGCGCCGAGAACGTCACCTTCGAAGGCATACGCTGCGCCACTGGGGAGCGGCGCATCTACGCCAGCGGCCGCACGGGCGGCGAGTGGGCGCCGATGAAGGTGAGCGACTGGCAGCCCATCGGCGACAATTCCTACAATCGGCCGCGCGCTGCGCTGGCTTACGATTATTTCTGTGATGGCCCCGCTGCGCCACGTGACCGCAACCATGCGCTGCGGCGGCTGCAGGGCGAGCGGGATCCCGGCGAGCCAGGAGGAAACCGGCCATGATCGATCAACTGATACTGGAATTCGACAAGGCATTGCGCACCGTCTTCGCTCCGGCGCGCAGCGTGCGTCCCGTGCCGGGTGACGAGCTTCCCGATGCCGTGCTCGAGGATGACGAGCGGCGCCACGCGGCCGCGCTGATGCGCGTCAATCATGTCGGCGAGATCTGCGCCCAGGCGCTCTATCAGGGTCAGGCGCTGATGTCGCGCGACCCGGCGATCCGCGAATCGCTGCAACAGGCCTCGGACGAAGAAACCGAACACCTGGCGTGGACCGAACGGCGTATTGCCGAACTGGGTGGTCGCAAGAGCCTGCTGAATCCGCTGTGGTACGGCGGCGCGCTGGCGGTCGGCATGGTCGCAGGTCGCTTCGGCGACCGCTGGAATCTCGGCTTTCTGGCGGAGACCGAGCGCCAGGTCGAGGCCCACCTCAAGGGCCATCTCGAGAGCCTGCCGGCGCAGGATCGCAAGTCACGAGCCATCGTCGAGCAGATGAAGGCCGACGAAGTCGAACACGCCGAAACGGCGCTGCGGCTGGGCGCTCAGGAACTGCCGGCGCCGGTGAAGGGCGTCATGAAGCTCGCGGCGCGCGTGATGACGCGCACGACCTACTGGGTGTGAACGGCGGGCGCCGCGTTTGGCCACTTCCACCGCGCGGCACGTGTTCCTCCAGGTCCTGCCAGTGCCCCGTCGCTCCGGCCGGCGCTGGCCGGGTCGCTCACTCGATGTCGACGATCTCGCACTCGTGCGTGATCTCGGCCGTCTTGGCGAGCATGATCGACGCCGAGCAGTACTTTTCCGCCGACAGGTGGATCGCCCGTTCCACCGCCTCGCGCTTGAGGTTTTTGCCCGTCACCGTGTAGATGAAGCGGATGCGGGTGAACACCTTCGGGTCCGTCTCGGCGCGCTCTGCTTCCAGCCGGACTTCGCATCCGCGGATGTCGTGGCGTCCGCGCTTCATGATCAGCACGACGTCGAATGCGGTGCAGCCGCCAGCGCCGGCCAGCATCAGTTCCATCGGGCGTGGCGCGAGGTTACGCCCGCCGGCTTCGGGTGCGCCGTCCATCGTTACCAGGTGTCCGGTTCCTGTCTCGGCCATGAAGGTCATGCCGTCCACCCATTTGATCGTGCATTCCATGCGTCTCGTCTCCATGAACTTCCGGCGCCGGGCCGGGCTGCGGAAGGCAGCGCGGCATTCTACCGGAGACGGCGGAAGGCTTCCCGCGCAGCCGGCCGGCTGCAGCCGGGGCGGCCGAAGAGTGGCGCGGATGTGGCTGCCGGTGATCACGCTGCCGCACTCGTCGGATGTGTACCAAAGCGTATGGCTGCAGTGCGCAACAGAAAATGACATGAGAATTTATGGGGAAGCGGCGCGAGGCCGTCACTTGGCCATCCCAGGAAGGCAAATTGAGGTAAATCAATATTTTGAGAATAAATAAGAGCCGCTTATGGTGTGATCCAAAGATTTATTGTGCGTCGCACAAAATCCGCTTGCTCAAGCCCGGCGACGTATGGATAATTCAACCCAGTCGGATCGCAGACGCACCGCAAAGCGGGTGCCGGATCCAAACGGTGTCTCCTCCACCCTCCTCCTTTGGTGTGGATTTAACGCAGTCCCAACGGACTGCGTTTTTTTTGCCTGTCTCGCCCGCGCGTGCAACTCGATTGACACACGGGCCTGCTTCGCCTTAGCATTGCCAGCTTTCCGTTTGGTGGCCGGCACGCAAGGCCTGACAAGATCGAGGTTTTAAATGAAGACGTTTTCTGCCAAGCCGCACGAGGTAAAGCGCGACTGGTTCGTTGTCGACGGCACGGACAAGGTGCTTGGTCGCCTCGCAGCCGAAGTGGCCCGCCGCCTGCGTGGCAAACACAAAGCAATCTATACGCCGCACGTCGATACCGGTGACTTCATCGTCGTCGTCAACGTCGAAAAGCTGCGTGTGACCGGCAACAAGGCGCAGGACAAGAAGTACTATCGTCACTCCGGCTACCCTGGTGGTATCTACGAGACCAACTTCACCAAGCTGCAGCAGCGCTTCCCCGAGCGTGTGCTGGAGAAGGCCGTGAAGGGCATGCTGCCGAAGGGCCCGCTGGGTTACGCCATGCTGAAGAAGCTGAAGTGCTACGCGGGTCCGTCGCATCCGCACACCGCTCAGCAGCCGCAAGTTCTCGAGATCTGAAGGAGCCGATAGATGGCTGTCACTTACAACTATGGTACCGGTCGCCGCAAGACTGCGGTCGCTCGCGTGTTCATCAAGCCGGGCACCGGCAATATCGTCGTCAACGGCAAGCCGGTTGACGAGTTCTTCTCGCGCGAAACCGGTCGCATGATCGTGCGTCAGCCGCTGGTGCTCACCGGCAACGAAGGCAAGTTCGACATCATGGTGAACGTCGTCGGCGGTGGTGAATCCGGCCAGGCCGGCGCCGTGCGCCACGGCATCACCCGCGCGCTGATCGACTACAGCGCCGAGCTGAAGCCGGATCTGCGTGCCGCAGGCTTCGTGACCCGCGACGCCCGTGAAGTGGAGCGCAAGAAGGTCGGCCTGCGCAAGGCCCGCCGCGCGAAGCAGTTCTCGAAGCGCTGATCCGCTTCCGCCGCATGTCGAAAGGCCGCCTTCGGGCGGCTTTTTGTTTGTGTGTGCTCCGCTTTCGACTAAGCGGGCTCCTCGTTCGGCCAGCCGGCGAAAGTGCCGTGGGCGAGGAAATGGTTGCCGGCGGCGACCAGGGCCTGTGTCATGGGCGCGTCGAACGGGCTGTGGCCGGCGCCATCGACCAATAACAGCCGGCTGCCGGGCAGCGCCTGGTGTAACGCCCATGCGTTCGACGGACGGCAGACCAGGTCGAGGCGGCCGTGCAGGATTGCGGTCGGCAATCCCCGCAGTGCCCGTGCGCAGTCGAGCGCGTGCGCCCTGCCGATGAAACATTCGTGGCGCAGGTAATGCGCCTGCAGCCGGTATTTGGCGAGCTGCCCGACTGCGGTTTCACGACTCGTGGCAGCGGCGGGCGAGGGTGGAAAGCCGGGCCGCGACAGTGCTTCCTCCCAGTCCATCCAGTGGCGCACCGCCTCGACGGCTTCATCGTCGCCGTCCCCGTGCACGGTATCGAAATACCAGGCCGCGAGCGCGGCACGCCCTGCCGGCGGCGCCAGGGTGGCGAGGGCCGCCCAATGATCGGGCAGCAGTTGGCCGGCGCCGTTGAAGAACCAGTCGATGTCGTCATTCCCGGCGAGGAAGATGCCGCGCAGGATGGCGCCCAGGCAGGCTTCCCGGTGTTGCGCGCAGTAGGCGAGGGCGAGGCTCGAACCCCAGGAGCCGCCGAACACCAGCCAGCGATGCACCCCCAGGTGAGCGCGCAATCGCTCGATGTCGGCCACCAGGTCGGCGGTCGTGTTGGCCCGGCATTCGCCTGCAGGCGTGCTGCGCCCGCAACCGCGCTGGTCGAACAGCACGATGCGCCACGCCGGGTTCAGCAGCCTGCGGTGGCGCGGGCTGCAACCGCTGCCCGGTCCACCGTGCAGGAAGAGCGCCGCCGGGCCGTCCGGTGTTCCGCATTGTTCATGGTAGATGCGGTGGCCGTCGCCCACATCCAGCCAGCCTGCGTCAAAGGGCTCGATCGGCGGGAAGAGCAGATCGCGTTCGACCGAAGCCGGGATGGAGGAGGGAGAACGCGAAGGGATGGAAGAAGACATGAAAGCAGTGATCTCGTGTCCTGCGGCGGGGCGG
>JAFEFM010000412.1 GCA_018240585.1 Pseudomonadota bacterium
AGAACTCGGCGGCGCGGTCAAATGCGCGCTGATCGATCAGCGCCTCCAAGTTCTGCTGCGCGCTCACGAATCCCTGCCGTGCAGACTTGACGCTGTCGAGCAGTTGCGCGCCTTCTTTCGCAAAGGTCATGCCGTTCAGCTTTTCAATGTCTTTGGCAATCTTCTGCCGTTCGCTCTCGGTCTTTTCCCGAAAGCCTCGCAGTGCAGCGTCGTTCTGCAGCGCCGGGATCATCATGTTCCGGTGCTGTATGCCAATCTCGTTGAGCGCATCGATCATGTCGTTGGCGACTGCGACCTTCACGGCCCTGTCCCTGACGAGATGGTTGATGCTGCCGTGCAGCGCCTCCAGTCGCAGGCTGCCCACGACAGCAGTGACGACCAATAACGCAAGCACGACGGCAAAGCCGATACCAAGCCGGATGCCGATTCTGAGGTTCTTCATGATGAACTCCGGGTCGCGCGGACCATGGAAGTGAGGTGAGGGGTTCGTGGTGGCAAGTCGGACTGGGCGTGGCGTCAGGGCACCGCCGCGGCAAGGAAGGCACGCCCGGCGTCGGCTCCGTCGGCGCGCTGCGCCTCGCGCGACGCGCAGCGCTGCACCAGCGCCTGCACGTCGAGGATGAGCGCCACTTCGCCGCTGCCGAGGATGGTCGAGCCGCCGATGCCGCGGATGTTGCGGAAGAGGTTGCCAAGCGGCTTGATCACCGTCTGGAACTCACCCATCAACTGGTCGACGACGATCCCGGACTTGATGCCTGCGTACTGCACGACGACGACGTTCTGGCGTGCAGGCGGCTCGCCCTGGATGTCGAACAACTGGCGCAGGCGCACCAGCGGCAGGACTTCGCCGCGCAGGTTCACGTAATCGCGTGCGCCACCGTCCTGGTCGAGCTCGATGCACTCGACGACACTGTCGAGCGGAATCACATAGGCGGCATTGCCCACGCCGACGAGGAAGCCGTCGATGATGGCCAGGGTCAGCGGCAGCCGGATCGCGAAGCGCGAACCCTTGCCCGGCTCGGAGCTCACATCGACGCTGCCGCGCAGGCCCTGGATATTGCGCCGCACCACGTCCATGCCGACGCCACGGCCCGAGATGTTGGTGACCTTCTCGGCAGTGGAGAAGCCCGGCTCGAAAATGAGGTTGTAGACCTCGGCATCGGACAGCGACTGACCGGGCTGGGCCAGGCCGCGCTCGACGGCCTTGGCCAGGATGCGCTCCCGGTTCAGGCCGGCGCCGTCGTCGGCGACCTCGATGACGATGCTGCCCGAGTCGTGGAAGGCATTGAGTTCGAGCCGGCCACGCGCCGGCTTGCCACTGGCCTCGCGCGCCGCCGGAAGTTCCAGCCCGTGGTCCATGGCGTTGCGCACCAGGTGCATCAACGGGTCGCCGATCTTTTCCACCATCGACTTGTCGAGTTCGGTGTCGCCACCGCTGATGCTCAGCTCGATTTCCTTGCCCATCTCGCGCGAGGTGTCGCGCACCACGCGGTGGAAGCGGTTGAAGGTCTCGCCGATCTGCACCATGCGCAACTGCAGGGCGGCGTCGCGGATGCTTTCCACCAGGCGGCCAGTGAGCGAAGTCGCCTCGATGAGTTCGCCCACCCCCGTCCTGCCGGCCAGCAGGTTGACGCTGGCGCCGGCGATCACGAGTTCGCCGACGAGATCGATGAGACGGTCGAGCTTGTCAGCCTGGATGCGGATCAGGCGTGCTTCGGCGGCCTTCTTCTCGGTCACCTGCTTCTGCCGGGCGACGGCCGCGTCGACGAGTTCGGCCTGCACCACCTTGCGCTCGACGAGGATCTCGCCGATGGGCTGGGGCGCTGCCGCGGGCACCTCGCCGGATTCCACTCCGCCCGCAGGCGCGGCCGTCTGCTGGCGCAGGCCATCTTCCAGTTCGTCCTGCGTGAGGGCGCCGATCCTGACGAGGATCTCCCCCAGGCGCATGCTGTCTTCGGGCAACGTGCTGATCAGCGCGATGAAGTCGCTCAGGCGGCTGTGCGGCGGCAGGATGTTGAGCGTGCATTCATCGCGCACGAAATCGAACACGCGCTCGATGGCCGCCTTGTCGGCGCCGGAGGCGAAGCTGATCTCGAAGCCGAGATAGCAGGTCTCCGGATCCATTTCCGCCGCCTCGGGCATCGCATCGGCGATGGTTTCCAGGTGCACGATGCGGCCGATGCTGCCGAGATAGCGCAGGAAGGACAGCGGATCCATGCCATTGCGCAGCACATCGGCGCCGAAACGCACCGAGATGTGCCAGCAGTCGCTCTCGACCGCGCCGCCGCCGCTGGCCTCGAGCAGCACCGGCGGCACGCTGGGCAGGCCGGTGCCGCGGCCCCCGTCCGACAGCCAGTCGCGCTGCAGACGCGCGAGCAGCGCTGCGCCATCGGCCGCCAATTCCGCGTCGGGACCGGGCGCGCCCGACTCGAGCACACCGAGCAGGTTGCCGATGTGGTCGGCGCAACCGAGCAGCAGCGCGATGAGGTCGGCGTCGGCATTGATCGCATGCTCGCGCAGGCGATCCAGCACGTTCTCGACCACATGCGTGAAGGCCACGATGTAGCTGCATTCGATCACGCCGGCGCCGCCCTTGATGGTGTGCGCGCTGCGGAAGATCGCGTTGAGCGTGTCGTCGTCGCCCGGCGAGTTCTCGAGCTGCAGCAGCGCGGACTCGAGCGCCGCGATCTGCTCGCGACTTTCGGTGACGAAGACGGAAGTGATTTCATCCATGAGGGGGCATCCGGATCAGGCGTCGTGCGCCGGGATGAGCAGCGGATCGCCGAAGTCGGCCGCTACGTTGTAGAACTCGATGAGCTCGCGCACCGCCTCGCCGTGAGCGACGATGCGCGCCTCCTTGCCCAGCCGCCGTGCCTCGCGCTTCACCAGCATCAGCAACTGGAAGCCCGCGGTGTCGATCTCGGCCACGCCCGACAGGTCGATGTCGAGCTGTTCGGGAGCGGCGGCGAGCGCGTCGATGAATTGCTGCTTCTGCGCGGCGGCGTGATAGATCGTGAGATCCTCGCCGATGGCGAGCTTGTGGGGATTCTTCCTGCGTGCGGGCATGGTGGGCCTCAGAAGAGTTCGATACGCGCGCCCATGTCGGCGGCGGCGCCAGGCCGGCCGACGGCGTCGTCGTGCGTCGCGCGCTGCTGCTCCATCACGTAGCGCGCATAAATCTCGTCGAGGTGCTGGGCCATCGGAATGTAGGCGGCACCCGGCTGGTCGCCGTTCTCAAGGCGCGCGGCAAGGATGCCGAGGTGCTCGTCGAGGCGGCGCAGGGCATCGGCGGTGTGTTCGAGCTGCTGCCGCGTGACGTCCTGGAACTGCACGCTGGCGAGCGCGTCCATGAACATCGCGGCCAGCTCCTCGCTGCTCGCGCGCACCGTCTCCATCGCGCTCGACTGGGTATGCAGGATGTCCTCGTAGCTGCGGCCGAGCTCGGCCAACTGCTCGGCAAACTGCCCCAGCGCCTCGCGCTCGGTCTCGAGATCGGTGGTGGACAGCTTCTGTTGCAACTGCGTCTCTATCGTCGACGCCACGCCGAGGATGCCCTGATTGATCGACAGCACCGCCTTCTCGGTTTCGGCGGACAGCTTGCGCACCTCGTCGGCCACCACCGCGAAACCGCGCCCCGCCTCGCCTGCGCGTGCCGCCTCGATGGCGGCATTGAGCGCCAGCAGGTTGGTCTGCGAGGCGATGTCCTTGATCAGCTTGGTGAGCGATTCCAGCGAACGGGCCTCGGCGACGACCTGGGCCACGCGCTCCCGGTCGGCCAGTGCGTCGCGGATGCGGGAGTCGATGTAGCCCTGCATCTGGCCGATGATCTGCTGGTTGCGTGCGATGCGCGCCTCTGAATCGTGCGCCATCTCGGCCTGCTCGTCGGAGCGTGCGGCAACGAAGGCGTTGAGCCGGCCGACCACGCTGTCGATGGTCTGCAGCCGCTCGCTGATGTCGAAGGCGGCCTTCTCCGTCTGCTCGACGACGCTGACGAGCTGCTTGCGCATCACTTCGTTGTACGCCGGTACCGCACGCAATTCATCCGCGACCTCGCCGCACACGGCCACCTCCTGCTCGCGGTGGTTCTCCAGCTCTGCGAGCCGCACGCGCTGGCCGAAGCTCGGATCACGGAACACGGCGAGCGACACCACGCTGATGCCCACATAGGCCGAGACCACCAGCAGCACGGAGCCGACGGCATTGCCGAAAGGTTGCGACACCCCCAGCAGGGGCAGCAGCGTGCCGTTGAACCATTCATTGAGCGCAAACACGCTGACGCCGGCGCCGAGCGCGATGGCCCCCATCATCATCAGCGAGCGTCGCTGGAAGACCCTGGCGTCCATGATCAGCGGATGACCAGCTTGATGGTGTTGAGCAGCTCCTCGGCAGAGGCGGGCTTGACGATCCAGCCCGACGCGCCGGCGGCCTTGGCCTCGGCCTTCTTCGACTGTTGCGACTCGGTGGTGAGAAAGAGGATCGGCAGGAAGCGATAGGCGGGCAGCTTGCGCACCTCCTTGATGAAGTCGATACCGTTCATGCCCGGCATGTTCAGGTCGGTGATCAGCAGGTCGACCTTGATTCCGGCCTGGAACGTCTTCAACGCATCGAGCGCGCTCGGCGCCTTCTCGACCGCATAGCCAGCCTTGCTGAGGACGCCCGAGATCGACAGGAGGATCGTGGCCGAGTCATCGACGAGGAAAATCGTTTTCATGATTGCGTTGAGCGGATGTCAGGGATGGGCGAATGGAAACAGTTGCAGAATGAAACCAGTTTCCGACGGTGAATAGTTTGATCTGCGTCTAACAACACCCACTGCCGCCCGGGTGCTTGCGAGGCCGCGTGACTTTTGCCACACCTTCGTTACGGCGCGTCTGCCTGTAGTTGGTATCGGCGCCTGCGCCCGGATCTGTAGCCTCATTCCGGGGTGCCGGATGACGTGACGGCGCCGGGGAAGGCGCGACGAGCGCCGGGTGCGAAGCCGACGGCGGCAACCGCCGCAGGGAGAAGAACGGCGAAGCCCTTGGGCTTTCGGGGAAAGCTCAGTCCCCGCCTGCGGGAAGCGTCACGACGCAGCGTCCAGCAGGCCTTCGATGACGGGGAAAAGCTCGCGCTCCTCAAAGCGCACATGGTCGATCAGGGCATGTCCCGTCTCGGCTTCGCGCTCGCCTCGCGCCGCGTGGGTAAACAGCGTCCGCAGCGCCTCATGCTCGCGGAGAAGCCGCTCGGCGAGCACGGCCTCGCCCTGCGTTTGCAGCAAGGGGACGAACCGCTGCTCCTCTTCGGCGAAATGAGCGGCGAGCGCATCCTGCTCCGCACGCAGCGCCGCGCTCGCACCGCCTTCCAGCAGCTTGCGCCCCAGGCGCAGTGCCGTGTGATGTTCCCTGGAAAGCTGGGCGAGACGGGGATCGCGTTTCATGACATCTACCGTGCTGCGGATCTCGGCGCCGCCGCCTGGCGGGCGCGGTGGAGCCGATTATTGCCGATCGAGCCGCGCCACACGGATCGCGGACGAAAAAAAACCGCCCAGTGGGCGGTTTTCTTGAATTACTGGTCGGGGAAAGAGGATTCGAACCTCCGGCCCCTGCGTCCCGAACGCAGTGCTCTACCAGGCTGAGCTATTCCCCGACTCTTTTACTTGCGACGCCGAGAAGAAACCGGGTTAATGATTTCTCTCAACTGCAAAGTCCGATAATTTTAGCAGCGCTTCCTTAAAAATGGAAGTAGGCAATGTCGAAATTGCCTCAATCGCGAGATCCGCCTCGGCTCGCGCCTGCCGCCGTGCTTCCTCCAGCGCGCCGGTGGCCTGGATCGCCGCCAGCACCATCGCGAAATCGTCGCGACCGCCCGTCTCGATCGCATTGCGCACAACCGCGGCCTGCTCGTCGCTGCCATGCAGCATGACGTGGATGAGCGGCAGGGTCGGTTTGCCCTCGGCGAGATCGTCGCCGAGGTGCTTGCCGGTTTCGGCCTCGTCGGCGGAATAGTCGAGCACGTCGTCGACGATCTGGAACGCCGTGCCCAGGTGCATGCCGAATGCCGCCAGGCGCGCCTCCTGCGCCTCGTCGGCACCGCCCAGGATGCCGCCCAGGCGCGATGCCGCCTCGAACAGCTTGGCCGTCTTGTAGCGGATCACGCGCAGGTAGTCGTCGACCCCCACGTCGGCGTTGTGGCAGTTGAGCAACTGCAGCACTTCGCCCTCGGCGATCACGTTGGTGGCGTCGGCCAGCACGCGCATGACGCGCATGTCGTCCACGCCGACCATCATCTGGAACGCACGCGAATACAGGAAATCGCCCACCAGCACCGACGCGGCATTGCCGAAGAGGGCATTGGCCGTCTTGTTGCCGCGACGCAGATCCGACTCGTCCACCACGTCGTCGTGCAGCAGCGTGGCGGTGTGGATGAACTCCACCACCGCGGCGAGTTCGTGGTGCTGCGTGCCCTGATAGCCCATCGCACCCGCGGTGAACAACACCAGTGCCGGGCGCAGGCGCTTGCCCCCACTATGGATGATGTATTCCGCCACCTGACGGATCAGGACGACATCGGAATAAAGGCGGTGGCGGATGACCGCATCCACTGCCTGCATGTCGGCGGCGATCGGCTCGAATAGCTGCTTGACGGACAAGGCGGGAACGCTCGCGAAAAAACGGGATGGTAGGTGGGCGCTGCAAGCCGCGTCAACCTGACGGCGACCTCGTGCATGCGCCCGCGCGGGGCTTGCGCCCCCCGTGTGACACGCGTCGGGGCACCGCCCACGAAAGCCGCGACCGGGCGCCTGGTCGCGGCCCGCTGCCGGTCAACGGCCAGACGAAACGCGTGCGACCGCGTTGTCGAGCGCTTCCTTCGCGGCCTTGCGGTCCGCCCAGACGCCGGCGAGCTCCTCGTCGATGATGCGACGCACATTCTCACGCTCGACCACCGGCTGAGCCGAAGAATCGGCCGTTGCCGGCTTGTTGGAAAGCTGGGCCACGGCGACCTTGATGTTCTCGAGATCGTTGCCCAGCAGTTCGCTCTGCGACGCCAGCAGGCCGGCACGATTCAACGGCAGGTAGCCGGTCTCGCGCTGCCATGCGACCTGGTTCTGCGGCTGCAGCCAGAAGCTGACGAAGCGCGCCATTGCCTTGTATTCCGCCGGTTTCTTGCCGGCAGACGCCCACAGCGCGGGGCCATCGGCGATCGTGTTCTGCGGCGCGCCGGGGAAGTCGTCGTAATACGGCAGGCGAGCCACGGCAACGTCGACCTTGCCCTTGTTGCGGAAATCGACCCAGCTCGCCGACGGCGCAGCGATCACCGCGCAATCGCCGGAAGCGAAGTGGTCCTCGGCCTCCGCCTTGGCTCCGAACACGTGCAGGTAGCGGGCGCGCTGCCAGCTCGCCATCATCGCCACATGCTTGACCTGGAACATGCCATTGAACGACGGCGCCATCGTCTTGCCACGCATCGTCGCAACCGGCTCGTTGTGCCAGGCGCTGAGGTTCTCGACCATGACCCGGCCGGGTTCGGCGACGGTGTACGGGCATTTCTGGCCAGCATCGG
The DNA here is from genome assembly GCA_018240585.1 of Pseudomonadota bacterium. Lineage (GTDB taxonomy): Bacteria > Pseudomonadota > Gammaproteobacteria > Burkholderiales > Rhodocyclaceae > Thauera. The sequence goes on from JAFEFM010000412.1 coordinate 7,540, forward strand.
CCATCTTGCCCAGCGTGTTCTGCAGGTCGAACCAGGTGGCGACTTCGGGCTTGTCCGCGTTCAGGCCCGCGCGGCGAAGCGCGTCGCGATTCAGGAACAGGACGGGCGTCGACAGGCCCACCGGCAACGCCAGCAACTGCCCCTTCGAGTCGACCGGCGTGCGCGTCATCATTGCGGGCGGCCGCAATGTCTGCAGCGGCACACCGGCTTCCTTCATCATGGCGTAGAGCGGCTTGTAGCGCGGCTTGCCCGCGAGAAAGCCTTCCTCCTCCTCACCTTCGAGGATCATCAGGTGCGGCGCGTTGGCCGCGCGCCAGTCGGCCTGCGACAGGACGATCTGCGCATCCTTGCTCTGGGCGTTGAAACGGTCCACCAGTTCCTTCAGCGCTTCGACCTTGCTGGCGGGCAGTTGGTGGAAGAGCTCGATCTGCTGGAAAGCTGCAGGCTTGGGGTCTGCAGCCGCCCACACGGGCTGAAGGGCGAGCCCGAAACCCAGGCCAAGGCCGGCGAGCTGAGTGGCTATGCGAGACAACGACTTGTGATTCATGAATTTGGCGGGGCGATGAGCGCGAGATAAAGACAATTGAACATTATAGTTCTCCCCGCGCGTCTTTTCGGCACCATCGCGTTACGAGAAGCTGCAGGCCTGTCGACCCCTGATCGCCGCGCCGCGCTCAAGAATGCGCCATGGATGACGATACCCTCGAGGCGAACCCATCGTCAGACTCCACCATGCGCCCTGCTCTTCCGACCCTGTTCCTGCTCACCCTGCTTCCGCTCGTTGCGGGTTGCGACCAGCTCAGTGCAGCCCTGGGCCTGCCGAACCCGCAGAAGGCAGAGGCCGAAGGGCGCGCAATCGGCAGCGCCTGTCGCCACGCGGGACGCTCGCTGGAAGATTGCTACGCGCTCAATGCCGGCGCTTCGAAGGCCGCGGTGTTCGCCGGCTGGCGCGAGATGAACGACTACATGATGGAGCACAAGCTCGAAGTCGTCCCCTCGCAGATCCCGCCGGCGCCGCGCCAGCAGGCCGCCGCGCCGGAGGCTGCCCGCCCCGCTGCGGGGCACTGAACCACCTCGTCGCGCGGCGCGCGGGCTCAGGGCGCGGGGTTGGTGTAGCGCAGATGCAGCGCGTCGATGGCCTCCAGCACCGCCACGTCCAGCGACACGTTCCACGCCGCCAGGTTCTGCTCGAGTTGGGCGATCGTCGTGGCACCGATGATGGTGCTGGTGACGAACCAGCGCGAATAGACGAAGGCGAGCGCGAGTTGCACCGGCGTCAACCCATGCTCCCGCGCAAGATCCGCGTAGGCCTGCACCGCCGGAACCAGATTGGGCTTGGAGTAGCGCTGACCGAAGTGCTCGAACAGGGTGATGCGCCCCTGCGCCGCCGGGTCCGCCAGATATTTTCCCGACAGGTGGCCGAAGGCCAGCGGTGAATACGCCAGCAGGCCGATGCGTTCGCGATGGCCGATCTCCGCCAGGCCCGATTCGTAGCTGCGGTTGACCAGGCTGTAGGCGTTCTGGATCGACACGACGCGCGGCAGGCCCAGCTCGCGCGACAGGCGCACGAACTCCATGACACCCCACGGATGCTCGTTGGACAGGCCAACGTGGCGGATCTTGCCTTCCTGCACCAGCTCGGCGAGCGCCTCGAGCTGGGCGCGGATCGGCACGCAGTCGCGCTCCTTGGTGGGGTCGAACTGCCACTGGCCGAACATCGGCTGGTTGCGCTCGGGCCAGTGCAACTGATAGAGGTCGATGTAGTCGGTCCGCAAGCGACGCAAGCTGCCTTCGACGGCCTCGCGGATGTTGGCGCGATCGAGCGCGGCGGGGCCGCCGCGGATCCAGGGCAATGAACGCGCGGGGCCGGCGACCTTGGTGGCGATCACCAGCTTGTCGCGCTGCTGGCGGGCGAGCCAGGTGCCGATGTAGCGCTCGGTGGAGCCCGCCGTCTCGCCCCGCGTCGGCACCGGGTAGATCTCGGCGCAATCGATGAAGTTGATGCCGCGCTCCACGGCGAGGTCGAGCTGGGCATGGGCCTCCGCTTCGGTGTTCTGCTGGCCGAAGGTCATGGTGCCGAGGCACACAGCCGACACCTTCGGGCCGTTCTCGCCCAGCACCCGGTAGCTCATTGCACGTTCGGTCATCTGCGTTTTCTCTCCTGTGTTGGGTGGGGCAACGTCGCTGCAGAACGGGCATTCCTCGCCCGGCGCGCGACGCCCCGCGGGCTTTATCGCTTATCATCATGCGTCTTCGCGCCATGATACTGCAGCGCGCACCTGTGCCCGACGGGCGCCCCGCCCTCTTTCCTCCAGTCTCCGATGTCCAATCACGCCCCCGGCTCCAGCCTTCCCGTTTCCGGCCTCATCGGCTACTGTCGCGCCGGTTTCGAGAAGGAGCTTGCCGCCGAAATCGACGACATCGCGGCCGATGCCGGCCTGATCGGCTATGTTCGCGCCCAGCCCGACACCGGCTTCGTCGTCTATGAAACCTTCGAGGTGGTGCCCCTCGCCGCGCTCGGCGAGGCCACTGACTGGCGCCGCCCGGTGTTCGCGCGCCAGTTGCTGCCGTGGTTCGGCCGTGTCGAAAACCTGCCCGAGCGCGACCGCGCCACCCCCATCGTCGAGGCGGTGAAGGCTTCCGGCCAGCGCTTCAGCGGCGTCGTGCTCGAGACGCCCGACACCGATGTCGCCAAGCAGCAATCGGGCTTCTGCCGTCGCTTCGCCGAACCGCTGTCGCGCGAACTCGAGAAGGCCAGCGCGCTGCGCACCAGCCGCACCGGGCTGCCGGTGCTGCACGTGCTGTTCACCGACGCCACCACCGCCTGGCTCGCCGCCGAGATGCCCGGCCAGGCTTCGCCCTGGGTGATGGGCGTGCCACGCCTGCGCATGCCGTCGAACGCTCCGAGCCGCTCGACGCTGAAGCTGGCCGAAGCCTTCGCCACGCTGCTGTCGGACGAGGAGCGCGAGTCGCTGCTGCGCGCGGGGCAGCGTGCGGTCGACCTCGGCGCCGCGCCCGGCGGCTGGACCTGGCAACTGGTCAATCGCGGCCTGCGCGTGATCGCCATCGACAACGGCCCGCTGCGAGACAACGTGATGGCCACCGAGATGGTCGAGCACATCCGCGCCGACGGCTTCACCTGGCGACCGCCGCGCCCGGTCGACTGGATGGTGTGCGACATGGTCGAGCAACCGAGCCGCATCGCCTCGCTGATGGCGGAGTGGATCGGCACCGGCAAGTGCCGGCGCACGATCTTCAACCTCAAGCTGCCGATGAAGCGCCGCCTGGAGGCGGTGGAGCAGTGCCGCACCCTCATCCAGAAGCGGCTGCACAGCGTCGGGCCGTACGAGCTGCGCATCAAGCAGCTCTACCACGACCGCGAGGAAGTCACCGCCTATCTCGCGTTGAAGAAATAGCACACGGAAGCCCCTGACCCGAAACGCTTTTCTGCTGCGTGTATAATTGCGGCTTTCCAATCCGCGCAGCCCCCGCGGCTGCCGACCAGAAAGGCCCCCATGAGCTTTGCCGAACTCGGACTCATCCCCGAGCTGCTGAAGGCCGTCGAAGACGCCGGCTACACCGAACCCACCCCCATCCAGCGCCAGGCCATCCCGACCATCATCGCCGGCAAGGACGTCATGGGCGGCGCCCAGACCGGCACCGGCAAGACCGCCGGTTTCACCCTGCCGCTGCTGCACCGCATCGCCCGCCACGCCAACACCAGCACCTCGCCGGCGCGCCACCAGACGCGCGCGCTGATCCTCGCGCCGACGCGCGAGCTGGCGATGCAGGTCTACGAGTCGGTCAAGACTTACAGCAAGCATCTGCCGCTGCGTGCGGTCTGCGTCTATGGCGGCGTCGACATCAAGCCGCAGCAGATGGAGCTGCGCCGGGGCATCGAAGTCGTCATCGCCACCCCCGGCCGGCTGCTGGATCACGTCGAGCAGAAGTCGATCAACCTGTCGCAGGTCGAAGTGCTGGTGCTGGACGAAGCCGACCGCATGCTCGACATGGGCTTCATCCCCGACATCAAGCGCATCCTCGCCCTGCTGCCCGCGGCACGCCAGAGCCTGCTGTTCTCGGCCACTTTCTCGGACGAGATCAAGAAGCTGGCCGACCAGATGCTGAAGGACCCGCAACTGATCGAAGTCGCGCGCCGCAACATGGTGTCGGAGACGATCACCCACGTCGTCCACCCGGTGTCCTCGGGCATGAAGCGCAACCTGCTTGCCCACCTGCTGCGACACCGGCCGGATACCCAGGCGCTGGTTTTCGTCGATACCAAGATCCTGTGCGGGCGACTCGCGCACTTCCTGGAGCGCAGCGGCATCGCCGCTGACGCCATCCATGGCGACAAGAGCCAGCAGCAGCGCACCGAGACCCTGGAAGCGTTCAAGAGCGGCAAGCTGCGCGTGCTGGTGGCGACCGACGTCGCCGCGCGCGGCATCGACATCGACGAGCTGCCTTACGTGATCAACTTCGAGCTGCCGCACACCGCCGAGGATTACGTCCACCGCATCGGCCGCACCGGCCGCGCCGGGCACCAGGGCAACGCCATTTCGCTGGTGTCTGCGGAAGAGAAGCACTGGCTGGCCGAGATCCAGAAGCTGATCAAGCTCGACATCCCGCAGGAGATCGTGCCCGGCTTCGACCCCGAGCCCGAGTTCCACGAGGCGGGCTCGCGCGCCGCGCGCCACCGCAAGCCCGCCGCGGCGCCAGCCCCGCGCGAGCGCGAAACCGTGCCCGCCGCACCGCAACAGCGTGCCCCCCGGCGTCCGTCCAGGTCGATGGTCGCCGCCGACGGCTTCGATTTCAGCAAGCCCTACGAGCCCGTCCAGGCAGCGGGCGCCGGCAAGGCGGACAGCCCGGCGTCAGCGCATGCCGAAACCGCTCCGCCGCACCTGCGCCGCCCACAGCGCCCGATCGCCTTCCTGCTCGGCGGTCTCGGTCGGAAATGAGTCCCCCCGGGCCGAAAGGGTGGAATTAGACCTCCCTGACCCGGTTATTCGGGGCTAGGGCCTGCACGGGCTCGGATATCCTGCATCCAGATCCTCGCCGGATATCCCTCAAGCCTTCCCGATGCTGCTGCCCGTGAACCCCGCCGGACGCCCCCAGAGCAAAGACGATGCCACCGATCCATTCGTGCCCGACTTGTCCGAGGGCGCGGAAACCGGCGTCTACCTCGCCCTTCTCGAGCTGCTCGACGAGGGGCTGATCATCACCGGCGACGAGGTGGTCCTCGACGCCAATGGCGCCGCCTGCAGGCTGCTGGAACGGGATTACCGGCAGATCGCCGGCCGCCCGCTGGCCGACCTGTTCCCATCGGAGCGCGCCTTCCTGGATGCGCGCGCACGCCTCTTCATCAATGGCGAGAGCCGCGGCAGCCTGAGCATCGCCCTGCCCGACGGCGGCTCGCGCGATTTCCGCTTCATCGCGGCGGCGCGGCTACGCCCGGGCATCCATGCGCTGATCCTCAGCCCCTGCGCGGCGCCCGCGGCCGATGGCGAGCCCCCTGCACGGGACGATGCGGTCTGGCCGCGCCTGGCCGGTGCGCTGACGCAAGCGCTCGTCGTCGTAGACGACGAGAACCGGGTGAATGCCGCCAACGCCGCTGCATTGCGTATGTTCGGCGTCGGCCGCGAGGACCTCGTCGGCCACGCAGTGAGCAAGCACATGCGCATCCGCTGGCCCAAGCCCGGCGCGCCGCCGATTGCGCAAGTGCGCGTCGGCAACGCGCAGCACGACACGCCGGCCCACGTCCTGCCCGGCCCCCGGGCAGCATGGCACCTGCTGTTGCTGCAGGACCTCGCCCCGCCGCGCGGCGCAGGGCATGCAAACGCTGCCGATGCGCCAGCCACGGCGCTGTCCGCCACCGCCCCAGGTGCGCGTGCCGACGCGGGTGCGATGTACCTGAACAGCCACGATCTGCTGACCGGCCTGCCCAACCGCAGCCTGTTCGAAGCGCGCTTTGCCGATGCGATGGCGCGAGCGCGCCAGCGGCGCTGCAGCCTGGCCGTGATGCGGATCGACCTCGACGGCTTCAAGGCGGTAAACCGTGAGCTTGGCGACCGCGTGGGCGACGCCGCATTACGCGTGGCGGCCGAGCGCCTTGCTACCGCCCTGGGCCAGGACGGGATGATCGCGCGCGAACGCAGCGACAACTTCATGCTGCTGCTGCCCGACGTCGACCACGTCGGCGAGGCCCAGCGGTGTGCGGAAGGCCTGTGCCGCGCACTCGCGCAGCCCGTCGAGGCCGCCGGAAACACGATTTCGCTCACCGCCAGCATCGGCATCGCCCTGTATCCACAGGACGGCCAGACGCTCGACGCCGTCCTCGGCTGCGCACGCGCGGCGCTCGATCGGGCACGGCGTCTCGGCCGCAACCGCGTCCGCCTGTACCGCCCCGAAGGCGATCGTGCCGACGTCGAGCGCCACCACTTCGCCGCAGGCCTGCGCCACGCGCTCGAACGCCAGCAGCTCGAGCTGCACTTCCAGCCGCTGGTCGATGCGCGCGACGGTCGCATCCGCGCCGGCGAAGCCCTGCTGCGCTGGAATCATCCGCAACTCGGCCAGATTCCTTACAGCCGCTTCATCGACTCGGTGCGTGACGGCAGCCTGATCGCCCGCCTGGGCGACTGGGTGCTGGAGGCGGCCTGCCGCCATGCGCGCGGCTGGCCCCAATCGCGCAGGCAGCCCAGGGTGGTGACCGTCAACATCGCCATCGAGCATGTCCAGCAGGGCGACCTGCTCGCGGGCGTGTCCACCGCGCTGGCCGCCAGCGGGCTGCCGCCCCACTGCCTCGAGCTCGATCTCGACGAGCAGGTGCTGGAGGAAGAATCGCCGCTGCTCGCCGGCATGCTGAAGGAGCTGGCTGAGCGCGGGGTGCGGCTCGCCATCGACGATTTCGGCCGCGGCCTGTGTTCGATACCGCGGCTCAAGCGCCACCCCATCGACGCGCTGAAATTGCACCCTGCCCTGGTGCGGGGCGTCGGCCACCGGGAGCAGGACGAAGCCATCGTCGAGGCCATCGCCAGCATGGCTGCACCGCTGGGCCTGGAGGTGTACGCGCGCGGCGTCGCCGATGAGGCGCAACAGGCCTTCCTGTGCGCGCTCGACTGTCACCTGCAGCAAGGCCCCTTGTTCGGGCGGCCGATGGCTGCGGCTGCCTTCGACACATTTCTCGCTTCCCGCGCCTGAACCAGGTGTAAAAAATTCCGACACCCGTTTCGGCCGGCCACGGGCTGCGCACGCCCGCCTGACGTGCAGGATGATTCAATAGTCGAGCAGCGAGCGGCAGGTTTCCTTGCGCCCGGTAATGGCGCTGAAGCGCTCCAGCCGCTCGCGTACGAATTCGTCCTTGACGCGCGCGTCGGCGCAGTACTCGCGCAGGCGCATGGCGTGCGCCGCGTTCTGCATGTCGGCAACCGTCTTGCCGACCGCCGGAAAGCGGTAGCCGGTGGTGTCGCGCCATTCGGGGCGGGCGGGCGGCTTCGCGGGCAGAGCCCCGGCCTTGCTCCCCTTCGTCGCAGGGGAACGGGCAGCAGGTGACGTGGCCGGTGCCACTGCGGGCGCCGCCCCCTGCGCCCAGGCGCCGATACTCCATGCGCAGGCGACCAGCAGGCCCAGAAAGAAAATCGGGCCGCGGCCCGGACGGCGACATCCGCCCGAGGCGCGGCCCGAAAGCAGCGAAGCGCAACCCGCCGACGGCATTTTCGGCGGGCGCCGCATCATGCCTCCAGCGCCTTCACGTGCTGGATCACTTCGCCGATCGCCTGCTGCGCGCTGCCGTACAGCATGCGGCAGTTGTCCTTGTAGAACAGCGCATTCTCGATACCCGAGTAGCCGGCACCCTTGCCGCGCTTCACGACGATGACGTTCTGCGCCATGTCGGCGTTGAGGATGGGCATGCCGTAGATCGGGCTCGACTTGTCGGTGCGTGCCACCGGATTGACCACGTCGTTCGCGCCGATGACCAGCGCCACGTCGGCCTGGGCGAAGTCGGCATTGATCTCCTCGAGGTCGAAGATCTTGTCGTAGGGCACGCCCGCTTCGGCCAGCAGCACGTTCATGTGGCCCGGCATGCGGCCCGCCACCGGGTGGATGGCGAACACCACCTCGACGCCGCCTTCTTCCAGCAGTTGCGCCATCTCCCACACCTTGTGCTGCGCACCCGCCACCGCCATGCCGTAGCCCGGCACGATGATGACCTTGGACGCATAGCGCATCACCGAGGCGGCATCCAGCGACGAGAACTCCTTCATCGTGCCCTCGACCGCCTCGCCACCGCCGGCCGCAGCGCCGGTGATCGGGGTGAAGATCACGTTGGTGATCGGGCGATTCATCGCCTTCGCCATCAGTTGCGTGAGCAGCGTGCCCGAGGCGCCCACCACGATGCCGGCCACGATCAGTGCCGGGTTGCCCAGCACATAGCCCTCGAAGCCCACCGCCAGGCCGGTGAAGGCGTTCAGCAGCGAGATCACCACCGGCATGTCGGCGCCACCGATCGGACTGGTGAGGACCACGCCCAACGCCAGCGCGACGATGAAGAACAGCACGACGAGGAAGGATGCCGGCGCATCGGACATGATGATGCCCAGCCCGAGCAGCACCGCCAGCGCAGCGAGGCCCATGTTCACCTGGTTCTGCGCCGGCAGCCGCCAGGCCTTCTGCATGATGCCCTGCAGCTTGGCGAAGGCGATGCACGAGCCGGAGAAGGCCACCGAGCCGATCAGCGCACCGAGCACCGCCAGCGTGGCCGGCACCACGCCATGCACTTCGCCGCGCGCGAACTCCAGCGCCGCGATCGCCGCCGCGGCGCCCCCACCCATGCCGTTGTAGATGGCGACCATCTGCGGCATGTCGGTCATCTTGACCGTCTTGCCCGACCACCACGCCACCGCGCCGCCGGCCACGATCGCCAGCACCATCAGGCCGACGTTGCCCAGGCCCGGCGTGAAGAAGGTGACGACGGTGGCCGCGACCATGGCATAGCCTGCCCACACGATGCCCTTGCGCGCCGTGACCGGCGAGCTCATCGCCTTGAGGCCGAGGATGAACACCACGGCGACCACGAAGTAGGACGCTTGAATGAAACCGTTGACCATTTACGCGCCCCCTTCCTTCCTGTTGCCACCCTTGAACAT
>JAFEFM010000413.1 GCA_018240585.1 Pseudomonadota bacterium
ACCGAGCCGCCGCCGGGCCAGCCGCGGCTGGTCGGGGCCGACGCCTCGCACGCCTGGGTGGCGGCGTGGTGCCCCGGCCTGGGCTGGCTGGAAGTCGATCCGACCAACGACGTCCGGCCCGGCATGGGCCACATCACGCTGGCGTGGGGGCGCGACTACGGCGACGTCTCCCCGTTGCGCGGCGTCATCCTGGGTGGCGGCGGGCATCGGGTGGAGGTCGCCGTCACGGTGACGCCGGTCGATGAGGTGGCCGCGGCGGGCGCGCGCGACGACGGCAACGGCGAGGGCATGCACCGCAACGATGCATGACTGACCGAGATGGTGCGCACCTGAGCGGTGCGTTGCCGCAAAAGCCCGATTCCGCAACGGCTTGGCAGTGGCACGTTTTCTGCTTTTCCCCTCGCAAAGGGGAGTCTGACCATGTCCGAAGCGACCAAGACCGGGGCCATGCCCTATGACGAGATGTATGCCACCGACGGCGCCGTGCGCCCGCACTACCGCGCCTATGCCGACTGGCTGGACGACGTGCCGCGCCAGCTCATCGAGCGCAAGCGCAGCGAGGCCGACATCGCCTTCCACCGCGTCGGCATCACTTTCAACGTGTATGGCGCGGAAGGCGGCAAGGAGCGGCTGATTCCGTTCGATCTGCTGCCGCGCATCATTCCGGGCAGCGAGTGGCGCGAGCTCGAGCGCGGCCTGTCCCAGCGCGTGCGCGCGCTCAATGCCTTCCTCGCCGACATCTACCACGGCCAGGAGATCCTGCGCGCCGGCCGCATCCCGGCCGACCAGATCCTCAACAACGCGCAATTCCGCCCCGAGATGAAGGGCGTGGATGTGCCCGGCGGCCTGTACTCGATGATCGCCGGCATCGACCTGGTGCGTGCCGCCGGGGCTGATGGCAGGGGCGAGTTCTTCGTGCTGGAGGACAACCTGCGCGTGCCCTCGGGGGTGAGCTACCTGCTGGAGAACCGCAAGATGATGATGCGGCTCTTCCCCGACCTGTTCTCGCGCTACCACGTGCAGCCGGTCGACCACTACCCCGACCTGCTGCTGGAGACGCTGCGTGCGGTGGCCCCGGCCGGCGTGGTCGACCCCACGGTGGTGGTGATGACGCCGGGCGCCCACAACAGCGCCTACTTCGAGCACAGCTTCCTCGCCCAGCAGATGGGGGTGGAACTGGTCGAAGGCCAGGACATGTTCGTGCAGGACGATGTGCTGTACATGCGCACCACCCAGGGACCGCGGCGGGTGGACGTGATCTACCGCCGCATCGACGACGACTTCCTCGATCCGCTCGCCTTCCGCGCCGACTCCATGCTGGGCGTGCCCGGGCTGATGCGCGCCTACCAGGCCGGCCATGTGACGCTGGCCAACGCGGTGGGCACCGGCGTGGCCGACGACAAGTCGATCTATCCCTACGTGCCGGAGATGGTGCGGTTCTACCTCGGCGAGGAACCCGTCCTCAACAACGTTCCCACCTGGATGCTGCGCGAGAAGGACGACCTCGCCTACGTGCTGGACCGCCTGCCCGAGCTGGTGGTGAAGGAAGTGCACGGCGCCGGCGGCTACGGGATGCTGGTCGGGCCCGCGTCGACGAAGGCCGAGATCGAGGACTTCCGCCAGCGCATCCTCGCCGCGCCGGAGAAGTACATCGCCCAGCCCACGCTGTCGCTGTCGACCTGCCCGACCTTCGTCGAGGCCGGCATCGCGCCGCGCCACATCGACCTGCGTCCCTTCGTGCTGTCGGGCGGCAAGCAGATCCGCATGGTGCCCGGCGGCCTGACCCGGGTGGCGCTGAAGGAAGGCTCGCTGGTGGTGAATTCGTCGCAGGGCGGCGGCACCAAGGACACCTGGGTGGTCGACTGAGCCGCGTGCCCGACGGCCGACAAGAACGATACGGAGGATTGCATCATGCTGAGCCGCACTGCCGACCACCTGTACTGGATGGCCCGCTACACCGAACGCGCCGAGAACACCGTGCGCATGTTGGACGTCTCCTACCGCATGTCGCTGCTGCCGCAGTCCAATGGCGACGATCACGGCAACTGGCGCGCCATCCTCGACATCAGCGAGCTGTCCGACGCCTATGCGCGCACCGGCCGGCCGCTGAGCCCGCGCGACGTGATCGAGTTCGTGCTGCTCGATCGCGACAACCTGTCCAGCGTGTGGAACTGCCTGCGCGCGGCGCGCGAGAACGCCCACGCGGTGCGTGGCAAGCTCACCAGCGAGATGTGGGAGACCACCAACACCACCTGGCTGGAGATCCGCGACCTGACGCCCGCCCGCTTGCAGGACATGGACCTCGGCGCTTTCTTCGAGTGGGTCAAGTTCCGCTCGCACCTGCTGCGCGGCGTCACCGTGGGTACCATGTTCCACGACGACGCCTTCCAGTTCGCCCGCCTCGGCACCTTCCTGGAGCGCGCCGACAACACCGCGCGCCTGCTCGACGTGAAGTACCACGCGCTGATGCCGGCGGGCGAGGACGTGCACAACGCCACCGACTACTACCGCTGGGGCTCGCTGCTGCGCTCGGTGTCGGCGTTCGAGACCTACCGCCAGGTCTATCGCGATGTCATCACGCCGCACAAGGTGGCCGAGCTGCTGATGCTCAACGACGCCATGCCGCGCTCGCTGCACGCCTGCCTGGACGAGATCGTCGACATCCTCGGCCAGGTCGCCAATTCGCGTTCCTGCGAGACGACGCGCAAGGCGGGCGCGTTGCATGCCAGCCTGCACTACGGCAGCATGGACGACATTTTCGCGGTCGGCCTGCATGAATCGCTGGAGAAGTTCCTCGCCTGCATCAACAAGCTCGGCGACCGCATCAGCAACGATTTCCTGATGCCGGTGGCCACCCCATGACCTACTGCGTTGCCATGCGCCTCGACGAAGGCCTGGTCTGCCTGTCCGACTCCCGCACCAACGCCGGGGTGGACCACATCAACACCTTCCGCAAGATGACCGTCTTCGAGCGCCCCGGCGACCGCGTCGTGGTGCTGATGAGCGCCGGCAACCTTGCCATCACCCAGGCAGTGGTCAACCTGCTGCGCGAGCACGCCACCGTGCAGGATCATGAAAGCGTGTGGAGCGCGGCGACGATGTTCGAATGCGCGCGCATGGTGGGCGACACCGTGCGCAAGGTGTACCAGCGCGACGCCGGGCCGCTGAAGGAGTTCGGCGTGGACTTCAACGCCTCCTTCATCCTCTGCGGCCAGATCGACAGCGAGCCGCCGCGGCTGTTCCAGATCTACGCCGCGGGCAACTTCATCGAGGCCACCGAGGACACGCCCTACTTCCAGATCGGCGAGTCGAAATACGGCAAGCCCATCATCGACCGCGTCGTCACCAGCGCCATTTCGCTCGACGAAGCCGCCAAGTGCGCGCTGATCTCGATGGACTCCACCATCCGCTCCAACCTGTCGGTGGGCCTGCCGCTGGATCTGCTGATCTACCGCTGCAACGAGCTGAAAGTCGCGCGCCATGTCAGCATCGACGCCGAGAATCCCTACTTCAGCATGATCCACGGCCAGTGGGGCGCCAGCCTGCGGCGGGTGTTCGCCGAACTGCCCGACCCCGACTGGGCGAACTGGGCGGACGATGCATCTCCGCCGGGCGATCGCTAGCCGGCCAGCAGGCAGACAAAAATTTCGCGGAACCCCTTGCAATTGATTTTGTTGCAGTGCAACATACGAATCACATCAAGACTTTGCAGCACCGAAATCAATCCAAGGAGTTTCACCATGAACATGTCCGCTGAAAAATTCGTCGCCGCCGGCAAGGCCAGCATCGAGACCGGCCTGCAGGCCGCTTCCGCCGCCAGCGCCAGCCTCTTCTCCGCCGTCGAGCGCCTGTCGAGCCTGAACCTGGCCGCCGCCCGTGCGCTGTTCGACGACAGCATCGCGCTGAGCAAGTCGGTCGCCGAAGCCAAGGACCCGAAGGCCCTGGCCTCGCTGCAACTCGGCCTCATCACCCCGGTGCTGGAAAAGAACGTTGCCTATCTCGGCTCCGTCGCCAGCATCGCCGCCCAGGCCCAGGGCGAGCTGAGCAAGCTGTACGAATCCGAAGCCGATCAACTGGTGAAGAACCTGAACGCCGCGGTCGAAGATTTCGCCAAGAAGGCTCCGGCCGGTTCGGAAGCTGCCGTCGCCGCGCTCAAGAGCGCCATCGCCAACGCCACCGCCGCCTACGAAGGCGCGACCAAGGCTGCCAAGCAGGTGTCCGAAGTGGCCCAGGCCAACGTCGAGAGCGCCACTGCCGCCGCCGTCGAGACCGTCGCCAAGACGACCCAGGCTGCCGCCTCGGTGCTGAAGGCCGCCTGAACCTGACGCCTCCTGCGCGTGCGGTTCGCGCGCATGCAAAGCGAAAGGGTCCTGCGGGGCCCTTTCGCTTTTGCTGCGGCCGGTTTGCGACCGCAGGGCAGCCTCGCTACCATCCCGGCGATGCCAGCCACCGCCACCGATCTCGACGTCTTCGCCTGCCCGCTCGACGGCATCCGCCTGGTCGAGGCCTCGGCCGGCACTGGCAAGACCTGGAACATCTGCGGGCTCTACCTGCGCCTGCTGCTGGAGCAGGCGGTGCCGGTCGAGTCGCTGCTCGTCGTCACCTTCACCCGTGCCGCCACCGCCGAACTGGCGACCCGCATCCGCGACCGCATCGTCGACACCCTCAGGGTGCTGGAGGGGGGCGAAGCGGGCGGTGATCCCTTCGTGCCGTCGCTGATCGAAGCCGTGCTCGCCACCGGCCGCCTCGCGCGCGACGGGATGGCGCGCCGCCTGCGCCATGCGCTGCAGACTTTCGACGAGGCGGCGATCTTCACCATCCACGGCTTCTGCCAGCGTGCCCTGGCCGACACGCCCTTTGCCGCCGGCCTGCCCTATGCCCTCGAACTGGTCGAGGATGATGGCGAACTGCGCCTGGAAGTGACGCAGGATTTCTGGCGCCGGGAGATCGCCGGCGGCGAGCTGCCGCAGCCGCTCGCTGACTGCCTGCTGCAGCGCGGCGACAGCCCCGAGAGCTGGGCGGAGCTGCTCGCGCGCGACATGGCGCGGCCGCTCGCCGAACGGCGCTGGGACGAAGTTCCGGCCGACCTGGACCTGGACTCGGCCGCCGCGCGCATCGACGCCGCGTATGCCGCGGCGCGTCGCTGCTGGCAGGGCGAGGAGGCCGCGATCGCCCAGGGCCTCGATCATGCGCTGTGCGGCCTCAATGCCACCTCGTACAGTGCGGACTCGGTGGCGCGTGCCAGACAGCAATGGGCTGCCTGGTTCGCCGCAGGGGATGCCCGGGCGCCGCTGCCCGGCGACAGCAAGCTCGCGCTGCTGACCGCGGCCATGCTCGAACGGCGGACCACCAAGGCCGGGCTCGCCAAGGGCATTGCACCGCCGAGACATCCCTTTTTCGATGTGGCCGGAGAATTGCTCGCGGCGCGCACCGAGGCCGAGGACCGCATCGAAGGCGCGCGCCTGGCGCTGCTGCGCCGTTTCATCCTGCAGACCACCGAGGAACTGCGCCGGCGCAAGCGCGAGCGTCGCCAGATCGCCTTCGACGACATCCTGTGGAACGCCTACGACGCCCTCACTGCCGGGCGTCAGCCATGGCTGGCGGCGGCGCTGCATGCGCGCTTTCCGGTGGCGCTGATCGACGAATTCCAGGACACCGACCCGCTGCAGTTCGCCATCTTCGATCGCATCTACAACGCCGAAGGCCGCCACGGCAGCCTGTTCCTGGTCGGCGACCCCAAGCAGGCGATCTACAGCTTCCGCAGCGCCGACCTGCATACCTACCTCGCCGCGCGCGAGCGCACCGACACACGCCACACCCTGCGCCACAACCAGCGCTCGTCGCCGGCGCTGATCGAAGCCTGCAATCGGCTGTTCGGCGCCAATCCCGGGGTCTTCATGCTGCCCGGCCTGGGGTACGCGCGCGTCGATGCCGGCGCACGTCCGCGCGCGCCCTTCGTCGACCACAGCGCGAGCGGTGCCAGCCCGGCCGCGCTGCGCCTGTGGCGCATCCCGCGCGACGAGGCGCTCGCAGGCGAAGAAGGCGGAGGCGAAGGTGGCGAACGTCTGCCGCGTGCGAAGGCCATGCAGCGCGCCGCGATGGCCAGTGCCGCCGAGATCGCGCGCCTGATCGCCGCCGGCGGCGCGGGCGAGATCCGTATCGGCGAGCGCGGCCTGGTGCCCGCCGACATCGCCGTGCTGGTGCGCAGCCATGCCCAGGGTGCGCGCATGCGCCGCGCATTGGCGCACTTCGGCGTTGGCAGCGTGGAGTTGTCGCAGGCGAGCGTGTTTTCCAGCGAGGACGCGGAGGAACTCGAGCGCGTGCTGCTGGCGATCGCGGAGCCCGCGCGCGAGCGGCGCGTCAAGGCGGCGCTCGCCACCGCGGCGATGGGGCGCGATGCCGGCGCGCTGGCGGCGCTCGCCGCTGACGATACGGCCCTGCTCGCGACGCTGGACGCCTTCGCGCGCTGGCGCGACGCCTGGCTCGCGCGCGGCTTCGGCGTCATGTTGCGGCAGTGGATGGCCGACGAGGGGGTGGCGGCGCGGCTGCTTGCCCGCGCCGACGGCGAGCGCCGCCTCACCAACCTGATGCACCTCGCGGAATTGCTGCAGCAGGCCGCCGGCAGCGCCTCGCCCGAGGTGCTGTTGCGCACGCTCGCCACCCGCCGCCGTGACGGTGCGGGTGGCGACGCGGCGCAACTGCGGCTGGAGTCGGACCGCAACCTGGTGCAGATCGTCACCATCCACCGCGCCAAGGGTCTGGAATACGGCGTCGTGTTCTGCCCCTTCCTGTTCGACGGACTTGGGTCCGGCGGCGAAGGCGGCGACATGTGCGACTGGCACGATGATGGCGGCCGGCTGGTGCTCGACTACCGCCGCGCCGCGCGTGCCGACGACGACATCAAGGCCCGCATGCGCCTCGAGCGCGACGCGGAAAGCCTGCGCCTGATGTACGTCGCGCTGACGCGCGCGGTACATCGCTGCTACCTGGTGGTGGGCTGCTACGCGAAGATCACCCGCGGCAAGGCGAGCTACGGCGAAGCCAGCCGCAGCCTGCTGAACTGGATGGTGGCGGGCGCCGAGGTCGAACTCTCCGCCTGGCGCGCGCACAAGATGACCCCCGCCGAGATCGATGCGCGCTGGCGCGCGCTGGTGGCCGCGAGCCCGCTGCATGGGCAGCCGACGATGTCGTTCGCCGACCTTCCCGCCGGCAGCGGCGCTGTGCTGCCGCCCGAACAGGCGGCGGGTGCGAGACCGCGGGCATTGCGCCCGCCGGTGATACCCCCCGGCTGGGGCATCGGCAGCTTCAGCGCGCTGCTGTCGGGGGCCGCGCACGAGCAGGCGGCGCTGGACCATGATGCGCGCGCATTGCCTGCGGCCGAACTCGGTGCGGCGGTCGCAGAGGCGCCAGGACCGTGGAACGCGCCGCGTCCCGACGCCGTGCATGAGGAGATCGCGGACGACGACATCCTGCGCTTCCCGCGCGGTCCGGTGGCGGGCGACTGCCTGCATGCGGTGTTCGAGCGCATCGACTTCACCGCGCCCGCGGGCTGGGATGCCGCCATCGCGACGGCGCTGACCGACCATCCGCAGCGCCTGCCCGCCACGGCAGATGCCGCGCGCCTGCCGCGCATGCTGCGGCGCATGCTCGAGGATGTGCTGGCGACTCCGCTGCTGGCCGATGGTGCATCCATGCTGAGGCTGGACAGCCTGCCGACAGCACGCCGGCTGGTGGAACTGGCCTTCCATCTGCCTGCGCCGCGGCTCTCCGCCGCGGTACTCAATGCCTGGCTGGCGGCGCGTGGCTACCGCGTGCCGCGCCTGGCGTTCGCCGAACTGAGCGGCTACCTGAAAGGCTTCATCGACCTCGTTTTCGAGCACGAGGGCCGCTACTGGGTGCTGGACTGGAAATCGAACCACCTCGGCGACGGCAAGGAAGACTACGCACCGCCGCGTCTCGAAGCGGCGATGCAGGCGCACGGCTACCACCTGCAGCATCTGCTCTACAGCGTGGCGCTGCACCGCCATCTCGGCCGCAGCCTGCCGGACTACGACTACGAGCGCCACTTTGGCGGCGTGCTCTATCTCTTCGTGCGCGGCGTGCGCCCGGGATGGCGCCACGGTGGCCGGCCAGCGGGCGTGTTCCACCATCGCGCGGAGGAAGCGACGATCGCCGCGCTCGATGCCCTGCTGGCCGGGGTGACGTCCGCGCTCGATGGAGTGCCGGCATGAACGACATCGTCCCGGCTCAGTTCGATCTTGCAGACGGCTTCGCCGCGCATGCGCTTTCGTGGGCGCGCAGCCTGGGGGCGCCGGCACAAAGTCTCGCCGTGCTGCCGGGCGTCGCGCGCGCGCTGAGCCTGGCGGCGAGCGCGGGCCATGTGTGCCTGCCGCTGACGGAGCTGCAGGACGCGGAAGACGGCGCGCAGGCCCTGACTGCGGAGGTGCTGCGCGAGCGGCTGCTGCACAGCGGCCTGGTGGCGACCGAAGACGAGATCCACGGCCGCCGGCCGTCGCCACAGCCGATGGTGCTCGACGCGGGCGGCCGGCTTTATCTGCGGCGCTTCTTCGACCTCGAATGCCGCCTCGCCACGGCGCTCGCGGCGCGCGCGCGGGCCCGCACCGCCGAGCCGGTGGGCGAGGGCGTCGCCGCGCTGCTGGACACGCTTTTTCCTGCGCGAGCGGAGGAGACCGGTCCCGACTGGCAGAAGCTTGCCGTCGCGCTCGCGCTGGACGGGCGGCTGACGGTAATCAGCGGCGGTCCGGGCACCGGCAAGACGACGACCGTCGCCGCGCTGCTCGCCTGCCTGCTGCAGGGCGAGCCGGCGCTGCGCATCGCGCTGGCGGCGCCCACCGGCAAGGCGGCGGCGCGCATGCTCGAAGCCTTGCGCGACCGTGCCGCAAGCCTGCCGCCGGCCCTGCGCGCGCGTCTGCCAGACGAGGCTCATACCGTGCATCGCCTGCTGGGTGTGACGCCCGCGCCGGGCCGATTCCGCCACGATGCCGACAATCCGCTCGCCATCGACGTGCTGGTGGTGGACGAGGCTTCGATGCTGGACCTCGCGCTGGCGGCGCGGCTGTTCGACGCGCTGCCGGCCGAGACGCGCGTGGTGCTGCTCGGCGACAAGGACCAGCTCGCGGCGGTGGAGGCGGGCGCAGTGTTCGCCGAGCTGTCGGCAGCGCGCACGCTGACGCCGGCCGCGCTGGAGCGGCTCGCCATGCTGTGCGGCACGGCGGTCGAAGAGATCTCGCCGGCGCTGGCGGGCGATGCCGCCGCAGCTGGCGAGGGCGGAGCCGGCGGCGCGGCACTCGCCGACAGCGTGATCTGGCTCACCGAGAGCCGCCGCTTCCGGCGCGATTCGGGCATTGGCCGCCTCGCCGCCGACATCAACACCGGCAACGGTACCGCGGCGCTGGCCTGGCTGCAGGCGGGCGAGGACGCGGCGGCGCAATGGATCGCCGACGACAGTGCGCGACCGGGGCCGCAGACGCTGGCGCGCATGGAAGCCGGCTATGCGCCCTACCTGGACTGCCTGCGCGACCAGCGCGGCGATGTGCAGACGCGTGTGGCGGCGGCCTTTGCGGCCTTCGACCGCTTTCGCGTGCTGGCTGCGGTCCATGACGGGCCGCGCGGCCTGGCCGCGCTGAACGCACATCTGGAACGCCATCTGCGCGCCGCGCTCGGCCTGCCCGCCGCCACGGGCAGCGCAGGGCGCTGGTATCCCGGCCGGCCGCTGATCGTGCTGCGCAACGACTACCTGCTCGGCCTCTACAATGGTGACGTCGGCCTGTGCCTGGCGGACGAGCGTGGCGAGCTGGCGGTGCATTTTCCGCGCAGCGGCGGCGGTTACCGCGCCGTTGCGCCGCTGCGGCTGCCCGAGCACGACACCGCCTTCGCGCTCACGGTGCACAAGAGCCAGGGCTCCGAGTTCGACGAGGTGCTGCTGGTACTGCCGGCGGCGCCCAGCCGGGTGCTGACGCGCGAGCTGCTGTACACCGGCGTCACCCGCGCTGCGCGCCGCGTGGCGCTGGCCGGCCCGCCGGACGTGTTCCTCGCCGCATGTGCCGAGCGCACCCGGCGCCATGCCGGCCTCGCCGCCCGGCTTGCCCGCTGCCAGCACGCCGGCCTTCGCTGATCATCGACCAGGAGTCTCCCCGTGCCCCAGCCCACCCTCAAGCAGCGCAAGACTTTCGCCCTCATCCGCATCATCGGCGGCCTGTTCGCCGGCTTTTATCTCGGCTACGTCGTCGTCGCCAACCTGGCCGCCGGGCTCGCCTTCGACCGCACGCTGATGTTCACCGCGCTCGTCGCGGTGGCGGGTTTCGCCTATGCGGCGTGGTACCTGCGCGACCTGTCGGCGGTGGCGCGCGAGGAGCGCGATCAGGCGGCGAACTAGTGCCCGATGCGGGCTGGCCAGCGCATCGGCATGCTGCCGATTTTTGTATCCGCATGAATCGGCATGCACCGGGCAAGCCCGGGCGATGGCAGCATGCCGCCTGACGGGCGAAGCTGCACCGGTGGGGAATGGATCCCCCGCAGCCGCATCCTGTCCCAAAACCCCAACAATCCCATTCGAGGTGCATCATGAAAAAGTTCAAGCGGCTGCTGTCCGCCCTGCTCATCGTCAGCTTTTCCGGTGTCAGCATGGTCCAGAGCGTGCAGGCCGCCATGGTGAGCACCGAACAGGTCGCCCAGGCCGCGGCGGTGCAGCAGGCGGGCGACAGCCATGAGCGCCTCAACGACATGCTCGCCCGTACTGAAGTGCAGGCCGAACTGCAGCGCTACGGCCTGACCGAGGACCAGGCGCGCGAGCGCATCGCCGCGCTCACCGACGAGGAAGCCGCGGTGCTGGTCAAGCAGGTGGACGACGCCCCGGCCGGCGGCATCATCGGCGCGATCCTGCTGGTGTTCTTCGTGTTGCTGCTCACCGACATCCTCGGCCTGACCAAGGTCTTCCCCTTCACCCGCTCGATCCGCTGAGTCGGCGTCCGATGCCGGGGTTCGGCGCCGCCTCGCGGCGGCGCTTCGTTCTTGGCGGCGTGGCCGTCGCAGCGCTGGCGCTGGCCGGGTGCGCGGTGCAGACGCCGCGCCTGCTCGCTGCGCCGCCGCAGGGACTGCCGCGACGGGTGGAGCTGAGCGCCACGCCCTTCTTCCCGCAGGAGGAATACCAGTGCGGCCCGGCAGCGCTGGCCACCGCGCTCAGCGCGGTGGGCCTGCCGACGCGGCCGGAGGCCCTCACCGGCAAGGTCTTCCTGCCGGGGCGCGAAGGTTCGCTGCAGATCGAGATGCTCGCCGGTGCGCGCCGCTCGGGCGCGGTGGCGACGGTGATTCCCGGCACGCTGGAGGCGGTGATGCGCGAGACTGCCGCGGGCAACCCGGTGGTGGTGCTGCAGAACCTGGGGCTGTCGTGGGCCCCGTCCTGGCATTACGCGGTGGTGATCGGCTACGACCTCGACGCGGGCGTTTTCCTGCTGCGTTCCGGTCCGATCGAGCGCCAGGAACTGCCGTTGTCGACCTTCGAGCACACCTGGGACCGGGCGCAGCGCTGGGCCTTCGTCGCGCTGCCGCCCGACAGGCTGCCGGAGACGGCAGCCGAGGCGGAAACCACCCGCGCGCTGGTCGCTTTCGAGCGTACCGCGCTGCCGCGCCAGGCGGCGCAGGCCTACACCGCAGGGTTGGCGCGCTGGCCGGGCAGCCTGACGCTGGCGATGGGGCTGGGCAACGCAAGCTACGCCGCCGGCGACCTCGAGGGTGCGCGCCGCGCCTTCGCCGCTGCCGCGCAGCGGCATGACGCCGCGGCTGCCTACAACAATCTCGCGACCGTGCTGCTCGAGCTGGGCCGCCGTGCGGAGGCGCGCGCCGCGGCAGTGAAGGCGGTCGGGCGCGCCGGCACGGAGGGTGCGATCGCCGACAGCGCGCGCGCCACGCTGCGCCGCATCGACGACGCCGCTCCCCCCGCCCCCAGGCGCCAGCGCCGCCGACCGACCGCGGCGGCGCCGCCGGCCAGCCCGTGAGCAAGCGTCTGCGCCGCTCGTCAATGGCCGGATCCGCGCTGGGCAAGTCGCTGCAGCGCGCGGTGACGGCGATGACGCGCGCCACCTTGCGCAGCGGCAGCCGCATGGCCGGCACGCTGGCGAAGCGGGCGGTGGACGCGGCCGCGGAGCAACTGCGGCCGCGTCCACCGCCAGGGCCGGGCGAGTGGATCAGCGGCCAGGCCATCGGCGCCGGCGGCATGCGCCGCTTCTTCCTGTTCCGTCCGCCGGGCGTGACGAACGCCGAGCGCCTGCCGCTGATGGTGATGCTGCACGGCTGCGGCCAGACGGCGGCGAGCTTCGCGCGCAGCACGCGCATGAACCGGCTGGCGCTGCGCGAGCGCTTCCTGGTGTTGTACCCGGAGCAGGACCGGCGCGTGAATCCACAGGGTTGCTGGGACTGGTACGGCACCGTCACGCGCCAGGCGCAGGCCGAGGCGGCGACCCTGATGGCGGCGATCGACCAGGCCTGCCTGCTGTATCCGGTGGATCCGGCGGCGATCGCCGTGGCTGGACTATCGGCCGGGGCGGGCATGGCGGCGCTGCTCGCCACCCTGCATCCCGAGCGCTTTCGCGCGGTGGTGATGCACTCGGGCGTGGCGCCGGGGGCCGCGCATTCGGCCGCATCGGCGCTGGCGGCGATGGGCGGGCGGCGCGATCCCGCACTGCCCGTGACGTCGCAGCCCCTGCCACCACTGCTCGTCATCCAGGGCGACCGCGACCTCGTCGTTGCCCCGGCCAACGGCATCGCCGCCGTGCAGTCGTGGGCGGCGGCGGCTGGCGCGATCGCCGCCGAAGCGCGTGCCGTGCAGCGCGGCAGGCGCCATCCGGCAACCGTGACCGACTTCAGGCTGAAGCGAAGGACCATCGCCAGCCTGTGCCTGGTCGAAGGCCTGGGTCATGCCTGGAGTGGC
>JAFEFM010000414.1 GCA_018240585.1 Pseudomonadota bacterium
AGGTACTAGCGCTGCGAGGCGTGGAGGTTCGAGTCCTCTTCTGGGCACCAGTTTCAGGGAAAAGCCGGCGATCAGCCGGCTTTTTTCGTTTACCGACCCGACGGGCACTCCGTTGGAGTCGATGATTGCGACCGTGCGCATCCTGTCGCCGCAGCGACTCGATCTCCGGCCTGGAGCAGACCGGCGCAGCCTGCAGCGCGATGCAACTGCCACCGCGCAGCGCCCTGCTGCCTGCCCGTGATGCGCTCGATCGATGATGCCGTTCAGACGCCGAACGGATGACGACGCAGGATGGTCTCGTCGCGCTCCGGACCGGTCGAGATGACGTCGATGGGAATCTCGCAGATCTCCTCGATGCGGTGCAGATAGGCGCGCGCCTCGGGCGGCAGCGCATCCCAGCTCTGCGCGCCGAAGGTCGTGCCGCTCCAGCCGGGCATCGTCTCGTAGATCGGCTCGCACGCGGTGACCTCTTCCGAGCCCATCGGCAGCAGGTCGATGCGCCTGCCGTTGAGCAGGTAGCCGGTGCAGAGCTGCAGCTCCTCGATGCCGTCGAGCACGTCGAGCTTGGTGATGCACAGGCCGGTGACGCCGTTGATGATGATCGAGCGCTTGAGCGCGGCGAGGTCGAGCCAGCCGCAGCGGCGCTTGCGCCCGGTGACGGTGCCGAACTCGCGCCCCTTGGTCGACATCTGCTCGCCGGGCGTACCCTTGGTCTCGATGTCGAGCTCGGTCGGGAAGGGACCGCCACCGACGCGCGTGCAGTAGGCCTTGGTGATGCCGAGCACGTAGTGCAGGCGCCCGGGCCCGACACCCGAACCGGCCGCGGCCTGGCCCGCGACGCAGTTGCTGGAGGTGACGAAGGGATAAGTGCCGTGGTCGATGTCCAGCAGCGTGCCCTGCGCGCCTTCGAACAGCAGCGAACCGCCGGCCTTGTTGATCGCATAGAGCTCGGCCGACACGTCGGCCACCATCGGCAGCAGCTCCTCGGCGTCGGCCATCGCCTGGTCGAACACCGGCTGGAATTCCACCGGCTCTGCGCCCAGGTGTCGGGTCAGCACGAAGTTGTGGTACTCGAGATTGGCCTTCAGCTTTTCCGCGAAGCGCTCGCGATCGAACAGGTCGTACACGCGCAGCGCGCGGCGCGCCACCTTGTCCTCGTAAGTCGGGCCGATGCCCTTGCCGGTGGTGCCGATCTTGTCGCACACCGCCTTGACGTCCTCGCGCGCGCGGTCGAGCGCGCTGTGATAGCCGAGGATCAGCGGGCAGCCCGGGCTGACGCGCAGGCGGTCGCGTACCTTGATGCCACCGGCCTCCAGGGTGCGGATCTCGGCGAGCAGGTGATGCGCATCGAGCACCACGCCGTTGCCGATGAAACAGGCCACGCCTTCCCGCACGATGCCCGACGGCACCAGGTTCAGCTTGTATTCGGTCTGGCCGACGACCAGCGTGTGGCCGGCGTTGTGCCCGCCCTGGAAGCGCACCACGCCCCTGGCGTGATCGGTCAGCCAGTCGACGATCTTGCCCTTGCCCTCGTCGCCCCACTGGGTGCCGACGACCACGACGTTCTTTGACATTGCCTCAATCTCCCATTAGCGGCTCGACCGTCCATCGGCCGTCGCGCATCACAAGCTGCCGGTCGCAGCCGGCTTCGTTCCAGGTTCCATCATGGCCGGGCAGTGCATTGACGACGACTTCGCCAGTTGCACGCAGCTCCGCAATCCGGGACCGCAGCGCCGCATCGTCGGCCAGCGGCGCCAGGATTCCGCCGGCGGACCGACCCCTCGGCAGGCGCCATACCAGTTCGCGCAGGTCGAGACTGAAACCGGTCGCCGGGCGAGCACGGCCGAAAGCCGCGCCGACGCGGTCGTAGCGGCCGCCCAGCGCGAGCGCGGCCGGCGAGCCCCCGCCATAGGCCGCGAACACGACGCCGCTGTGATAGTGATAGCCGCGCAAGTCCGCAAGGTCGAAGCTGATCGGCAGATCACCCAGCGCCCGCGCCACCACGCGCAGTTCTTCCAGCGCCGCGACGATCTCCGGATCATGTGGCAGCCGCGCCATCGCGCGGTCCAGCACGTCGGGCCCGCCATAGAGTTCGGGCAGCGCCAGCAGGGCGCTGCGCACCGGCTCGGCGACGTCCGCAAGACGCAGGCGCAGCTCGGGCAGATCCTTCGCCTGCAGCAGGTCGAAAATTTCCTCCTCGCGATGCGGCAGCAGACCGGCCTTGCCGGCCAGCGCATGGAAGATGCCGACGTGACCGATGTCGATGCGCGTCGCCGGCACTTCGGCCAGGTGCATCACATCGGCGAGCAGGCGCAGGATCTCAATGTCGGCCTCGATGCCGGCATGGCCGTAAAGCTCGGCGCCGAGCTGCAGCGGTTCGCGCGTCGCGGTCAGCGTGGACGGCAATGTCTGCAGCACGCTGCCGCAGTAGCACAGCCGCGACACCCCGCGGCGATTGAGCAGGTGCGCGTCGATGCGCGTGACCTGGGGCGTCATGTCGGCGCGCACACCCATGGTGCGCCCCGAGAGCTGGTCGACGAGCTTGAAGGTGCGCAGCGACAGATCCTGGCCGGCCCCGGTGGTGAGCGAGTCGAGGTACTCGAGCAGCGGTGGCATGACGAGCTGATAGCCGCGGACGCGGAAGGCGTCCAGCAGCCGGCGGCGCAGCGCTTCGAGCTGCTCCGCTTCGGACGGCAGTGCGTCCTGGATGTGGTCGGGCAATACCCAGCGCATGAGTGGCGTCAGTGAAAGATGAACAGGAGCGCCACGCCAATCAGCATCGAGGTCAGCCCGACGAAGCGGATCTGGCCGTCAGCCATGGTGGCGAGGCGTAAAAAGGTTTCGCGCCAGGCGGCTGGCGCGACGAACGGAAGGATGCCTTCGATGATCAGCATCAGCGCGAAGGCGGTCAGAAGCGAGGCGCCCATGCGGGCTCAATCCCGGCGGATCAATTCTTCTTCGCGCCCTGCGGGCTCTTCAAGTAGCGGAAGAACTCCGAACCCGGATCGACCACCAGCACGTCCTCCTTACTGGCGAAGCTGGCGCGATAAGCTTCGAGGCTGCGATAGAAGGAGTAGAAATCCGGGCTCTGACCGAACGCGTCGGCATAGATCGCCGTCGCCTTCGCATCGCCCTCACCCTTGGTCTTCTGCGCCGAACGATAGGCCTCGGCGATGATGATCTCGCGCTGGCGATCGGCGTCGGCGCGGATGCGCTCGGCCTCGGCAGCGCCCTGCGAGCGCAACTCGTTGGCCACGCGCTTGCGCTCGGCTTCCATGCGGCGATAGACCGATTCCGACACCTCGGTCGGCAGATCGACACGCTTCAGGCGCACATCGATGATCTGCGCGCCGATCTTGCGTGCATCCTGGTCGGCCTTGACACGCATGTCTTCCATGATCTGGTCGCGAGCACCGGAAACGACGTCGTGCACCGTCCGCTTGCCGAACTCCTCACGCAGGCCGGCGTTGACCGTCTGTGTCAGGCGAGTCCGCGCCCGCGCTTCGTCACCGGCCACCGACTCGTAGTACAAGCGAGGGTCGACGATGCGCCACTTGACGAAATGGTCGACGAGCACGTTCTTCTTTTCGGAGGTGATGAAGCGCTCCGGCTCGGGCGTATCCATCGTCAGGATGCGCTTGTCGAAGTAGCGCACGTTCTGGATCATCGGCAGCTTGACGTTCAGACCGGGCTTGTCGATGACCTCCTTCACCTCGCCGAGCTGGAACACGATGGCATACTGGCGCTGATCGACGGTAAACAGCGACATCGATGCCAACGCGATCAACAGTAGCAGAGCGCCGCCAATAAGGGACATTCTGTCACGCATCAGCGCTCTCCCCTGTCACGACCGCGCATGAGGTCGCGGTTGCGCGGATCGGTGGCAGCCGCAGGCGCATTGGCACCAAGCGCGGCCGCGGATTGCGAATCGGGTGCAGGCGTGACCGGTTTGGCAACCCCCGCCTGCTGCAACAACTTGTCGAGAGGAAGCATCAGCAGGTTGCTGTTGCCCTTGGCATCGATCATGACCTTCGACGTGCTGCTCAGCACCTGCTGCATCGTCTCGATGTACATGCGCTCCTTCGTCACTTCAGGCGCTCGGCGGTACTCGGTCAGCACCTGGCTGAAGCGGCTGGCCTCGCCCTCGGCGTTGGCGACGACGCGGGCGCTGTAGGCGTTGGCCTCTTCGATCAGTCTCGACGCGGTACCACGCGCACGCGGAATCACGTCGTTTGCATAGGCCTCACCTTCGTTCTTCTGCCGTTCGCGGTCCTGCCCCGCCTTCACCGCATCATCGAATGAAGCCTGCACCTGCTCCGGCGGCTGCGCGTTCTGCATGGTGACGCGGCTGATCTGGATGCCCGTCTGATAGCGGTCCAGGATGCGCTGCATCAGTTCGAGCGCGGTGCTCGCGATCTCCTCGCGGCCCTCGTAGAGCACGAAATCCATCTTGCTCTTGCCCACGATTTCGCGCATCGCGGTCTCGGCGACCTGCGCGACGGATTCGTCGGGGAAGCGATTGTTGAAGACGTAGCTCTCCGGGCTGTTCAATACGTACTGCACGGCGAACTGGATGTTGATGATGTTTTCGTCATCGGTCAGCATCAGCGATTCACGCAGTACCTTGTTGCGTTCCGAACCGCGATAGCCCACCTCGACGGTGCGCACGCCGGTCAGGTCGACGATCTCGTGCGACTCGAAGGGATACGGCAGGCGCCAGCGCAGCCCGGGCTCGGTGGTTTCGATGAACTTGCCCAGGCGCAGCACGACGCCGCGCTGGTTCGCATCGACGGTGTAGAAACCGCTGGCGAGCCAGATTGCGGCGACCAGCGCTGCAAGCGCGCCGACACCGCCGCCGAACTGCTTGAAGGAGAAATTCGGCAGTTGCGGGCCGCCGCCGCCATTGCCACCGTCGCCACCGCCGGACCCGCGGCCCGGACGCTTGCCGAACATGCCCGAGAGGCGCTGGTTGAAATCGCGCCAGACTTCCTCGAGATCGGGCGGCCCCTGGTTGCCGCCGCGATTGCCCTCGCGGCGATCACCATCGCCACGACTGCCGTCGCCGTCGCCCTGGCCGCCCCAGCGTGGATCATTAAGAGACATGAAAACGCCTGTCATCACGTTTGAACTGAAATTCCGTCGTCGCTCGGCGCAGACATTCGCCCGGCATCTTCACTCTTTGCGGCCCGCGCCACCTCGGCAAGCGCCGAACGCAGCAAATCAAGGCCTTCGCCTGTTCTGGCGCTCAAAAAAACGCGCTTGAGTTTATCACAGTCACCCCGCTCGACCGCCGGCTGGGCATGGGTGAGGTCGATCTTGTTCCACACCAGGACTTGCGGCACATCGGCGGCGCCGATCTCCGCCAGCACCTCGTTCACTGCCTGAATCTGCGCGTCGCGATCCTCGCTCGCCGAGTCGACCACGTGCAGCAGAAGGTCGGCTTCGGCCGTCTCTTCCAGCGTCGCCTGGAAAGCGGCCACCAGCGCATGCGGCAAGTCGCGGATGAAGCCGACGGTATCCGACAGCACCACGTTCTCGCCATCGACGAACAGGCGACGCGAAGTCGTGTCCAGCGTCGCGAAAAGCTGGTCGGCCGCGTACGCTCCCGCCTTCGTCAGCGCATTGAACAGCGTTGACTTGCCGGCATTGGTGTAACCGACCAGAGAGACAGACAATACGTCTCGACGTTCCCGCGCACGACGCCTGACCTTGCGCTGCTTCTCGATCTGGGCGAGGCGGGACTTGAGCAGCTTGACGCGATTGCCCAGCAGGCGCCGGTCCGTCTCGAGCTGCTTCTCGCCCGGACCACGCAGGCCGATGCCACCTTTCTGGCGCTCGAGGTGCGTCCAGCCGCGCACCAGGCGCGTGGCCAGATGCTGCAACTGGGCCAGTTCGACCTGCAGCTTGCCCTCGTGGCTGCGTGCGCGCTGCGCGAAGATGTCGAGGATGAGGGCAGTACGGTCGATGACCATGCACTGCAGTTCGCGCTCGAGGTTGCGCTGCTGCGCCGGCGACAGCGCATGGTTGAAGATGACGATGTCGGCGCCATGCGCACGCAGCGCCTCGCCGATCTCCTGCACCTTGCCACTGCCGGCGAACAGTTTCGGATCGGGCGCCGCCCGCCGCCCCTGCACCACCGCCTCGATGCTCGCTCCCGCGCTGGTGGCGAGGAGCTTCAGTTCGGCAAGACGTTCCTCGATCGCATCCTGACCGAGGTCGAGTTGCACGAGGACGGCGCGCTCGCCGTTGGCCGGACGCTCAAACATCGCCGCCCTCTGAGCACGACCGTGCGCGGCCAGTCACCGCCGCCACCGCGATCAGTTGCCGCCCTCGCCGCCGTCCTGCTGGATCACCACCGGGCGCGCCGGCACGACGGTCGAGATGGCGTGCTTGTACACCATCTGCGTCACCGTATTCTTCAACAGCACGACGTACTGGTCGAACGACTCGACCTGGCCCTGCAGCTTGATGCCATTCACCAGGTAGATGGAGACGGGAATGTGCTCCCGGCGCAGCGTGTTCAGGAACGGGTCTTGTAGTAGTTGCCCTTTGTTGCTCATCATCGAACCTCGGTATTTATGTTTATATGAATCTAGCGGAGTATTTGCTGCGCTGCAACATGTGCAGTATGCAACGAATCCCGGTGTGGATGTTGCCTTTTTACCCTGCTGCCATCAGGGTCTGGCCGCGAACGGATTTTGCGTGGTCCGGAACTGAATCCGCAAGGGCGTGCCCTGCAGCTTGAACGCTTCCATGAAGCTGCGCTCCAGGTAGCGCACGTACGAGGACGGGATGTCGTCGAGCGCATTGCCGTGGATCACGATGACCGGCGGATTCATGCCGCCCTGGTGGGCATAGCGCAACTTTGGCCGTGCCAGCCCGCTGCGCGGCGGCGCCTGGCGCGCGACGGCGGCCTGCAGCGCGCGCGTCAGACGCGGCGTCGCCAGGTTTGCGGTTGCCGCTGCATAGGCCGCATCGACCGACTTCAGCAAGGGGCCGATGCCCGAGGACTTGAGCGCGGAAATCTCGTGGAAGCGGGCGAAGGAGAGGAACGCGAGCTTGCGCGACACATCGAGCTTGAGTCGTTCGCGCCGGTAATCGTCCACTGCATCCCACTTGTTGATCGCCACCACCAGGGCGCGGCCGGCCTCCAGCACAAAGCCGGCGATGTGGGCGTCCTGCTCGGAGATGTCCTGTGCCGCATCGAGCACCAGCACCACCACGTTGGCCTGCTGGACGGCCTGCAGGGTCTTGATCACCGAGAATTTCTCGATCGTCTCGAACACCTTGCCGCGCCGCCGCAGGCCGGCGGTATCGATCAGCGTGTAGCGCTTGCCGCCGCGCTCGAAGGGGATGGAAATCGCGTCCCGCGTGGTGCCCGGCATGTCGAAGGCGATCACGCGCTCCTCGCCGAGCAGCGTGTTGACCAGGGTGGACTTGCCGACGTTGGGGCGGCCGACGATGGCGACTTTCGGGCCCTCGTCTTCCGCGCCGCCGCCTTCCTCGTCAAGCGGGAAAGGCGCCAGCACCAGCTCGACGAGCTGCTTGACGCCATCGCCATGCGCCGCCGAAACGGCGAGCGGATCGCCGAACCCGAGCGCATGAAAATCCGCCGCGACGGTGGCGCGATCCAGGCCTTCGGCCTTGTTGACGACGACATGCACCGGCCGCCCGGCACGCCGCAGGCGCGCAGCGATCTGCTCGTCGTGCGGCGTGCGGCCGGCACGGCCATCGACGAGGAACAGCAGCACATCGGCCTCGGCAATCGCCTGCTCGGCCTGGCGCGCCATCTCGTGCATGATGCCGTCCTTGGCGACGGGATCGAAGCCTGCGGTATCGACGACCAGGTATTCACGGTCGCCGACACGGCCGATACCGTAATGGCGGTCGCGGGTCAGACCGGGCTGATCGGCAACGAGCGCATCCCGGGTACGGGTGAGCCGGTTGAACAGGGTCGACTTGCCGACATTGGGCCGGCCGACGAGGACGATGGTGGGTTTCACGTCGGGATCTTCGCTTCAGCGCAGTTCATAAGCGGTGACGCGGCCGTCCAGGCTCTGCACCACGAAGCCGGTACCCTGCGCCCGCGGGGCAGCGACGATGGCACTGCTGTCGGCACGATCGCGTGCCGCGAAGGCACCGGAATCGCGCGCCAGCACATGGACGAAGCCCTGGGCATCCCCCACGACGACGTTGTCGCCAACCAGCAGCGGACGCGTCACGCCGCGCCGCGCGAGCCCGTCCTGCTTCCACGCGCTGGCACCGCTGTAGACATCGAGCGCGTTCACCGCGTCGCGATCGTCGGTGATCACCGCAAAGCGGGTATCGCGATCCATGCCCACGCTGCTCGAGATCTCGCGCGACCACAGGGCGTTGCCGTTGCCTGCGTCGAAGCAGGCCGCGCGCCCCTGGTAGGCCACCGCGCACACTTCGCGCCGCGTCGTGACTGGCGTGCCGACGACATCGGCGACGCGCTCGAGCTCGGTCGCACCACGCGGCGCCGTCACCGTCAGCTCGGTGATCGCGCCACCATTGGCGAGGCTGATCACGCCCAGCTTGCCACCCGGGAAACCGGCCAGCACCACGCCGCCCTCGATCACGACGCCAGCATGGCTGCGCAGGGCGAGCGACGGATTGCTGCGCGTGTACACCCAGCGCCGGCTGCCGTCGCCGGAGTTGAGGGCGAACAGGCGATGATCGGACGTGCGCACAACGACGACGTCCCCGCTCACGGCCGGCGGCGCCAGCACTTCGGCGCCGATGGCGCTGCGCCAGCGCTCCTTGCCCGTCTGTGCGTCGAAGGCGATGACCTTGCCATCCACCGTCACCACCGCCGCCAGCGCGCTGTCCGCCCCGACGCCCGCGGAAAGCTCTCCGGCAGCGCGCGTGCGCCAGACCGCCTGTCCGTTCTCGAAGCGCGCCACGTCACCGTTGCGCGCCGCCGCAAAAACGGCATCGCCAACGACGGCGGGCTGGAACACGTAATTGCCCGCCTTGCCGATGTTCGCCTCCCACACCGGCACGATCCGCACCGTAGGCTTGAAATCGACCAGTGGCGCCGGCTTGGGCGCGCTGCTGGCAAAAGGATTGAGCGCAGACAGGGACGAACACCCCGTCGCCAGCGCGATTGCGGCCACCAGCGGAACGGCACGCAGCAGGAAGGGTTTCATCGATCAGCCCTCGAGGGATTCAAGTTTCAGACGCACCACTTCGCGCAGGGTCGCCCCTTGCCCGTCGGCCGCCGACAAGGCGTCGATCGCCACCTGGTAGGCCGCGCGCGCTTCGACCGGCTTGCCTTGCGCGGCGAGCACATCGCCGCGCAGGTCGGCAAAGCGCGCCTTGTAGGCAGCGACCGGGGCGGGCTCCAGCTTCGCCAGAGCGCCATCGAGCTCGCCCTTCTGCAGCAGCACTGCGGCAAGGCGCAGCCGCGCGAGGTCACGCAATGCCGGGTCCTTGCCCTTGTCGGCCGCCCACTCGAGCTGCAGGCGGGCGTTGTCGAGTTCGCCCTTTTCGAATTGCAGCCCCGCCGCCAGCAGTGCGCCGAGCTGCGCGTAGGTCGTTCCGCCCTGCTTGTCGATGAGCTGGCCGGCGGCGTCGCGCGCGCGCTGCGCGTCCTGCCGCTCTACCGCCTGCTCGACGGCGAAGTACATCGCGCTGGCCTCGGCGGCGTTGCGATTCTGGTACCACTGCCAGCCCTGCCAGCCCACCGCCGCCAGGGCAGCGATGGTGGCAAGCGTCGTCACCAGGTTGCCGTACTGCGTCCACCAGGCCTTGAGTTCGGAAATCTGTTCCTGTTCCTCGAGGTCATACACCGCCATCGCGCGCCCCTTCGTCAAAATCGTCGTCGTCTTCTTCACTGAACATCAGCATCGCCAACGTGTCGGGCAGGGCCTCCAGCGCCACGCGCTGCTGCGCGCCCGGCCCGCGCAGCGGCTTGATGCCGACTTCGCCGGCAACGGCCTCGTCTTCGCCGATCACCAGCGCCACCGCCGCACCGCTGCCGTCAGCCCGCTTCATCTGCGACTTGAAACTGCCGCCGCCGCAATGCAGCACGGCGTCGAATCCGTGCTCGCGCAAAGTCTCGGCCGCGCGGAAGGCGAGGCGCTGGGCCGCGTCGCCCATGTGCACGACATACACGTCGGGAATGGCACGCTCGGGCTCTGCGCCGCTCTCGCGCCACAGCGCGAGCAGGCGCTCCACGCCCATCGCGAAACCAGCTGCCGGTTGCGGCTTGCCGCCGAGCTGCGCGACCAGGCCGTCATAGCGACCGCCCGCACACACCGTGCCCTGCGCGCCCAGTCGCGTGGTGACCCACTCGAACACGGTGCGGTTGTAGTAGTCCAGGCCGCGCACCAGGCGATGGTTGATGCGGTAGGGAATGCCTGCGTCCTTGAGGAAGACCTGCACGGCATCGAAGTGCGCGCGCGACTCCTCGCCGAGGTAATCGGCCAGGCGCGGCGCCGCTTCGACGATGGCCTGCAGCTCGGGGTTCTTGGTGTCCAGGATGCGCAGCGGGTTGGTGTAGAGGCGGCGCTTGCCATCCTCGTCCAGGCGGTCGCGGTGCTGCTCCAGGTAGGCGATGAGCGCCGCGCGGTGGGCGGCACGCTCCTCCGCCGAGCCGAGCGAATTCAGTTCGAGCGACACGTCCTCGAGGCCGAGCACCTCCCACAGCCGCGCGCACATCAGGATGTGCTCGGCGTCGATATCGGGACCGGCAAAGCCCAGCGCCTCCACGCCGATCTGGTGGAACTGCCGATAGCGGCCCTTCTGCGGCCGCTCGTGGCGGAACATCGGCCCCTGGTAGTAGAGACGCTGCGGCCCGTGGCCGGCCACCAGGTTGTGCTGGATCGCCGCGCGCACGCAGGACGCGGTTCCTTCTGGGCGCAGTGTCAGGTGCTCGCCGTTCAGCGCATCCTCGAAGGAATACATCTCCTTCTCGACGATGTCGGTGACTTCGCCGATGGCGCGCTTGAACAGCGGCGTCGGCTCGACGATCGGCATGCGGATCGGGCGGTAGCCGTAGCTGCGCAGCCAGTCGCGCACGATGTCCTCGAAGTGCTCCCAGATCTCGGCCTCGTCGGGCAGGATGTCGTTCATCCCGCGTACGGCCTGCAATGTCTGACTCATCGGTGATACGTCTTGTGTGATCGCGTTGTTGTCCTGGGCGGTGCTCAGCCCGCCTTCTTCACGTACTTTGTGGCCACGTAGTCGTCGACGATGGCGCGGAACTCGGCGGCAATGTTGTCGCCGCGCAGCGTGACCGTCTTGACGCCATCCACGAACACCGGCGCCGCCGGCGTCTCGCCGGTACCCGGCAGCGAGATGCCGATGTTGGCATGCTTGCTTTCGCCCGGGCCATTGACGATGCAGCCCATCACCGCCAGCGTCATGTTCTCGACACCGTCGTACTGCTCGCGCCACACCGGCATCTGCGCGCGAACGTAGTCCTGGATGCCGGACGCCAGCTCCTGGAAGTAGGTGCTGGTGGTGCGACCGCAGCCCGGGCAGGCGGTGACCATGGGCGTGAAGGCGCGCAGGCCCATCGTCTGCAGGATCTCCTGCGCGACGACCACCTCCTGCGCGCGGCTGCCGCCGGGTTCGGGAGTGAGGGAGATGCGGATGGTGTCGCCGATGCCTTCCTGCAGCAGCACCGCCAGCGCGGCGGTGGATGCGACGATGCCCTTGCTGCCCATGCCGGCTTCGGTGAGGCCGAGGTGCAGCGGATAGTCGCAGCGCCGCGCAAGATCGCGATACACCGCAATCAGGTCCTGCACGCTCGACACCTTGGCCGACAGGATGATGCGGTCGCCCGGCAGGCCGTACTCCTCGGCCTTCACAGCCGACTCCAGCGCGGACACGACCAGCGCTTCGCGCATCACCGCACCGGCGTCGCGCGGCTCGGCCAGCGTTGCGTTCTCGTCCATGATGCGGGCGAGCACCGACTGGTCGAGGCTGCCCCAGTTCACGCCGATGCGCACCGGCTTGTCGTACTTGCAGGCGATGTCGACGATGGCGGCGAATTGCGGGTCGCGCTTGCTGCCGGCGCCGACGTTGCCCGGGTTGATGCGCAGCTTGGCGAGCGCCTCGGCGCAAGCCGGATACTTCGCCAGCAGCGTATGGCCGTTGTAGTGGAAGTCGCCCACCAGCGGCACATCCATGTTGAGCGCCAGCAGGCGGTCGCGGATGTACGGCACCGCGCGCGCCGCTTCCTCGTTGTTCACGGTGATGCGCACGATCTCCGAACCGGCGCGCGCGAGTTCGGCCACCTGCATCGCGGTACCCAGCACGTCGGCCGTATCGGTGTTGGTCATCGACTGCACCACCACCGGCGCACCACCGCCCACGCGCACGCGGCCGATCTTCACCTGTCGCGTGAGCTGCCGCGGCGACGGGCCGGCCAGAAAACCATCGTTCGTCATTGAGCTGTCCATCATTGCAGTTTCAGGCGCGCGACCGTGCCCTTGATATGCGGCGCCAGATCCACCGGCTGGCCGTCGCGGTCCATGCTGACCTGCGCCGCGTTGCCGATGACCAGGGCGAAAGGCGGACGACCCTGCACGTTGCGCGTGCTACCGGCCGTGCTGGTGCCCGAAAAGACGATGGCACCGGAGGCATCGCGCACCTCCATCCACGCCTGGCCCGCGAAGCGGAACGCAAGCTGGCTCACGCCGGCCGCCGCCGCTCCGGCCGCCGGCTCAGCCGCGACGGACACCGGGGCGACTGCCGGCATCGTTGCGGCGGCGGGTGCCATCACGGCGGCGCTCTGCGGCACGGGCGACACGGGCACGGGCGCAGGCGTTGTTGCTACAGGGACGGCCGACGACGCGGAGGCGTCGGCCGCCGCAGGCAAGGCAGCCGCCTCTGGCGCCGGCGCTTCGGCGCTTTTCGGCACGCTCACCTGGGTCACCGCCTGCGGCGGCGCGGTATCGAACCAGTCGAAATACCAGCCACCGAGCACCGCGACGAGCAACACCGCGGCGATGACGCCCGCCGGCGCGGCACTCGCGCGCCGGCGCCCACCCACGGGCAGGTCCCCTGCCGCATTGCTCACCGGCGACAGGTCGACCTGCGTCTTGCCCAGCGCCGCTTCCACGTCGGCGAGCAGCGGCGCCGGATCGAGGTTCAGGTAGCGCGCGTAGTTGCGCATGAACCCGCGCACGAAGGCGAGCCCTGGCAGGGCGTCGTAGCGCCCGCTCTCGAGCGCCTCGACCTGGCGCGGCGCCAGCTTCAGCGCCAGCGACACTTCGT
This sequence comes from Pseudomonadota bacterium, assembly GCA_018240585.1. Lineage (GTDB taxonomy): Bacteria > Pseudomonadota > Gammaproteobacteria > Burkholderiales > Rhodocyclaceae > Thauera. Next base: position 13,249 of record JAFEFM010000414.1, read on the forward strand.
TGATGGACTCGCCCCGCATTTCGCGCGCCCGGCGCAAACGGGCACCGGCAGAGAGGACGCCCCCTTCGGCGACCGGCGGGGACGCGGAATCGACCTGCATGCTGCTCACTCGTACTTCCCTTGCATCAAGGATTGGAACTCGGGCGAATCACCGAAACGCCCGCGCAACTGCGACTCGTAGCTCGCCGCCGCCTCGCGGTTGCCCAGCCGGCGCTCGGTGCGCAGCCCCAGCCATACCGACTCGGCCGTCGGCGACATCTGCTGATGCAGCCGCACCAGGCGGTTGCGCGCCAGCTCATAGTCGCCGCGGCGATAGGCGATCTCGGCAAGCTGCAGCATCGCCTGACCGTTCTGCGGGTCGAGCTCGAGGGCGCGCAGGAACTGCTGTTCGGCCGCCGCCACCTCGTTCAGCCGCAGGTGGCACAGCCCGGCATTGGTCAGCGGACGCGCCGCAAAGCGGTTGTAGGGATTGCGCGCGGCGGCAGACAGCCGTGCCAGCCCGTCGCGCTCCTGCCCCTGCGTGCACAGGAACCAGCCGTAGCTGTTGTTGAAGTCGGGGTCGCCTGGCGCGGCGCGCAGGGC
>JAFEFM010000415.1 GCA_018240585.1 Pseudomonadota bacterium
TCGCGGGTTTGTTCTGGATCGAGGGCGACAGCCTTGTCGAAATAGTCCTGAGCTGCTTGCGGTGCGTTCATCTTCATCCCCTAAGCTGTTCCGTTTCATGTCCTTGGATGCCTGTCAGGGGCGTCAGCGACGGGAGGCCTGCCACGTTCGGCGTCGTACCGCGGGTGATCTGCGGCGGGCGCCATGTCCTCGCGTGTACTCGCATCGCGGGACGGGCTTCGTCCTCAGCCTGACCTGCGCGAGGGACATGCGACTGAAGTTTACCGAGGCGTCCTCGCACAATCAAAGCGCTTGAGCGGTTATTACGATCGTTTTTGAGCTGGATGGTGCTCCGCTTCAAATTTAATTTTTCTGAAATCCTGGCTTAACGAAACAAGGGTTTGCCGGCCCCGGGGTGGATGCCGCGGGCACGCGCATCGGAACACACCGTCGCTGCCTTGGCTTTTGCGCCCATCGATCGCGAGCGCATGCTCGTTCGCTCGGGCATCCAGCTCATCAAGTATTGGTTTTCGATTACCGACGAAGAGCAGCACTTCCGCTTTCTGTCGCGTATTCACGATCCGCTGAAGCAGTGGAAGCTCAGCCCGATGGATCTCGAGTCGCGTGCCCGTTGGGTAGCCGATACGGGGGCGAAGGCCGGCCGCCGCGCCTGTCCAATGGATCGCGCTCATGAAGGGTGAGGCGGCCTTCGCGTTGCCTGGGGATGAGTTGGATCAGGCCCATTTGTATATCGGCTGCGCTCTGCTAATAATACGATATTACTTATTGGACGAGCGTCACTTTGCCCGTTGAAGCCGTAGCCGACGGGAGTGCGGCAAGCACGCAATGCGGTGATCGGCTGACGGGCGCAACCGAAACCGAATCGTGTCCGATCAGGGGAAGCACATGAAGAATGAGGGGAAGAGGAATGCGGGAAAGCCGCGTCAAGCGGAAGGCTGCGCACAAGGCGGATTGAGCGCCAGGCTGACAGGTACGAGTGGCGTGCCGGCTCAGGCCCGAGTCGGCACAAGACATCCCGGCGAAACGGAGGGAGGGCGCAATGAGCTTAACTGAACAGGCTGAACTGGTGGCACTGGTGCAGAGGGTCGACGAACTTCTGGAGCGGGCGGGCATGCCGGCCTACTCGGCATTGTGGACGACCAACGAGCGCTTGCGCGCCGAGGCGGCTCAGCTTGAAGACAGCTTGAGCATGTCGAACCTGTCGCTATCTAAAGCGCGCGGCGACCTCGTGCAGCTCGACATGATCGTGAGGACTGCCGCAAGCGTCTCGCAGATCGGACGGCAATTTGCCACGATGAAAGAGGAACGCGCCCGCCTGGATCGCCGGGAGACCAAACGGTTCGAGCGACGCTGGCGCGGTTCAGCGCCGCACGGAGACTGAGGCGCGCACGAAAATTCAGCGTCGCCTGGAAGCCTTGTTCCATCGTGTCATCGGGTGGGATATCCACAACTTGCCCACCGATTTCTTCACAGTTGCTGTGGGTAAGTTGCTCAGTCGCACCAGCCCGCTCCTTGCGTTGCGCCGGCGCACAAATGGGCGTGGGTGTTCCAACTCCAAAGGGGCGACCCCGTGATCCCTTAGAAAGAGCGCCGCTCGACGGCAGATTCGAGCGGCGTCGGCAGCTTGAGCTTTGGTCGCCCCGCTTACTGTGCGCTGCAGTCAGGACTCGCCTTCAGTCGCGGTTCTGGTCTTTCGCGACGAGGTCGATTTGCCCGCGGATTTAGGGGGGACATCGCCGTGCTCTTCGGGCGGCAGCGGGACACCAGCCTGCCGGACGCGCTCATAGAGTGCCTTCGATGCACTTGCCGCCGCCCCGATGGCCGCCATGACCGCCTTGGGATCGGCGGTTACCGATTGCGCGCCGGCCTCGACTGCGGAAGCGAACATCGCCTGCTGCTCACCGAACCAGCGCTGCGTGACTTGGGCGAGGTCGCGTTGTGCATTCCCGGAGAGTTCGGAGAGGTTGCGCAAATAGGCGATCGTCCGCTCCGTGTGGGCCCGGGCGTAGTCCGACTGAAGCCTTATGCCTCTGTCGGCCGTTTCGGCCGTCAGCGCGCTGTGCATCACGCTCGTGCCGTCTTCGACGGTGGAACGGACAAGGTCCATCGTCAGCCCGAAAACGCGCTCGACACCGTCGAGTGCAAGGGTCGCCACCGAATGAAAGGCATCGACATTGGCATGGTGGGACGTGACCAGCTTCTCGCCGGAGGCAATCGGGTTCATCGCAACACTCCTTGATCAGTGATTCACCGCTGGACCGAGTCGTTCCTGGCCGCCTCGGTAGCCATATTGCTGCAATGCAATATGGCTTCAAGTATAGATCAGCGCGGGAGCGTCAGGATGAAGGTTTCGTGGCAGGACGTGGTACGCGGAAATGGAAACAATTTTTCATGTTGCGATGCAGTAATCAAGCTGGCATCGTGAATGCGTAACCCTGCAGTCCAGAAAGTGGAGAAGAGCGATCATGAAGCCGTGGGAGTTCTTGCGCGGCCTCGGACATGGGCGTCCGAGCTGGAATCGCGAGGCGGAAGAGTTGAAGTGGCTGCGTGAGCAGAATGTGCGCCTCGCGTCCACCGTCGAGCAGGCCAGCAAGGCCTTGTCGGCCGCGCCGCTCTGGCATTCGCAGCACCGCATTGCCATGGACATCCTGGCCGACGCGATGGAGCGGATAGAGGACGAGGAGGCCGGCGACAAGCCGCAGTGACGGGAAGGCAACCGGTCAGCGCTTCTTGCCGCGTTTGCCTTTCGCGACCTTGGGGAGCGCGTCGATCAGGCGCGCAATCTCGCTTGGCTCCCTTTCTGCGAGCAAGGCAAGGCCTGCCCGTAGAACTTCGGATTTCGTCGCGAGCACCCCGATCCGGCCGAGCCCCTCGCGCAGTGCCTTGATGTGCCTGTGTTCGCTCGCCGGCATTGAGAAGGAATCCCTCTCGACTTTCTCGTGCCTATCCCCCCGGTCTGCTTCGCCGTCTCGCTCCGCCGCGGACACGGCCTGCGACGTGGAAGACGAGGCCTGTGCCCGGCGGGTGGACGGACTCTGACCGAGCGGCGCGCTCAGCATGGACGGCTTGTTTCTTGTCTGCGGCATGTTCGTTCCAGAGTAATCCGCTTGCCGCCTGACGCCTACGAACGATCTTGCGGCAGCCAGGCGCACGCGGTCCGCGACGCCCTCACCGATTCATATCGTAATACTCTACTGCGCGGGCTCGCGATTGTCATGCGAGATGGTGACGGCACACGATGCGCGCAAGCAGGTGCAGGCGTTTGCCGGCGTCACACGTCGGACAGGACCTCAGCATATCGGCTAGCGCCCGTCGGCAATCGGGCGAGCCAACGCCTGCCGCTTGACGCCGCCCAGCATCGGGTGCTCTTGCGGCGCATGAGTCTGTATGTGGGAGAGGTTTCAGGGACGATGCATTTTATGAAATGTTGCATGGCAACAATTGCTCCGCGGCAACGCGCTTTGCCGCTCGGAATCTCACCCCACGTTCGCTGTGCCCATGGAAGGAAGACTGTCATGACCCCATTCAACACCCCTGAGCAGTTCGCGGCCCTCAACAAGGCTAACCTGGAAAACCTGGTTGCGATCGCCAACAGCATGTTCGCCCGCGCCGACCACCTGACCGCCCTGAACTTCAACACCGCCTGTGCCATCGTGGAGGACGGCGTTGCAGCAACCAGGTCCTTGATGGCTCTGCGGGACGTGCAGAACCTTCCCGGCCTGCAGGCCAAGCTGGCCGAGCCGATGATCGACAAGACGGTGGGCTACACCCGCGGCGTCTATGAGATCGCCGCCAATGGGCAGCAGGAATTCGGCAGGCTGTTCGAAAGCCAGATCGACGAACTGAACAACGCCTTCAAGCGCACGCTCGAGCAGGTTGCCAAATCGGCGCCGGCCGGTTCCGAAGCGATGTTCGCCACGATCAAGTCGTCGGTCGAGACCGCCAACGACCTGATCGGCAATGCCACCAAAGCCGCCAGGCAGGCCGCCGAAGCCAACCTCACTGCATTGACCACGACGGTCAAGGGCGCGTCCGACACGTCGGCGGCTTGATGCGGCTTCGCGTAATGGGCTGAAGTCTCGGCGTCTAGCCCAATGCGAGGCCGTACGGATGATCCGGACGGCCTCGCATCCTTTCGAGGGAAGGGAACACCAAGCTCAAGACGCCTACGGCAACCAGCCGAACGGCTACCGCGTGCCCAACTTCCATCGCATCACCGTGCATGGCAGCACGTTCCCGATGGAATGGCTCAAGCCCACCGTCAATCCCCGCTCGAATGTGGCGGCGAGTGCGGATGCCTTCGGACCTTTCCGCTGGCAGCGGATGGCCCACCAGTAAGCCTTGGAATGTCGGCCGCACGGGGAGGCAAAGGGGCCCCGTGCGGGATGGCAAGCATGGACGGGGAGGTCGGCTATGATGAAAGAGGCGTCCCGTTGCCCGCCGTCGCGCCCCCGCTGCGTCGATGGCATCGCGGCGGCTGTGGCATGACCCAGCGGGCAGCAAGTGTGGGGCGGGCAAGGCTACGCGAGCCCCGGGAGGGATCATGTCGAACGTTGCACAAATCCTCCGTGCAAAGCTGAATCAGGCGGTGTACACCGTAGTGCCGGACGCCTCGGTGTTCGAGGCACTCACGATCATGGCGGAAAAGAACATCGGTGCCCTGCCGGTGGTCAGCCTCGGCCAGCTCGTCGGCATCGTCAGCGAGCGCAACTATGCGCGCAAGGTCGCGCTCGCCGGCCGCGCTTCCAGGGACACGCCGGTCGCGGACATCATGGATGAACGTGTGTGGCGGGTGACGCCGCACGACAGCCGCGAGCGCTGCATGGCCCTGATGACGGAAAAGCGCGTCCGCCATCTGGCGGTGATCGACGACGGCCGGCTGGCCGGGCTGATCTCGATCGGCGACGTGGTGAAGGACACGATTGCGGAACAGCAGTTCACCATCGACCAGCTCGAACGCTACATCGCAGGGGTTCGGGGATAGCGCCGCAGCGGCCGGAATCGCACAGCGGCGCGCGTTCGTTCGTGTCGTGAGCCGGCACTTCAATGTGGGATTTCGGGTTCGACGAGGCGCGACTGCAACCGAGCTGTAATAGGGCTGTAAAGTCCAACTGTAAAATAACGGACTTTTCCGAGTGTGTTGAAGCAGTTAGGAGCATCCGGGCTGCGTATCGCATCTTCTCGGCCGCAAGGGCAGCGCCATGGTCATCAGGAACGAACGCTTCGAAGCAAGTGCAGCTAGTTTTCCCAAACACTGCGAAGGTGGAACGTCGGAACATGAAGAACTCGTGGCCGCGCTGCTCTGGGTCGAGGCATTGGGTCTCGCCAGCGAACCGGACGATGCGCTGACAGGCAGGGCGGGCGCAGGCACGCTCTGATCATCCCCGAGGACGTGGGACAGGCGTGCGCCGTCGGTCACGAATCCGGTGATCCGCCAAGTTGTAGTCGGCGGGTTCGATATCTGCTGCCTCGTCTATCCGGAGACGAGCGACAGACGGTCAGCCGCGCCGGGCTGCCTCGATCGCAGCGACGTCGATCTTGCCCATCGTCATCATGGCTTCGAACGCGCGCCTGGCCTCCGCGCCCCCCGCGGCCAGGGCCTCGGTCAGCACGCGAGGGGTGATCTGCCAGGAAACGCCCCACCGGTCCTGGCACCAGCCGCAGGCGTTCTCTGCTCCGCCATTGCCGACGATGGCGTTCCAGTAGCTGTCGGTCTCCTCCTGGTCGTCGGTCGCGATCTGGAAGGAAAAGGCCGCGGTGTGCGGGAACGCCGGGCCACCGTTGAGGCCGAGGCACGGGATGCCCGCGACCGCGAACTCCACCGTGAGTACGTCGCCGGCTTTGCCGGACGGGTAATCGGCGGGTGCGTGATGGACGGCCGTCACCCGGCTGTCGGGGAAGGTCGCGGCATAGAAGCGGGCGGCCTCCTCGGCGTCCTTGTCGAACCAGAGGCAGATCGTGTTCTTGTGCATGGTCTCTCCTGTCGTATCGGAACCGTGTGCGCTGGACGGCCGGTCACGCCTGCGCGGCGGGCTGCAGGACCGCCCACTTGAAGCCGAACGGGTCTTCCAGCAGTCCCCAGTCGTCGCCCCAGAACTGGCGCTCGTAAGGGGCAAGCACGGTGCAACCGGCGTTGACCGCGCGCTCCCACCAGGCGCGGCCGTCGGCCACGACCAGTTGCAGATGCCCGAAGCCGCCTCGCTGCACGGATGGGTCGCCACCGTCGGCGCATCCGTCGTGGTCGGTCATCATCAGCGCGCCGCGATTGATCTCGACCTGGGCGTGGATCAGTCCGGGCTTGCCGTCGGGGAAGGGCATGCGGCCCAGTTCCTTCGCACCGAAGGCGCGGGCGTAGAAGTCGCAGGCTTCGGCTGCACGGCCCGCCATGGACAGGTAGGGAATCACGCCCTTCATCACGGCGGGGTCGGTGGGGTGGGGTACGTCGCTCATGGCAATGGTCCTCGGGTCGGAGCGGGGAGGTCACGACGCGCTCATCCGATGGTATAGCCGCCATCCACGACAATTTCCTGGCCGTAGATGTTCCTGGCACTGTCCGAGGCCAGAAACACGGAGAGGTCGGCGATATCCTCCGGCTGGCCGAACGCACCAGGCATCAGCCGGGACGTGATCTTGTCTGCAACAGCCGCCAGAATTTCAGGCGGCAGCCCGACCGTTCCCCACAGCGGCGTACCTATCGGGCCGGGTGCGATGGAGTTCACCCGGATGCCCCGGGGGGCGAGTTCCGCGGCGAGGGTCTGGGAAAGCGACTTCAGGGCCGCCTTGCTCGCGCTGTAGATCGCCAGGCCGGGGAAGCCTACCTGGGTGAGGAAAGTGGTGATGAACTGGATCGATCCCCCCTTGTGGATGTGGGGAAGGAACAGACGCGCGGTTTCCGCCGCGCCGAAGAGATTGACCGAAAACTGGGTATTGAACGCCTCGGCGGAGCTGTCCTCGAACGACACGACTCGTGCAATACCGGCATTCGGAACGACGATATCCACGCCCCCATGGGCCTGGACGGCTGCATCGACCAGGTGCTTCAGGTCTGCGGGTCGGGTCACGTCGCCTGCCACTGCCTTGACCTGCCCGGGATAGGCCGACTCCAGTTCCTTCAATGCGTCAAGTTTGCGGGCGAACGCCACGACCTGCGCGCCTTCTTCCGCATATCTCTCGACAATCGATTTTCCTATCCCGCTACTGGCACCGGTGACGACCGCCACCTTGCCTTCGAGCTTCTTCACCATACCGTTCTCCTGACGTCATCCCGAGCTTGGGATCAGGATGAGAGTGCCGTAGATGAAAACGGTTCTCATTGACGCGCGTCAAGATGGTTCAGGACCGCCCGGGTGTGCTCCTCGATATCGTTTGCCCGTCCACTCGCACCGGTACGTGGACGATGGATACCGCTGGCAGCGTTGCGTCGCGCTGGTGTTGATCGCACCAGGCTTCCAAGGAAGATGGCCAGTTCGATTGAACTGGCTATCTTCTCTCGCGCTATTGGATATCCGGAGGGGACGGTATCAGGCGGCAGGTCTTGCCGGGTGGCCGGTACGGATGCACCAGGCCTCGAAATCCCCGCGCTCGATGCAGGTTTCGAGCCGGTTGATGTTTCCGGGCAACTGTCGCCCTTCCCATTGCTCCGTTGCCCAACGCTTGACGTTGGCGTGGAGTTCGCCGCGCTGGATGGCGTTGGCCAGCAGCACTTCGGCGTCATGCTCGGACAGCGAGTCGTTCATCATCAGGCGTGCGGCCTCGAGCAGGGTCAGCGAATTCGGCGCGATATCGTGCTTGATCATGTGCGTCTCCCGGCAAGATCGGTGGCATGGCGTGAGGGAGCGGGGCGAGCCCGGCGCCTCTTGTCGCTCAGCGCGTCAGATCAGCAGGAGCCCGGGCGGCAGCGATTCGCCGAAGCTGCGACCCTGGTCGGATGCATCGAGATGAGCGACTTCGCGTGTCATGGTAATCCAGCTTTGCGGCGCACGGACGGCCGTCAGGCGCTGGGCGACTTCGTCGCGCAGGGCGGCGGGCAGGTCTCGGGTTCGATCGCCGGTCATGCGGGCAATCTGTGCGGCAGCGAAGGCTGCGGGTTCGACCGATTTCCAGTCCAGCGCGAGCAGCGGCGTCAGCCAGCCGGCGGCAACATCGGGCGGAACGACGTTGTGCGTGCTGCCATACAGCGGTTGGCGCGCGCCCACCCGACCGACCGCCCACCAGGTGTGCGCCTTCTCCGCTGGCCGCTGCAGGCGCTCGAGCAACCACTTGCCGACCTCGATGCGGTGCATGACGGGTACCCGCTCGAGCGAGGCGGCCAGGCGCACCATGTCGTCATAGCTGCCCTGCACCGGCTCGCGCTTGTGCCGGCTGTCGTCCGCGCCCTCGAGATGCTCGGCCAGCACCTCGAGCACCTGCAGTTGCGCGGCTTCCGCCAGGCCGCCGGCGCAGCGTCGCCACAAGGTCCACCATTCGCACCAGTTGCGCGTTTCGTTCAGATACTGGATGCCTTGCGCAAACAGCGCCCACAACTGGCCCATGCGCCAGTCGTCGAGCGCGGCGCCGACACCCGGTCGCAGGCAGTATCCGGCCAGGTTCAGCCAGACCCGTTCATGCTCGGCCGAGCGACGGCGCCGGCGCGCGCGTTCGAGCAACGCGTCGAACAGCGCGCGCAGCAGCGCAAGGCTCCAGTCTTCACGCCGGCCGAGCAGGCGTTCCAGCCGGGCGCGCAACTGGCGCACGTCCCTGGCGTCGACAGGCGAGGACTGGGTGCCGAAGATCGCGTCGATGAGGGCAAGGGCCTCGGTGAGGCGCGGATGCGGGGCAAGGGCGGCGGACGGCCCGCCGTCGGCGCCGGCCTCCCCACGCAACTGGAAGGCGAGTTGCCAGCGGCGGCCTGGGTCGTCCGTGGCGACGCACTGCATCTCCAGCGTGCCGACTTCGGTCAGCGTCGTGGCCAGGCGGACGGTGACCGTTTCGCGGCGGCCTTCGGCGCTGGCCGGCAGGCGCGCGGCGAGGGCGGGCAGGCGGGTGAAGTCCTCGTCGTCAAGACCGACCAGATCGCCGGCCTTCCGCGGCGTGTCGCCAGTCGATGAAACCAGGTGGAAACGCACGGGGTGGCCAAGGCGGAGGGTGAAGCTGCGCTCCGGTAGCGTCACTTCGACGCCGGTTTCGGTACCGCGCGGCAGCACACAGATGGCGCGCGCCGCACCCTGCTCGCCGTCGAGCACGAGGAAGTGGCTGCGCGCCGAGCCACCGCCGATTCCCGGGCCGAGGTTCGTGCGGCCTGCACGGACCAGGGCGAAGGCCACGGCGCCGCGAGCCACCGCGACATCGGGGTCGTCGTTGTGCAGAATGCGAGGCGGTGCGCCGCGCCAGTGCGCTACGAGCTCTTCCAGCCGGGAGGCCAGCGCGCTGGCGCGGAACACCCCGCCGTTGAGCAGCAGGGTGTCCGGGATCGGCAGCACGGGTTCTGGCGGCGCTGCATCCCCCAGCGCCGCGCGCGCGGCCGAGGCGTGGCGATGCAGGAAGGCCGCCAGGTGATGGCTGATCGCCGGGTCAGCCGGGTAGGGCAGGCCGAACTCCACGATGCCGGCGCGGCGCCGTTGTGGCAACTCGTCCGCTCCCGACAGCGGCAGGAAGCCGTCCAGGACCAGGCGCGAGACTTCGTCGCGCTCGAGCTCGA
>JAFEFM010000416.1 GCA_018240585.1 Pseudomonadota bacterium
CGCGTGCCGATGACGCGCCTGCGTGCCCGCATCGCCGAGCGCCTGATCCAGTCGAAGAACGAGAACGCCATCCTGACCACGTTCAACGAAGTGAACATGGGCCCGGTGATGGCGCTGCGCAAGCAATACGGCGAGAAGTTCGAGAAGGCGCACGGCGTGCGTCTGGGCTTCATGGGCTTCTTCGTCAAGGCCGCCGTGGCCGCGCTGAAGAAGTTCCCGATCCTGAACGCCTCGGTCGACGGCAATGACATCGTCTATCACGGCTACATCGACATCGGCATCGCGGTCGGTTCGCCGCGCGGCCTGGTGGTGCCCATCCTGCGCAACGCCGAGTCGATGTCGATCGCCGACATCGAGAAGAAGATCGCCGAGTTCGGCGACAAGGCCAAGAGCGGCAAGCTGACGCTGGAAGAGCTCTCCGGCGGCACCTTCTCCATCTCCAATGGCGGCGTGTTCGGCTCGATGCTGTCGACGCCGATCATCAACCCGCCGCAGTCGGCCATCCTCGGCATCCACGCCACCAAGGACCGTCCGGTGGTGGAGAACGGCCAGATCGTGATCCGCCCGATCAACTACCTGGCCATGTCCTACGACCACCGCATCATCGACGGTCGCGAGGCGGTGCTCGGCCTGGTGACGATGAAGGAAGCGCTGGAAGATCCGGCTCGCCTGATCCTCGACGTGTAACGAGGGGCGAGGCGTGAGGTCCGGGGAGCCCCCCGCACCTCACGCCCTGCGTTCCGCTGGCGCCAGCAAGGGCGCCATGCACGCACCTGCCTCGCGACACCTTACTTCCGACACCCAACTCCTTACGGAGCACCCATGTCCAAAGAATTCGACGTCCTCGTCATCGGCGGCGGCCCTGGCGGCTATGTGGCCGCGATCCGCGCCGCGCAGCTCGGTTTCAAGACCGCCTGCTGCGAATCCAATCCCTATGCCGATCCGAAAGGCGAGCCGCGCCTCGGCGGCACCTGCCTGAACGTCGGCTGCATCCCCTCCAAGGCGCTGCTGCATACCTCGCACCTGTTCGAGGAAGCGGGTCACGCCTTCGAAGGGCAGGGCATCAGCGTCGGCACGCCCAAGATCGACGTGGCCAAGATGATCGGCCGCAAGGCGGGCATCGTCGACCAGCTCACCGGCGGCATCAAGGGCCTGTTCAAGAAGAACAAGGTCACGCTGCTCAACGGCCACGGCGCCTTCGTCGGCAAGGCCGAAGCCGGCTGGCAGGTGCAGGTCGGCGAAGAAATCGTCAGCGCGAAGCAGGTGATCGTTGCCACCGGCTCGTCCGCCCGCCATCTGCCCGGCATCCCGGTCGACAACAAGGTCGTCTGCGACAACGTCGGCGCGCTCGACCTCGACGCCGTGCCGAAGAAGATGGCGGTGATCGGCGCCGGCGTCATCGGCCTGGAAATGGGCTCGGTGTGGCGCCGTCTGGGTGCCGACGTGACGGTGCTCGAGGCGCTGCCGGACTTTCTCGGTGCCGCAGACCAGGACGTGGCCAAGGAAGCGCTCAAGGTCTTCACCAGGCAGGGTCTCAAGATCAACCTTGGCGTGCAGATCGGCGAGGTCAAGGTCGGCAAGAAGGGCGTCACGATCAACTACAAGGACAAGGACGGTGCCGACCAGAAGCTGGAAGCCGACCGCCTGATCGTGTCCGTGGGCCGCGTGCCCAACACCCAGGGCCTGAACCCGGATGCAGTGGGCCTCAAGCTCAACGAGCGCGGCCAGATCGAAGTCGACGGCCACTGCCGCACCAACCTGCGCGGCGTGTGGGCGGTGGGCGACGTGGTGCGGGGCCCGATGCTGGCGCACAAGGCGATGGAAGAGGCGGTGATGGTGGCCGAGCTGATGGCGGGCCAGGCCGGCCACTGCAACTTCGACACCATCCCGTGGGTCATCTATACCAGCCCCGAGATCGCCTGGGTGGGCAAGACCGAGCAGCAGTTGAAGGCGGAAGGCGTGGCCTACAAGGCCGGCAAGATCCCCTTCCTCGCCAATGGTCGCGCCCTCGGCATGGGCGACCCCACCGGCTTCGTCAAGATGCTGGCCGACGCCGCCACCGACCGCATTCTCGGCGTGCACATCATCGGCGCCAATGCCTCGGAGCTGATCTCCGAAGCGGTGGTGGCGATGGAGTTCGCCGGCTGCAGTGAAGACCTGGCACGCATCTGCCACGCGCATCCGACCCTGTCCGAAGTGGTGCACGAAGCGGCGCTCGCCTGCGACAAGCGGCCGCTGCACTTCTGAGCCACGCTTGAGGAGCGAGGGGTGTGGTGCGGGGTAAGCCTCGCGCCCACCCCTCGTTGCGTTAACATCCTCGACCTGTCTTACGCCAAGAACCGATCTCCCCATGCCTCATCGCATCCTCAAGGTCGCCGAGCACGGCATGCTCGACGCCTACGACGCCCTGCTCAAGGCGCGCGGCTACAAGTCCGACCCGGCCCAGCGTGCCGCGGCGCAGCGCCTGCAGCAGCTCTACACCGAACTGCTCGCCTTCAAGGCGGCGCGCAGCAGCGCGCTGCGCAAGCTGTTCACCCGTCCGGCGATGCCGCGCAGCGTCTATTTCTGGGGCGGGGTGGGGCGCGGCAAGAGCTTCCTGATGGACTGCTTCTTCGATTCGGTGCCCTACAAGCGCAAGCGCCGCACCCACTTCCATGCCTTCATGCAGGAAGTGCAGAACGACCTGAAGAACCACAACCACGAACCCGATCCGCTGCAGAAGGTGGCCGATCGCATCGCGCGCCAGACGCGGCTGCTGTGCTTCGACGAGTTCCACGTGTCGGACATCGCCGACGCCATGATCCTTGGGCGGCTGCTCGACGCGCTGTTCGCGCGCGGGGTGATCTTCGTGATGACCTCGAACTACCCGCCCGACGGGCTCTATCCCAACGGCCTGATGCGCATCAACTTCCTGCCCACCATCGAGATGATCAAGCGCCGCTTCGACGTCTTCGAGGTGGATCACGGGACCGACTATCGCCTGCGGCAACTCGAGAAGATCGAGATCTATCTCGTGCCCGCCGACGAAGCCGCCGAGCGCAAGATGCGCGCCGATTTCCGCCGCCTCGCCGGCGGTGACGGCCAGGGCGGCACGATCGAGCTCTTCGAGCGCAAGCTGCCGGTGGTGCGGCGCGCGCCCGGGGTGATCTGGTTCGACTTCGCCACGCTGTGCGGCGGCCCGCGCTCGCAGAACGACTACCTCGCGATCGCGCGCGAGCACCACTCCGTGCTGCTGTCGAAGGTGCCGAAGATGCGGGTCGGCAATGCCGCGGAGGCGCGCCGCTTCACCTGGCTGATCGACGTGCTGTACGACCATCGTGTCAAGCTCGTCATGAGCGCCGAGGTCGAGGCGCACGAGCTCTACGTCGAGGGCCAGAACGCGCACGAGTTCGTGCGCACGGTGAGCCGCCTGATCGAGATGCGCTCGCGCGACTACCTCGCCGAGGCGCACCGGGTGGAGGCCTTCGACGCACTGCAGGCGGGCTAGCCGCCACCACGCGCCTTCGCGCATGCGCGCCGGACCTTGCCTCCTGTCCGCGCTGCCTGCTCCCGCTCATTGCCTCCTTCGGTCCGCGCCGATGTCCGATCTCGCTTCCTTCTTCGCCCCTGATGGCCCGCTGGCCGCAGCCATTCCCGGTTTCCGCGCGCGCGCGCAGCAGATCGAGATGGCGCAGAGGATCACCGAGGCGATCCAGGGCCACCGCGTGCTGGTGGCCGAGGCCGGCACCGGTACCGGCAAGACCTTCGCCTATCTCGTACCGGCACTGCTGGCCGGTGGCAAGGTGATCATCTCCACCGGTACCAAGACGCTGCAGGACCAGCTCTTCAACCGCGACCTGCCGACCGTGCGTGCCGCGCTGAAGGTGCCGGTGTCGATCGCCCTGCTCAAGGGCCGGGCGAACTACGTCTGCCACTATCACCTGGAGCGCAATGCGCGCGACGGGCGCTTCCTCACGGCCCAGGACGCAGCCGATCTGCGCGCGATCGCGCGTTTCGCCAAGCTCACCCAGACCGGCGACAAGGCCGAATGCACCGACGTGCGCGAGGATTCCGCCGCCTGGATCGCGGCGACCTCCACGCGCGACAACTGCCTGGGGCAGGAATGCCCGAACAAGGACGAGTGCTTCGTCATGCAGGCGCGGCGCGCGGCGATGGAAGCCGACGTGGTGGTGGTCAACCACCATCTGTTCTTCGCCGACGTGATGCTGCGCGACGAAGGCATGGGCGAACTGCTGCCGGCCTGCAACGCGGTGATCTTCGACGAAGCCCACCAGTTGCCCGAGACGGCGAGCCTGTTCTTCGGCGAGAGCGTGTCAACTTCGCAGGCGCTGGAACTCGCGCGTGACACCCGCTCCGAGACGCTGGCCGGGGCGCGCGACTGCATCGCGCTGATCGATGAATCGCGCAAGCTCGAAAAGGCTGCGCGCGACCTGCGCCTCGTCTTCGGCAACGAGACGGCGCGGCTGTCGGCGACGCAGGCCGCCGAGCGCGAGGCCTTCGAGCCCCAGATCGGCGCACTGCAGCAGGCGCTCGATGCCTTCCATTCCGTGCTCGACACCCAGGCCGAGCGCTCCGAGGGGCTTGCCAACTGCCTGCGCCGCACCGAGGACATGGTCGAGCGGCTGGCGCGCTGGCGCAACCCGGAGGAGAAGGACCTTATCCGCTGGGTCGAGGTGTTCGCCCAGTCGCTGGCGCTCAACGCCACGCCGCTGCATGTTTCGGACGTGTTCAAGCGCCAGCTCGAAGGCCATCCGCGTGCCTGGATCTTCACCTCGGCCACGCTGGCGGTGGGCAAGGCGGACTTCGGCCACTACTGCCGCGAGCTCGGTCTCGCCTGGATGGATCCGCCGCCGCTGACCGCGGTGTGGGGCAGCCCCTTCGATTATGCCGAGCAGGCGCTGCTGTATGCGCCCGCCAACATGCCCGACCCCAATGCACCGGACTACATCGAGGCCGTCGCCCGTGTCGCGCTGCCGTTGATCCGTGCCGCGCGCGGGCGCGCCTTCGTGCTGTGCACCTCGCTGCGCGCGATGCGCCGGGTGCACGAGCTGATCGCCGACGGGTTGCAGCAGGCCGGTGACGAGCTGCCACTGCTGCTGCAGGGTGAAGGTTCGCGCAGCGAGCTGCTCGACCGCTTTCGCCGCCTTGGTAACGCGGTGCTGGTTGCGAGCCAGAGTTTCTGGGAGGGTGTCGACGTGCCGGGTGATGCGCTGTCGCTGGTGGTGATCGACAAGCTGCCCTTCGCGCCGCCCGACGATCCGGTGCTCGCCGCCCGCGTCGAGCACATGCAGAAGCAGGGACTCAGCCCCTTCGTCCACCACCAGTTGCCGCGCGCCGTGATCAACATGAAGCAGGGCGCGGGGCGGCTCATTCGCACCGAGCGCGACCGCGGTGTGCTGTGCATCTGCGACCCGCGCATGATCGAAAAGTCCTATGGCAAGGTGGTCTGGCGCAGCCTGCCGCCGATGCGCCGCACCCGCGTGGAGGCCGACGCGGTCGCCTTCCTGGAGACACTGCCGCCGCCGAAGTCGGCTGGCTGAGCCCGGCTGCGACCGCGCTGGGGTATCCTTGGGGCTTGACGCGCAACGGAACGCGCAACCGCAACTGCCACCCAATTCCAACAACACGCGATGAAAGTCATCGGCATGGCCGGCTGGTCCGGCTCGGGCAAGACCACGCTGGTAGAACAGCTCATTCCCCACTTCACCGCGCGGGGACTGCGTGTGTCCGTGATCAAGCACGCCCATCACGGGTTCGATCTCGACCGTCCCGGCAAGGACTCCTACCGCCACCGCGAAGCGGGCGCCACCCAGGTGCTGATGCTGTCCAACGATCGCTGGGTGCTGATGCACGAGCTGCGCGGCGCGCCCGAACCCGGCCTGCAGGAGCAGTTGCGCCTGCTGGCGCCGTGCGATCTCGTGCTGATCGAAGGCTACAAGGAAGCGGAGGTGCCCAAGATCGAGATCCATCGCCCGGCGCTGGGCAAGCCGCCACTGTGGCCGGAAAATCCGCACGTCGTTGCGGTCGCCACCGATGCCGACATCGAGTGTCCGCTGCCGCGTCTGCCGCTCAACGATCCCGCCGCCATCGCCGCCTTCATCCTGGAGTACCCCGAAGTCCAATGAACGCTCCCATGCTTTCCTTCGACGAAGCCCGCGACAAGCTGCTCGGTTTCGTGCGCCCGGTGCGCGAGATCGAGCAGGTCGACACCTTCGTCGCCAGCGGCCGTGTGCTTGCGGTGGCGCAGCATTCCGGGCTGGCGCAACCGCCGATGGACAACTCGGCGATGGATGGCTACGCCGTGCGCGCCGCCGATGTTCCCGCCAGCGGCATGCGGCTGCCCGTCAGCCAGCGCATTCCGGCAGGCAGCGTCGGCCATGCGCTTGCCGCGGGCACCGCAGCGCGCATCTTCACCGGGGCACCGCTGCCACCCGGTGCGGATGCGGTGGTGATGCAGGAACTGTGCGAAGCCGACGGCGAGGCGGTGGTGATCAACCACCGGCCGCATAGCGGCGAATCCGTGCGCCGCGCAGGCGAGGACATCGCGCTGGGCGCGGAGATCCTGCCGGCGGGCCTGCGCCTGACGCCGCAGGCGGTCGCGCTCGCCGCCTCGGTCGGCCTCGCGCAACTGCCGGTCCATCGCCGCGTCAGGGTGGCGATGTTTTCGACCGGCAGCGAACTGGTCATGCCCGGCGAGGCGCTGCCGCCGGGTGGTATCTACAATTCGAACCGCTTCCTGCTCAATGCATTGCTCTCCTGCCTGGGGTGCGAGGTGGCAGATTTCGGCATCGTGCCGGACAACCTGGACGCCACGCGCGAGGTGCTGCGCAAGGCGGCACAGGGCCACGACCTGATCCTCACCAGCGGCGGCGTGTCGGTGGGCGAGGAAGACCACGTCAAGCCGGCGGTGGAAGCCGAAGGCAGCCTCGACATGTGGAAGATCGCGATGAAGCCCGGCAAGCCGCTGGCCTATGGCCGGGTGCACGGCGCCGCGTTCATCGGCCTGCCCGGCAATCCGGTGTCGAGCTTCGTCACCTTCCTCATGCTGGTGCGGCCTTTCCTGCTCGCGACTCAGGGCGTGCGCGATGTGGCGCCCGCCGCGCTGTCGCTGCGGGCCGATTTCGACTGGCCGCATCCCGATCGGCGCCGTGAGTTCCTGCGCGCGCGCATGAACTCGCAGGGTGGCGTGGAACTGTTCGCCAACCAGGGCTCGGCGGCACTGAACTCGACGGTGTGGGCCAATGGCCTGGTCGACATTCCCGCCGCGAAGGCGGTGGCGCGCGGTGAAGCCGTACGCTTCCTGCCTTTCACCGATCTGCTCAACTGAACGACGGGGCTGCGTAAATGGCACTCAGGATTCTCTACTTCGCAGCGCTGCGCGAAGCGCTGGGCGTATCCGCCGAGGACTTCGATCCGCCAGCGGGGGTGGCGAGCGTGTCGGCGCTGCGCGCCTGCCTCGCCGCCCGCGGTGGCGTCTGGGAACGGCTGTCCGCCGCAAACGTGAAGGCAGCGGTCAATCAGCGCATGGCCGGCGGCGATGCGCCGGTCGCGCCGGGTGACGAAGTCGCGTTCTTCCCGCCGGTGACCGGCGGTTGAGCGCAGGAGCAGCCATGAGCGCGCAGCAGAAGGTGGCGGACAGCACGCGGGTGAGTGTCCAGGAGGCGGATTTCGATGTCGGCCACGAGACCACCGCGCTCGGCGACGGCCGGTGCGATGTGGGCGGCATCGCCACGTTCACCGGCCTGGTGCGGGATGCCAACGACGGCAGTGGCGTGTCCGCGATGACGCTGGAGCATTATCCCGGCATGACCGAACGCGCCCTCGCGGACATCGTCGAGCAGGCGCGCGCGCGTTGGCCGCTGCTGTCGGTGCGGGTCATCCACCGCGTCGGGCGGCTGGTGCCGGGCGACCGGATCGTCTTCGTCGGCGTCGCCGCGGCGCACCGTGGAGAGGCCTTCGCCGCATGCGAGTTCATCATGGACTACCTGAAGACGCAGGCGCCGTTCTGGAAACGAGAAGAAACCCCGGAAGGCGGGCGCTGGGTCGATGCGCGCGACGCCGACGACTCCGCGGCGGCGCGCTGGTCCGCAGGGGCGGCGCCGGCGAAGGGCTGATGCAGGCACCGCGCTAAAAGCAAGACGGCGCCACGAGGCGCCGTCTTCGTCATCGCCAACCCGCCCTGCGAGAGGAGGGCCGGCCACCGCCGGGCTTACTTGCGGCCCTTCACACCCTGCTGGGTGAAGGCCTGGAAGGCCTCGGTCGAAGCACGGGTCATCTGCTCGAAGGCCGCGCGCGTGGTATCCATCGCGGATTGCATCGCACCCAGCGCGTTCTGATCGGTGATCGGCATCCCCTTGAACATCTTCTGCATCGCCTCGAAGATGTCGTGTCCGCCTGTCGTCAATTGCTCGCCGACCAGCTTGCCCACTTCGGCCTGGGCACGCGTGGTGATCTCAGCGATCTCGCGCGCGCAGGCCAGCATCTTCTCGGTGGTGCTCTGCGCGAACTGCGTGCGCAGGTTCATCATTTCCTGAGGATCCTTCACCGCCGACAGCGCCTTGGCGTTCTGCACGCCTTCCTCGAACAGCGTCTTGGCGGTAGAGACCTGGATTTCCATGATGCGCTGCGAGTTCTCGATCGAGAGCTGCGCGAGGCGCATGGCCGCTTCCAGGTTCTTTTTCTGAAGTTCGTTCATCTGTTCTTGCTTTCCGGCCATACACATCCTCCACGCACGCGGGTAATAGGAATTTCGCGAGACCGGCACGGGTGTATCCATCGACGCTATGACACCGTGAACACGCCTCTTGTCTGCCTCTTTTTTAACAATAGCACAGCCATCCCTGGCCGCGTTGCCGGTCTGAGTCTTGATCAGAGAATGACGGGCCGGTCGGGCAATTCGCCGTTTTCGCTTGCGCCCGCCGGCGGTTCTCCCTCCAGCGTCGGGAAGCGGCCCTGCAGCACATTGCCAACCGCCTCGATGGCCTGGGAGATGCCGTCTTCCAGCCGCCCGGCGGCGAAGCGCGTCGAGATGTCGCGCATGAGCTCCTGCCAATGCGCGGAACCGCCTGGCGTCACGATGCCGCGGTCGGCGATGAGTTCGACGCGGTGCTCGACCGGCAGCACGTAGATCAACACGCCATTGTTGTGCTCGGTGTCCCATACGCGCTGCTCGGCGAAGAGTTCCAGCGCACGTTCGTGGGCGAGATCCGCGAAGGCGGTGCGGTGCCGCAGATGGCGCCACTGGTAGCGCAGGGGCAGGGAGGCTTCGACGCAGACGCAGATCTCGCCCGTGTGGCGCCGCTCGCTGTCGCGCACTTGCGCCGCAAGGCGATCGAGCGCGTCCTTGCCCAGTACCCGATGGACGTCGCCGCTGTCCAGCCACAGGTGATGCAACGCACGCAGCAAGCCCATCACCAGCTCCCCGAGGCGCCGCCGCCGCCGAAGCTGCCGCCGCCTCCGCTGCTGAAACCGCCCCCACCGCCGCCCCCGCCGCGACCGCCGCCCCAGATGATGGGCCCGCCACGGCGCATGCCGCCGGAGCCACCCCCGCCAAAGCCGCCGCCACCGCCGATCCCCAGCGCCAGCACGAACACCGCCGCCAGCGCGCCACCGATGCCGGCGAGCAGCAGACTGCCGGTCAGCAGCTTGATGACGAAACCCGCAGCTCCGCCGGTCGCCACCGCACCCAGCTTGCGGCCGAGCACGCCCATCAGCACCGCACCGACCACCGGCACGGCCACGAACAGGAAGGCGCCCAGGTCTTCGATCGAAGTCTGCCCGTCATTGCGCTGTTGCTGCGCGGGGAGCGGAAGCTCCTCGCCGCGGACCAGGCCCATCAACGCATCGACGCCGCCTTCGAGGCCTCCGGCGAAATCGCCCTGGCGGAAAGCCGGCGTGATGATGCGGTCGATGATGCGGAATGCGGCGACATCGGGCACCGCGCCTTCCAGCGCACGCGCCACCTCGATGCGGACGCGCCGGTCGTTCTTCGCCACCACCACCAGGATGCCGTCGCCGACATCGCGGCGGCCGATCTTCCACGTGTCGGCCACGCGGAAGGCGTAGGCGGCGATGTCCTCAGGCGCGGTGGTGGGGACGAGCAGCACCACGATCTGCGTCCCGCGCTCGTGCTCGAAGCCGGCGAGGCGGGCCTCCAGCGACTGGAGTTGCTGTGGCGCGAGCGTGCCGCTGCGGTCGACGACGCGCGCGCTCAGCTCGGGAACGGGCTGCAGTGCCTGCGCCCACGCAAGCACCGAGGCCAGCAGCAAGACGAGGCTGAACACCACCAGCCGCATTGTCGGCAAGCTGCGCGGGAGCATGGCAGGGTGGACTTGGTTCATCGGCAGGCGGGATGCACGGAGCGATGGAAGAGGTGCGAGCGATGAGAGGACGCACGGTGCGTGCCGGCAATGCCGACGCTGTCGCGCCCTCCCAGATGGTCAGCGCTTCTGCGCCGGAGAGCCGAAATCCACCGTTGGCGGGCGCGAGATCTCGGCTTCGTTGGTCACGCTGAAGCTGGCCTTCGGCTTGTAGCTGAACACCATCGCGGTGAGGTTGGTCGGGAAGCTGCGCGCCAGCACGTTGTACTGCTGTATCGCCTCGATGTACTTGTTGCGCGCCACAGTAATGCGGTTTTCGGTGCCTTCGAGCTGCACCCGCAACTCCTGGAAGGACTGGTTTGCCTTCAGGTTGGGGTAGTTCTCGGCGACGACGAGCAACCTGGACAACGCGCTGCCCAGTTGGCCCTGCGCCTGCTGGAAGCGCTCCATGGCCTGGGGGTCGCTCAGCATCTCGGGCGTGACCTGGATGGCGGTGGCGCGCGAGCGGGCTTCGATGACTTTGGTCAATGTTTCCTGCTCGAAGTTGGCCTCGCCCTTCACTGTGCTGACCAGATTGGGGATGAGGTCGGCGCGCCGCTGATACTGATTCAGCACTTCAGCCCACGCCGCCTTGCTGTGTTCGTCGAGCCGCTGGAAGTCGTTGTAGCCGCAGCCCGACAGGCCGAGCAAGGCAACGGCGCCGAGCAGCAGGGTGAAGCGGCGCAAAATCGTTTGAAGCATGTTCAATCTCCTGGGTGAGCTTTCAGGCACACGGCATCGCCGACTCTAGCAGCATTGTCCGGTGCAGGGGCGGTCAGCGGCTGCGTTTCGGGGCGGCATCGGCCGCGCGCGGCGGCTTGGCATACTTGCGGAACACCGCTTCGGCGTCCGCTTCGGCACGCGCCTGGGTGCAGATCGAGGGGTCGTCGTCGTGCCCGCTGAAGAAGCCGTCGTCCTGCGCGAGCATCACGATACGGATCGCCGCCTTCTCGCTCAGGTCGTGGCGCTCGTAGATCAGCGTGGTCACTTCATCGAGGTGCTGTTCATAGCTCATGGGCATCGGGTTTCTCCTGACGGACGCGGTTTTCGATCACGCAGTGGCCACCCCGCCATCGTAACGTGGCGGCAGTTCGTCGTGATCGGCGGGCGATTTCTTGTTCTGGCTCAAGGCTTTCGCTGTGCGTGGCCGGCACGATGCGAAGCCTGCGGCGCGCTGGCGCCGACCAACCAGAGGATGAATTCGATGAGCGAAATGCCTGTTATCGATAATGCGGTGTTTGGTTTCGACGCGCGCGGCGTCGCCAAGCGTTTTCGTCACGCAGCGATCTTCGGAGCGCTCGAATCGCTGGACGACGGCGAGACGATGCGCTTCGTCAACGATCACGACCCGCTGCCGCTGCTCAACCAGATCCAGCAGCGCTACGGCAGCCAGGTCGGCATCGAGTACGTGGCGCGCGAACCGGGCAACATCGTCATCGATTTCAAGATCCAGCTCCACGCCCACGACGAAGCGGCCCCGAGCTACGGCGCGCAGGGCGGCTCCTGCGGCGGCGGTGGTGGCGGCTGCGGCTGCTCCGGCGGCCGCTGACCGACGGCCTGCGGCCGCTGGCAGCGATGCCGGACGTGCCATGTTGAAAAGCACACAGCCCCCTTCCGGGGGCTGCGTCGTTTGGGCAGACCGCATCGCTTGCGCCGTTCAGCGCGAGATGGGCTTGTAGCGGATGCGCCTCGGCTTGGCGCCTTCCTCGCCCAGGCGCTTCTTCTTGTCCTCTTCGTATTCCTGGTAGTTGCCAGCGAAGAAGGTCCATTGCGAATCACCCTCGGCCGCGAGGATGTGGGTGCAGATGCGGTCGAGGAACCAGCGGTCGTGCGAGATCACGAGCGCGCACCCGGCGAACTCCAGCAGCGCGTCTTCCAGCGCGCGCAGCGTTTCCACGTCGAGGTCGTTGGAGGGTTCGTCGAGCAGCAGCACGTTGCCGCCCTGGATCAGGGTCTTGGCCAGGTGCAGGCGCCCGCGTTCGCCGCCGGAGAGGTTGCCGACGATCTTCTGCTGGTCGCCGCCCTTGAAGTTGAAGCGGCCGAGGTAGGCGCGGCTGGGCATCTCGAAGCGGCCCACGGTGAGCACGTCGGCGCCGTCGGCGATGGCGTCGAACACCGTCTTGTCGTTGGCAAGGCCCTCGCGCGTCTGGTCCACCGCGGCGATCTTGACCGTCTGGCCGATCTCCACGGTGCCCGAATCCGGCTGGTCGCGACCCTCGATCATCTTGAACAGCGTCGATTTACCCGCGCCGTTGGGGCCGATGATGCCGACGATGGCGCCCGGCGGGATGCTGAAGTTGACGTTGTCCATCAGCAGCTTGTCGCCGAAGCCCTTGCTGACGTTGTGGAACTCGATGACCTTGTCGCCCAGGCGCTCGCCCGGCGGAATGAAGATCTCCTGCGTCTCGTTGCGGCGCTGGTATTCGACGCTGGCCATTTCCTCGTAACGGGCGAGGCGCGCCTTGGACTTGGCCTGGCGGGCCTTCGGGTTGGAGCGTGCCCACTCCAGTTCCTGCTTCATCGCCTTTTGGTGCGCGGCTTCCTGCTTGGATTCCTGCGCCAGACGCTCGCCCTTCTGCTCCAGCCAGGACGAGTAGTTGCCTTTCCACGGGATGCCGTGGCCGCGGTCGAGTTCGAGGATCCACTCGGCGGCGTTGTCGAGGAAGTAGCGGTCGTGGGTGACGGCCACCACCGTGCCGGGGAAGCGGGTCAGAAACTGCTCCAGCCACTCGACCGATTCGGCGTCAAGGTGGTTGGTGGGTTCGTCCAGCAGCAGCATGTCGGGCTTGGACAGCAGCAGTTTGCACAGCGCGACGCGGCGCTTCTCGCCTCCGGACAGATTGCCGATCACCGCGTCCCAGGGCGGCAGGCGCAGCGCGTCGGCGGCGATCTCCATCTGGTTCTCGATGTCGCTGCCGGCAGCGGCGAGGATGTTCTCGTACTTCGCCTGTTCCTCGGCGAGCTTGTCG
The DNA here is from genome assembly GCA_018240585.1 of Pseudomonadota bacterium. Lineage (GTDB taxonomy): Bacteria > Pseudomonadota > Gammaproteobacteria > Burkholderiales > Rhodocyclaceae > Thauera. The sequence continues at coordinate 13,328 of JAFEFM010000416.1, forward strand.
AAGTCGGCGTCGGGTTCGGCGTAGGCGGCGTAGATCTCTTCCAGCTTCTGGCGCGCCTCGACGATCTCGCCCAGGCCGGCCTCGACTTCCTGCCTGACCGTCTTGGCGGCATCGAGCTCGGGCTCCTGCGGCAGGTAGCCGATGCGCACGCCGGGCTGCCACTGCACCTCGCCGTCGTACTCCTTGTCCGCGCCGGCCATGATGCGCAGCACGGTGGACTTGCCCGAGCCGTTGAGGCCGAGCAGGCCGATCTTGGCGCCGGGGAAGAAGGAGAGGGAAATGTCCTTGATGATCTGACGCTTGGGCGGAACGATCTTGTTCACGCGCAGCATCGACATTACGTATTGAGCCATGTGTTCCTGCGGAGGGAGTTGGTCAGGACGGGGGTGGCGCAGGTGCCCTTAAGGCGCTCGCCAGCTTGCAAGCCCGGCAGTTTACCGCAGGCGCGATCCTCGCCGCACTTCGGCGCGCCGTGCATGGGCACGCCATGCGCGGAAGTCCGTTGCGCTCGAATCACGGCTCGCGGCCGTGAGCCAGGTCACGCGGCATGACGGAAGGCGGCCGCCGACGCCCATCTGCGTGATGCAGTACATGGTGTGCCGGCCGCACGCAGCCTAGCCTTCGCGGCGAATGAACAAGAACGCTCGGGAGCACGCCCGGTCTCGCCTTCGTCGAAGGCTCCCCGGCGCAGGGCTTCCGTCGCAAGGCTCACCTCTGCCGTCCGGTAAGCGACATCATGTCTTCCCAATCCTTGCTGAAGGTCTTAGACCTCCATCGTGCCAGTCTCCTGAGCGGCGATACCGCCCTCGCATATGTCGGGGAATATGACGAAATCCCCTCCGCGGACGACATCGAGCTCGATCGACTGCGCCGCATGCGGGAGCGTTTCCTGCGCGGTGAGCGCGTCCTGCTCGGGCTTCGGCTGCTGCATGCGGCTGCCACCGGGCTCTGTGTGATGGCTCTTGTCGTCATCGGCTTCGTGCTCGGCACGCCCGCGGCGCACGCGGCGGCCCTGTTCGCGCTGGGGTTGTTCGCGCTCCCCGTGCTGGCGACCGTCTCGCTGGTTGCGCTCGGGGCGAAGAGGCGGATGGCATCGGCGCGCAATCGTATCGCCCGCACGCTCTACCAGCGCGGGCTGCGCATCGACGGGCGGGGCAGGGTGGTGACCAATGCGGCCTACCCTCGCGTCGTCCTCGCGGCATGAGCGGCCTGTGCGGGGAACGGCAGTGACGTACAGCGCAAACCTGCCCATGGCGGATACGTGTCCCGGGGCGAACGAACGGATCGGCAGGCTTGCCATGGCCTGCGGCCTGCTTTTCGTCGTTGCAGTGTCGTTCGTCCCGTTGGATTTCGTTGCCCAACTGCCGGTCGCGATCGCGCTCCTCGCCCTTGCCTGGGTTGCGCGCCTGGCGGCCGAAGGACGGCACGCCGAGGTCTTTCGCCTGGTCGTGCTCGTCGTCTGCGCCGCGATCACGCTTCGCTACCTTGCCTGGCGCGCATCGTCCACGCTGCACGCGAGCAGTTGGCTGGCGATGATTGCCGTGCTGCTGCTCTACGCTGCGGAGATCTACGCGGCGGGCATCCATCTCCTGGGCATGGTGGTGAATGTGGCTCCATATCGGCGCCCGCTGCTGAGCCTGCGCGATCTGCCCGAGGACACGCGACTGCCGAGTGTCGACGTGCTGGTGCCGAGCTTCAACGAAGATCCGGCCCTGCTCGAGGTCACGCTCAGGGCCGCGCTGCTGATGCGTTACCCGCGCCACCTGCTACGGGTGTACCTGCTCGACGACGGTGCCACCGAGCAGAAACTGCGCAGTGACGACCCGGCCGTCGCGCAGGCGGCGCGGGTGCGCAAGGCGGCGCTCGAGGCGCTGTGCGCGCGGGTGGGCGCAGGTTACATCACGCGTCCGCGCAACGAGCGCGCCAAGGCGGGCAACCTCAACCATGCCCTCGGCCTCACCGACGGCGAACTGGTCGCGGTGCTCGATGCCGACCACGTGCCCACCGTCGATTTCCTCGATCGCACCGTGCCGTGGATGCTGCGGCATGAGGACGTGTTCCTGGTCCAGACGCCGCACTTCATGGTCAACCCCGATCCCATCGATCGCAATCTGCTCGAGGGTTTCCGCCGCATGCCGTCCGAAAACGACATGTTTTACCGGACCATCCAGCGCGGACTCGATTTCTGGGGCGCATCGTTCTTCTGCGGCTCGGCAGCCATCTTGCGGCGGCGTCATCTCGACGAGGTGGGCGGGCTGGCCGGCGACACGATCACCGAGGATGCCGAGACCGCATTCGAGCTGCACCGCCGCGGCTATCGATCGGTCTATGTGGACCTCCCGCTGGTGGCGGGCCTCGCGCCGGAGACGCTGACCAGCTTCGTCACGCAGCGCACCCGCTGGGCGCAGGGCATGACCCAGATCCTGCTGCTCAAACGGCCGTTCTTCGCCGCCGGCCTCAGCTTCGGCCAGCGCATCGGCTACATGAGCTCGATCCTGTTCTGGCTGTTTCCGTTTTCGCGTTTGGTCTTCGTCGCCGCGCCACTGGCCTTCCTCCTCTTCGGCCTGCAGGTCTACAACGCCTCGGTGCCTCAGATCCTCGCCTATGCGCTGCCGCACGTGCTGGCCACCTACATCGTGTCCAACCTGCTGTTCGGGCGCACGCGGTGGCCGCTGATCTCGGAGCTGTACGAGATCGTGCAGTGCCTGTTTTCCTTCGTTGCCGTGTGCCGGGTGTTGATCAACCCGCGAAAGCCGTCGTTTCTCGTGACGCCGAAGGGCGCAACGATGGAAGCCGATTTCCTGTCGCCGCTGGCGATGCCGTTCTACGTCCTGTTCGTCCTGACCGGGCTCGCCTTCCTGGGGGGCGCCTATCGGCTGGTCGAATACCCGCTGGTGCGCGGCATCACCACCATCGTGTTGCTGTGGAACCTGTTCAACTTCCTGACTGTGCTGGCGGCGCTGGGCGTGTTGATCGAGCGGCGTCAGCGCCGCAACGTGCCGCGCATGCCCGTTCTGGAGGCGGGCAGTGCGAGCCTGGGCGACGGTCGCAGCCTCGCCTGCTCGATCGACGATGTGTCGGCGCGCGGCGCGCGCATCACGGTCAAGGGCATCGACGCGTCGCGACTGGACGTGGGCATGCGTTTCGCTCTCTCGTCCTTCTCGCATGCGGCGGAACGGACGCTGCGGCTGCCGGCCATCGTGCGCAAGGTGGAGACGGCGGCTGCCGGCGTCGTCGTCGGTGCCGAGTTCGACCTTTCCGACCCGCGGCACGCGAACGATGCCGTGATGCTGGCCTATGGCGACAGCGCGCGCTGGCTCTTCTTCCAGCAGCGTCGTTCGCGTCCGATCCCGTTCGGCACGGCCCTGGCGATGATGCTGAACCTGATGGTGAAACCCGTGAAGATGCATGTCGAATGGTACGGTCGCCGGCGCCGGGCGCGCAGCGTCGCCCATCCCGCTGCCCCGGAACTCCTGCTCGGGGCCGCTCATGCGGATCCGGCGCCCTGAAGTGGATCGATGATGATGAACGACAAAAAGATGGTGGCCGATGTGATGGGGGCTCGCGTGCGCGGCAGGATGTCGCGGGTGATCGGGTTCGTCCTGTTCCTGTTTGCGACCCTTGCGGCGGGCGCGAGCGTCGCCGCGGTTGACGAGGCGAGCGTGCGCCTGTCGCAATTCGCTGCGGCCGCCGGGCCTCTCAGGCTGCTCGGTGCGGCGGCCGAGCGCGATCTCTACGTTCCCATGTCGCCTGCGGTGGACATGCGTGAGGCGAGCCTGGAGCTGAAGTTTTCCAACTCGATTGCGCTGATCCCCGGGCGCTCGACGCTCGCCGTGCGCCTGAACGATGTCACCCTGGCGCAGATCCCGCTCGATCCGAAGCAGCCGGTGGGCACCGCACGGGTACGGCTGCCGGTGGAGCGCTGGAAGCCGGGCTACAACAAGCTCACCTTCGCGGTCGTCCAGCATGTGCTCGACCGCTGCGAGTCCCCGGCGCTCGCCGAACTGTGGACCGAACTCGACCTGCACGGCTCGCAACTTCACTATCGCGTCGAGGGACATGATGGCGCGCCGCTGCTGAAGGACGTCGGCGCGATCTTCTCCCCCGGCATCGGTGGCTTGGCGCAGGTGCGTCTGCTGACGGTGGAAGGGGCCGCGGCGCCGGTCGTTGCCAGGGCGCTGCCGCGCGTCGCCCAGGCGCTGGCGTTGCGCCGGCAGTTCGCGTCGCTCACCATCGAGCATGGCAGCGTGCCGGCGGGCGCCGCGCAACTGCCGGAATCCCCCGCCCGGGGCGCGCAGGTCCTCATCGGCACCGTCGACGAGCTGAGACCCCTGCTGCCCGCCGCGATGCTCGCCGACATCAAGGGGCCGCACCTGGCGATAGACCGACCGGCGCGCGCTGCGTCCGGCGCTGTGGCAGCACCGGCCGCAGCGCCGGCGAACCTGCTGGTGGTGACCGGCAACAGTGCCGACGAGGTGGCGAGCGCGGCCAGTCTGCTTGCCGAGATGGACGATGCGCTCAACTCGGTGCCGCGCGTGACGGAGCTCGGCCGCGAGCGTCAGGCGCCGGGCCTCTCTTCGCTCGCCGCCCGCGTGCTCGGGCCCGATCGCCGCTACACCTTCGCCGCGCTGGGTTTCGCCGATGCCGGTTTTCGCGGCGCTGGCGCCCATACCGCCAGGCTGAACCTGCAGCTGCCTGCCGACTACTACCCCGAGGAGTCCGCCGAAGTCGAACTGCTGGTCGACCTCGCCTACGGCGCCGGCATGGGCCCCGGTTCGGTGATGAACGTCTCGGTCAACGACCGCTTCGTCCACGGCCGTCCGCTGGACGACAAGGGCGGCGTCGCCTATCGCGATTACCGCATCGTGCTGCCGGCCCGTGCGCTGGTTCCCGGCGTCAATACGGTCAGCTTCGATTTCAACCTCAGGCCCGCAGTGGCGAGCGGAGAATGCGTCAGTGTCGACGGCGATCACCTGATCGCTCAGATCGGCGGCAGCTCGCGCATCGTCATGCCAGCTTTTGCCTCCGCCGCGCTGCAACCGGATCTGGGTTTGCTGCGGACCACCGGCTATCCCTATTTCTCGACCGACGGCAAGCTCGAACCCCGCCTGGTGGTGAGCTCCGCGGCTGAAATCGGCAGCGCGCTGACGCTGCTCGGCAAGCTCGCCCAGGTGGCGGGCGCACCGCAGGAAGGCTGGACGCTGCAGGTTGGGATGGACGGCGACAAGCTCGCCGGACGCGCCCTGTTGCTCGCGCCGGCCTCGCAATTGCCGGACGACCTCTTCGCCTCGTGGTCGGCGGCGCTGGGACGCTCGGTGAGCTGGCCCTATCAGGCACTCAACGACATGCGCGACGCAGGGCGGAGCGCCACGCAGGGCCTGTTCGCCACCCTGGTGGACACGCTGCTGCAGGGGGGAAGCAGGAGTCCTGCAGCGTCCGTCCGCGGGCGGGTGCTGCAGGATGGTGGCCTGGGGGATCTCGGCGGCATCGCGGCGTTGCGCAACCCGCGTGGCACCGACGCGGCGACGCTGACGGTGATCGCCGCGACCGACGCGGACCGCCTCGCCGCCCGTGTCCAGGATCTGGTTCGCCCCGAGGTGTGGTCGCGTCTCGGTGGCGATCTCGCCGTGTGGGGCGGGGCCGAGGAGCCGGTGACCACGCTCAGGGTCGCCGAGCCGTTCACCGCGGGCGAGCAGGGACGATGGACGCAACTGCGGCTGTACCTGACAGCCAATCCCTGGTACCTGCTGTTTGCGCTGCTGGTCGGGGTGCTGCTCCTGGTCGGTGGCGCCCGCGTGCTGCTGCGCGCTCGTCG
>JAFEFM010000417.1 GCA_018240585.1 Pseudomonadota bacterium
CGCGCGCTTCTCGAAGGCGTGGATGGCGTCCACCGTTGCCTCGTCGGCCGCCTTGCGACGCGTTTCCGGCGCGGGCTGCATGACGATCTGCGCCAGTGCCATGCTGGACTGCAGTTTTCCGATGAGCGCCGACATCGCGCCCACATCGCGGCTCTCCAGACGCAGGTCGGTGCGCATGCGCCAGCTTTCGATGCGGCCGCGGCCGTCCTTGCCATAGATCGGCCAGGTGGATGTGCCTGCGCTCTGCGTCTTCACGCCCGGGTGGGCACGCGCGGTGTCGAGTGCAGCGGCGACCGCTTGATTGACCTCGCGCGCCAGCGCGGCCGCATCGGTGCCCGAGCGTTCGACGTAGAGCACGGCGACCGCGAGGTCGTTGGGCGCCGCGCGACTGGCTTCGGCGCTGAACTCGACGGTGCGCACCGCGGCATCGCTGGCGATGGCGGGGAGGGGCATGGCCAGCAGCGCGCAGAGCGTGCTGGCGAGGAGGGCAAGGCGACGTTTCATGAAGGCGATTCCTCATTCTTGTGCGGGGCCCGGGGGCGTCGCGGGCGAGCGACGGCGGGCAACGCCAAGCTGCCGTTTATACCCCAGAGTCGCCGCGGCGTGCCGTTTGCATTGACCGCATGCGCCGCGCTGGGCATGCTCGCGGTCTTCGTTTCCTGTCACTCCCCTCCATGAATCAGCGAGTTCTCGGCGCGCTTCTGGTCGGCGTCTCCGCCGCCAGTTTCGGCGCGATGGCGATCTTCGCGCGCTACGCCTATGCCGATGGCGCGGACGTCGTCGCCGTGTTGTTCCTGCGCTTTGCCATTGCCGCGACGCTGATGAGCCTCTATATGGCGATTGCACGCCGGCGCTGGCCGCGCGGGCGCAATCTGGCGATTCTCGCGGCGATGGGGGGCGTGGGCTACGTCGGCCAGTCGCTGGCGTTCTTTTCGGCCCTGAACCACGCCTCGGCGGGACTGGTGGCGCTGCTGCTCTACCTGTATCCCTTCCTCGTCACCGTGCTCGGGGCGCTGTTCCTGCGCGAGCCGCTGGGCGTGCGGCGCGCGCTGGCGGTGCTGGCGGCACTGGCCGGAACGGCCCTCACGCTGGGCGGCGGAATTTCCGGTGAGCCGGTCGGCGTCGCGCTGGGCATCGCCGCGGCGCTGATCTATTCGATCTACATCCTGGTCGGCAGCCGGGTGCTGGCGAGCTCGGACGCGATGGGCGCGGCAACGGTGGTGATGATTTCCGCGGCCGTGGTGTTCGGCGCGATCGCGCTTGCCACCCGTCCCCGCTTTCCGCTGGAGCCGGCCGGCTGGGCCGCCGTGCTCGCGATCGCGGTGGTATCGACGGCGATCGCGATGGGCGGCTTCTTCGCCGGCATCCGCCTGCTGGGCGCGGCCGATGCGGCGACGCTGTCGACGCTCGAGCCGGCGGTGACGATCGCGCTCGCTGCCGTCTTCCTCGACGAGCCGATGAACGCGCTGCAACTCGTGGGGGGCGTCGTCATTCTGTCGGCGGTGGTCTGGCTCACACGCAGCAGCGGGGGGCGCCGCGCCGAAGCGCAACAGGGCGTGAGTGCCGGCGCCACGGCGCAGCCCGGCACCCGCAGCCGCGCCTAGCTGCCGCCTTGCTCGAGCACGGTGCTGGGGTCGAGTGCGTGCATCTCGGCCTCGTAGCGGCGTGCGTTTTCCACGTAGTGCGCAGCGTTGGCACGCAGGTTGGCGATGTCCGCATCGGTCAGTTCGCGGATCACGCGGCCGGGAGAGCCGACTACCAGCGAACGGTCGGGGATCACCTTGCCCTCGGGAATCAGCGCCTTGGCGCCGATGATGCAGTTCTTGCCGATCACCGCGTTGTTGAGCACCACCGCGTTGATGCCGATCAGGCTGCCGTCGCCGACGGTGCAGCCGTGCAGCATCGCCATGTGGCCGACGGTGACGTCGGCGCCGATGTCGAGCGGGACGCCGTCGTCGGTGTGCAGGATGGAGCCATCCTGGATGTTGGTGTTGTTGCCGATCCTGATCGGGTCGCGGTCGCCGCGGATGACGACGTTGTACCAGATGTTGACGTTGTGGCCGGCTTCGACGGCGCCGATCACCGTGGCGTTGTGTGCAACCCAGCAGCCTTCACCGAATCGTGGCGTGTGCTCGCCCAGGGCGTAAATGCTCATCGTCTCTCTCTGTTGGACCTGCGCCTGCTGTCCGGCGCGGGGGCGAAATCATAGCAAGCTCAGGCGCTTAGTGGACATTTCCGGGCCTTGCCCGGTCACCCCGCCTTGCCCGCGCAGCGGCGTCGTGCCGGCGGTGGTGGTAGGATTCGCGGCTTCCGCCGCTCCTCGATGCTCATGCTCAGCTACCGCCACGCCTTCCACGCCGGCAATCACGCCGATGTCCTGAAGCACGCCGTCCTGCTCGAACTGCTGGATTACTTCAATCGCAAGGACAAGCCCTGGTTCTACATCGACACCCACGCCGGTGGCGGCTGTTATGCGCTGGACAGCGACCAGGCCGGCAAGACGGCCGAGTTTGCCGACGGTATCGGCCGCTTGTGGGGACGCGACGACCTGCCCGAGATGCTGGCACGCTATGTTGCCGCGGTGAGGCAGTTCAATCCTCATGGCCGGCTGCTGTTCTATCCCGGCTCGCCGGCGCTGGCGATGACCTGCGCGCGCGCGCAGGACCGCCTGCGCCTGTTCGAGCTGCATCCGGCAGATTACGAGTCTCTGCAGCGCACCTTCAATGGCGAGGTCGAGCGCGTGCAGGTGCGCAAGGCCGACGGCTTCGGCGCGCTCAAGGGCCTGGTGCCGCCGCCTTCGCGGCGTGCGGTGGTGCTGATCGATCCGCCTTACGAGGTGAAGGAAGACTACCGCCGCGTGGTCGAGGTGCTCAAGGACGCGATGAAGCGCTTCCCGACCGGCACCTATGCGCTGTGGTATCCGATGCTCGCGCGGCCGGAGGCGCGGCAACTGCACGATCGTCTCGCCGATCTCGGGGCCGAGAGCTGGCTCGACGTGCGCCTCTCGGTCAAGCGCCCGCCGAGGGACGGCTTCGGCATGTTCGGCAGCGGCATGTACGTCGTGAATCCGCCCTGGGTGCTGCCCGAGCGCCTTGAGGCGACGCTGCCCTGGCTGAGCAGGGTGCTGGCGGCGGACGAGGGTGCCGGTTTCGACCTGGAGCATGAGATCGAATGACGGCGCAGACGACGCTCACCGATGGACGGCCCGACACGCTGCAGGCGCTGCGCGACGCGCTGCGGGCGTTCGCCGCCGAGCGTGCCTGGGAGCCGTTCCACACGCCGAAGAACCTGGCGATGGCGCTGTCGGGCGAGGCGGGGGAGGTGATCGAGCACTTCCAGTGGCTGACGGCCGAGCAGTCGGCTGCGCTCGATACCGACACGCGCGAGGCGGTTGCGCTGGAGCTGGCCGACGTGCTGCTCTACCTGGTGCGCCTGGCCGACGTGCTCGACATCGATCTCGCCGACGCGGCGCAGCGCAAGCTGGTGATCAACGCGCGCCGCTATCCGGCGGACAGGGCGCACGGGCGCTCGGACAAGTACGACAAGCTGGGCTGATCCGGCCGTGGAACTGCAGCACCTGAACGAATTCGAGCAGGCGGTCGCCGGTGGCCGCGGCGAACTCGTGCGCTTCGGCGTCAGCTTCCTGTTCCTTGTCGGGGTGATGTTCTACGTGGCGTCGCAGGGGGCCGGGGAGGGCAGCGTCGTGCTGGTGATGGCGGCGATCGTCGCCAGCTACATGGCGATGAACATCGGCGCCAACGATGTCGCCAACAACGTCGGCCCGGCCGTCGGCGCGGGGGCGTTCAGCCTGGTGACTGCGCTGCTGATTGCGGCGGCGTTCGACATCGCCGGCGCGCTGGTTGCCGGCGAGCGGGTGATCGAGCGCATGCGCAGCGGCATCATCCATCCAGGCATGTTCGCCGATCCGCAGGTCATCGTCTGGGTCATGCTCGCGGCGTTGCTGGCGGGTGCGGTCTGGATCAACATCGCGAGCGCATTGGGTGCGCCGGTGTCGACGACGCATGCCATCGTGGGTGCGATCATGGGCAGCGGCGTGGCGGCGCGCGGCATGGAGGTCGTCAACTGGCCCGTGATGGGCGGCATCGTGGCGAGCTGGGTGGTTTCTCCCCTGCTCGGCGGGGTGCTCGCGGCGATGTTCCTGTACATCATCAAGCGCAGCATCACCTATCGGGTGGACATGGCGGCGGCGGCAAGGCGCGTGGTCCCGCTGCTGCTGGCGGTCATGGCGTCGACCTTCACCACTTTCCTGCTGGTCGAGGGCCTCGGGCGCTGGCGCATCGTCAGCGGGGCGATCGCGCTCGGCTGCGGGCTTGCTGCGGGCTTGCTGACCTTCTTCACGGTGCGTGCGCGGGTTGCGGGGCCGGGGCGCTTCATCCCTAACACGAAGTCGGGCGTGAATCGGCTGTTCACCGTGCCGCTGATGTTCGCCGCGGCGGTGATGAGTTTCGCCCATGGCTCGAACGATGTCGCCAACGCGGTCGGGCCGCTGGCCGCCATCGTGCATGTCGTGACGCAGACGGGCGGCTCCATGCAGGGCGCGAACGTGGCCGCATGGGCGATGCTGGTCGGGGCGCTCGGCATCGGCGTCGGCCTGGCCCTGTTCGGGCCGCGCGTGATCCGCACCATCGGCAGCGAGCTCACCGAGCTCGACAACATGCGTGCCTTCAGCGTCGTGATGGCGTCGGCGCTGACGGTGATCGTCGCCAGCGTGCTCGGCTTCCCGGTGAGCTCCACCCACGTGGTCGTCGGCAGTGTGCTGGGGGTGGGTTTCCTGCGCGAATACCTCAAGAGCAGCCGCGAGCGTATGGTCGAGGAGATCAAGGCTCACCATCCGCAACACGACCAGCCGGCGATCGACGATTTCATGCGCCGCTTCGATGCCGCATCGGTGGATGACAAGGGGGCGCTGCTGAAGGAGCTCAAGCAGCGCTCCAGGCGTGGTGAGGATCCGGCGCGGTTTGCCAAGTGGGAGCGCAAGGCGCTGCGTCGCGCCTACCAGCACGAACTGGTGCGACGCTCGCAGTTGCGGCGCATCCTCGCGGCATGGTTGATCACGGTGCCGGCTTCGGCACTGATGGCGGCGGGGCTCTTCCATGCGATCGCCGGGGTGCTCGCACGATGATTTCCTTACCCGAACTGCTCGTGCTGCTGGCGCTGGGGCTGCTGGTGTGGTTCTGGTTCGACAGCCTGAAGGCGCGCGAAGCGGGTGTGGCCGCGGCGAGCGCAGCATGCCGGCGCGAGGGCCTGCAGTTCCTCGACGAGACCGTGGTCGGCCGTGGCCTGCGGCCGGTACGCAACGATGACGGCCGCCTGGTGCTGCAACGCGCCTTCGAGTTCGACTATTCCCGCTCCGGCTACGACCGCTACCGCGGTTCGGTGGTGCTGCAGGGACGCGAAATCGTCCTGCTCGACGTCGGGGTCTGGCGGCTGGAGCAGGGCGGGCTGGCCGGCCCGGAACACTGAGCGGCCGGCGGTGTCCGGCGTCCGTGCGCCCGATTCAGCCGCGACGCTGGTCGATCGTGTGCAGGAACTCGTTGCGCAGTTGCGCCGAATCGGCAAAGGCACCGGACCATGCCTGGGTGACGACGCGCTCGTCGCCGCGGCGATCCTCGCCGAGCAGCAGGCAGAGTTGCTCGGCCTCGATCATGCAGGCAGCGCCGCGGGCCTTGCCGTGCTGCATCAGCGCGTCGGCGATGTCGCGCGTCATCCATTCCTGGTAGGTGAAGCGGTGCCCGATCGCATCCACCAGACGGGCAACGCGGCCGAAGCCGTGCAGTCGTCCGCCCGGCAGGTAGGCGACATGGGCCACGCCGCGGAACGGCACGAGGTGGTGCGGGCACACACCATGCACGGCGATACCACGGATCACCACCATGTCTGCGCGCGGATCGGCGAAGCCGTCGCCCAGGGCGGCGGCCGGGTCGAGCTCGTAGCCGCCGAGCAGCCGGCGCTGCCATAGCTCGCGCACGCGCTGCGCGGTGCGGCCGGTGTGCGTGGTGGTGGGGTCGATGCCGCAGGCGAGCAGCAGATCGGTCACCGCGCGCTCGAACGCCGCCGCGTCGAACGGGCCCTGGCGTGCGATGCCGATGCTGCCGGACTGTGGCTCGTGGTGCTGGCAGTGGTCGTGATCGTCCGGTGTGGTCATCGTCGGATTCTCGCTGGGGAATGCGGCGATGATACGCGCGATCCGCGCGTGGCCGGCAGTCGGGCGCTCCGGCTCAGGCGATGAACACCGGGTCGGAGAACACCAGCGTGCCGTCCTTGCGCATCATCAGATTGTTGGCGTTGAGGATGTCCGGCAGCACCTGGTATTCCTCGACGAAATCGGACAGGGCCTTCAACGCGTCCTGGATGCCATCGTCGACGTCCAGCGGATGCCGAACCAGGTGATAGAGCGCGATGCGGCCCATGTTCGCGCCAAGGCGGCTCCATTGCGTGCAGGCCGCCCAGTAGAACTCGATCAGACGCATCGCCAGGTCGGCCGCGGGCGAGCCTTCGGCGAGCGGATACAGCCGTTCCATCTCGATCAGGTGCAGCGGATAGCCCGACAGCGCGCGGCCGATGATGCCGTGGTCGGCATGGACGATGGGGAAATGCTTGCCGCGCGGACGGTCCTCGGCGGTGTAGAGGAAATAGTCGGCCGGCGAGCTTACGACCTTGTAGACCCGCTCGCCGTCGCCCTTGTCCAGGACGATCGAGTATTCGCCGCGACCGATCTCCTGCTTGCCGTCGAGCAACGGGTGCGCGGGCACCGGGTCGGGCAGCACGATGGCCTCACGGCCCAGGCATGCCCGCGCGCGCGAAAGATCGATCACGACGAACGCCTCAGCGTCAGGCCATGATGTTGTAGCCGGCGTCGACGAAATGCACGCCGCCCGAGATCAGCCGGCCTGCATCCGAGAACAGGAAGGCGGTCAGCGCGCCGATGTCTTCCGGCGTGACCAGCGCGTGCATGGGCGAGCGTTCCACCGCGGTGGCCATCAGGCCGTCGAAGCCGGCGATGCCCGAGGCGGCGCGCGTCATCAGCGGGCCGGGCGACACGGCGTTGACGCGGATGCTCTTGGGGCCCAGCTCGGCGGCCAGGTAGCGGGTGGCCGCTTCCAGTGCCGCCTTGCACAGCCCCATCACGCCGTAGTTGGGGATGACCTTTTCCGAACCGAGGTAGGTCATCGTCACCAGCGAGCCGCCGCCGGCCTTTTCCAGCAGCGGTTCGGCCTTCTTCGCCAGACGCACGAAGGAATGGGTGGAGACGTCCATCGCCAGCGCGAAACCGTCGGCCGAGGTGTCGACCACGCGGCCGTGCAGGTCGTCGCGCTTGGCGAATGCCATGCTGTGCAGCACGAAGTCGAGCTTGCCGTAGCGGGCATCGATCTCGGCGAAAGCGGCGTCGAGTGTTTCGGGTTTGGTGACGTCGAGCAGGAAGACGTCGGTGACGCCGAGTCGGTTGATCACCGGTTCGATGAAGGCACGCGTCTTCTCGTTCTGGTAGGTGATGATCAGCTTCGCCCCGGCTTGCGCGCAGGCCTCGGCGACACCGGTGGAAATCGATTTTTCATTGGCGATGCCGGTGATCAGGCCCACCTTGCCTTCGAGATTGATGATCGGGGTCATGCTGGCTCCAGATTCACGTAGGGAAAAGCTTGGGAGATAGTGTCGGATTAATGCAGTGCAGCATCCGCGTCGTACATCACGGCCTGGGTGCGAATCCGCCACAGGCTTAATATTTAATCCTGCCTCGGCGGTTTTACATGAAGTATATTCTGCATTGCAGCATTCTTGCATCGACCTCGCGGTTTTTCCCCTCACGGCCCGACATGACAAGGCACAGCTACATCTTCATGGACTTCGACGGCGTCACCCATCCGTGGGGCGAAGTCGAGGACTTTCGCAGCCTGCCGCTGATCGAGGCGGTGGTGCGCGAGTTTGATGAGGCGCGCATCGTGATCTCGTCGGACTGGCGCATGCTCTTCTCGCTGGAAAAGCTCAAGGCGCGCTTCTCGGAGGACATCCGTCCGCGCATCGCCGGTGCCTCGCCGCACCTGCTGCCCAAGCATGGCGCCGAGTTGCACGGCCTGCGCGAACGCGAGGCGATGCTGTGGCTGTCGCAGCACGAGCCCAAGGTCGATGCCTCGGCCTGGTGCGCGATCGACGATGCCCCCGGCAACTGGATGTCGCGCTCGCGGCTGCTGCTGACCGATTTCAAGCGCGGCTTCACCGAGGAGGATGCGCACGCGCTGCGCCGCATGCTGGGCAGCTTCCGCGACGGCGAGGTCGCACTGCCGCTGCGGCGCGCTTCCTCCCTGTGGGCCTGACCCCCGCCATGGAGCCTCGCCGCACTGCGTGATCCAGTGCGCTGCAGTCCGCGGCGCCCTTGGGCCGCAACGCTCGAGATCATGGCCGAGAACGTCGGCACCGCGATCGATGCGCAGTGCTTCGATGCGCTCAAGCGTACCCTCGAGCGCATGCCGCTGGCGGCCTGAGCGCGCGCAGGGCGTGTCGCCGCATTGCCGGGCTTGCCCCGGCTAGGCACAATGGCGCCCTTCCTGTCCGCGCGCCGCCTCATGTCCTCTTCCGCAGAAACCGTCTTTCCCCCCGATCCGCTTTCCGCCTGGGTCGATATCGACCACCAGCGCCAGGCTGCGCGCATGGCGCAGGACGCCTTCGCGCGTGTATTTCGCCTCACGGTGGGCGACTCGGAAGCAGCGCGCCGGGCAGGCGTGGATGAGATGCGTGATGCGCTGCGCAACTGGGCGCAGGCGGCCGGCTCGGACGAGGGTCGTGCGCTGCGGCTGGCGCTGCTGATGAGCGGCATGGACCAGTGGGGACTGGCGTGGTCGCAGGCCTTCGGCCTGGTCGCCATTCCCGGGCTGACCGAGCTGATCGGCGCGCTGCGCACCGGGCTCGACGCCGAGGACGAGGCGCGCTTCCTGCGCCAGTTCGAGGCGCTCGGCGCGGCGGAGGAAAACGCCATCGATTTCAAGGTCGAGCTGCGGCGTGGCATCCACCTGGCACTGTGGCACTCGTCCATCGCCGCCGAGGAGCGCGATGAGGCGCTGCGGCTGGCCGGGCAGCTCGGCGGGCAGATGCTCGCGCTGGTGCGCGACATGCCGCTTTCCGGCTGGCGCCTGGTGGCCGATGCGCTGGCGTCGATCCAGATCCGCTGCCTGGCCGAAGGCCTCGCCAGCGAGGGCGTGGCGCAGGAGGCGACGCAGGCCCTGTTCGGCGCGCTGTCGCGGGAACTGCCGGCGGAGCAGCGCAACGTGGTGATGGCCCATGCCGGGCGCGCGGTCGTCGCCTGGCAGCAGGCGAGCCGCGCGGCGTCGCCCACGGTGCACTGAGCGGAGGCCGCTGCCGATGGCACTCAAAGCCACCATCTACAAGGCCGAGCTGCAGATCGCCGACATGGACCGCGGCTACTACGGCGACCATGCGCTGACGATCGCGCGCCATCCGTCGGAGACCGACGAGCGCATGATGGTGCGCCTGCTCGCCTTCGCCCTGTTCGCCGATCCGGCGCTCGCCTTCGGCAAGGGTCTGTGCGTGGATGATGAGCCCGACCTGTGGCAACGTGACCTCACTGGCGCCATCGAGCGCTGGATCGACGTCGGCCAACCCGACGAGAAGTGGATCCGCAAGGCCTGCGGCCGCGCCGACGAGGTGGTGGTGGTCAGCTACGGTCGCGCCGCCGACATCTGGTGGAGCGGCGTGCGCGACAAGCTCGGCCGCCAGGACAAGCTCGTCGTGCTGAACCTGCCGCCCGAGGCGGCGCCGGACCTTGCAAGGCTCACCGAGCGCAGCATGCGCCTGCAATTCACCATCCAGGACGGCCACGTCTGGGTCACCAACGGCCGCGACACGGTGCAGGTCGAGCCGCAGGCGCTGATGTCGCGCGCGCGGCGCTGAGCGGACGGGCGGGCGCGATGAACTTTCTTGCGCACGCCTATCTGGCCGGTCCGCTGGCGACCGATCGCATCGGCGGCGTGATCGGCGACTTCGTCAAGGGCTGGCTGGATCCACTGCCGCCGGGCTTGGATGCCGGGCTGGCCGCAGGCGTGATGCTGCACCGGCGCATCGACAGCTTTGCCGACTCGCATGCCGCCTTCCGTCGCAGCCGCGCGCGCGTCAGCGCGGAACGGCGCAGGGTGGGCGGCATCATGGTGGACCTCTTCTACGACCACTTCCTGGCGCGGCACTGGTCGCAGTTCAGCGACGAGCCGCTGGCCGATTTCACCACCCAGACCTACCGGCTGATCGCCGATTACCCGGAGGCGCTGCCGGAATCCTTCGCGCCGGTGTTCGAGCGCATGGCCGCGCACGACTGGATGGCGAGCTATCGCGAGGTCGACAACGTCGCCGGCGCGCTCGATCGCATGGCTGAACACCGGCTGCGCCGGCCCAATCCGCTGGCGGGGGCGGGCGAGGAGCTGTTGCGCGACTACGCCGGCTTCGAGGCGGATTTCTTCGAATTCGTGGCGGACGCGCGTGATTTCGCCGCGTCGGTGAGGGCGGCGCGGCCCGGCACCTGAAGCGCGCGCCGTATCACGCCGGCCATAGCGGCGGCTCGTCCATCAGCGCGATCTGCTCGCGCAGCTCGAGCACGCGGTCCTGCCAGTAGCGCTGGGTGTTGAACCACGGAAAGGCGGCGGGGAAGGCAGGGTCGTCCCAGCGGCGGGCGAGCCAGGCCGAATAGTGGAGCAGGCGCAGGGTGCGCAGGGCTTCCACCAGGTGCAGCTCGCGCGGCGAGAACTCCATGAAATCCTCGTAGCCGGCGAGCACGTCGGCAAGCTGGCGCGACATCTCCTGACGCTCGCCGGACAGCAGCATCCACAGATCCTGCACCGCCGGGCCCATGCGCGCATCGTCGAAGTCGACGAACTGCGGTCCGACGAAGGCTGCGCGCTCGTCCGCCTGCCACAGTACGTTGCCCAGGTGGCAGTCGCCGTGCAGCCGCAACTGGCGCACGCGGCCCGCGCGCTCGAAGGCGCGCCGTACGCCGTCGAGCGCCTGTTCCGCGCTGCTGCGCCAGGCGGACAGCACGTCGGCCGGGATGAAGTCGTGTTGCAGCAGCCAGTCGCGCGAGGCTTCGCCGAAACTTGCGATGTCCAGCGCCGGCCGCGCGACGAAGGGGCGCACGGCACCGACGGCATGGATGCGGCCGATGAAGCGGCCCATCCACTCCAGCGTGGCCGGGTCCGACAGCTCGGGCGCACGGCCGGCGAGACGCGGGAAGAGCGCGAAGCGCAGCCCGCCGTGGCGATGCAGCGTTCTTCCGTCGATGACGAGCGCTGCCGCCACCGGGATCTCGCGCTCGGCGAGTTCGGCGGTGAAGGCGTGCTCCTCGAGGATGGCCGCGTCGCTCCAGCGTCCGGGACGATAGAACTTGGCGATCACCATCGGCCCGTCCTCGACGCCGACCTGATAGACGCGGTTCTCGTAGCTGTTGAGCGCCAGCTGGCGGCCGTCCGGGTACAGCCCGACGCTTTCGATCGCGTCGAGCACGGAGTCCGGCGTCAGCACGGCGAACGGCGCCGGATCCGTCGTCGGTTCGGCGACACGTGCAGGCGTTGCAGCCGCCGGCTTGCGGGGGCGGCGGCCGGTCATCGTGCGGGGCGCCCCATCCCGGGCGGGGCGTCCCGCAGCGCTTCAGGCGCCGTCTCAGGCATCCCGATGGCGGCGCGGCTTGTGTGTGGAGAAGGGCGCCTTCCCGCCACGGTCGTCATGCGACGCGGGCCGCGGCTTGTGCTCGTCGCGGCGCGGTGCGCCGGGCTTGCCATAGCCGCCACCCGCGCCGTAGCCGCCGGGCCTGCCCTGTCCGGCAGCGCGATCGCCACCACCCGGTCTGCCGCCTTCGCCTCCATAAGAGCGTGGGCCCCGCCCGTCGTCGCCGTAGCTGCGGCGCGGCGTTTCATCGCGACGGAAACCCTCGTCCCGGCGGACGCCTTCCTCGCGGCGAAAACCCTCCTCGCGCGGCGGGCGGCGGCGCTCCGGCACGGTGGCGGCTTCGGCATCCGTCAGCGGGCGGATGTTGAGCGGCAGTTGGCGGACCCGCGTGCGCCTGAGTGTCTCCAGCAGATCTCCGGGAAGGTTGGCGGGCAGTTCCACCGTGCTGAAATCGTTGAACAGGTGGATCTGGCCGATGAACTTGCCTTCGATGCCGCCTTCGTTGGCGATGGCGCCGACGATTTCCTTCGGGCTGGCGCCATGGTTGCGGCCCACCTCGATGCGGTAGCGCACCAGCGCACCATCGGCGAAGGCGCGGCGCCGCTGCAGGATCTCGTCGCGGTTCGGGCGCTGCGGGCGCTCGCGGGCGATCCCGGTGGTGAAGGCCTCGTCGCGCGGCGGACGGCCGCCGGTGTGTGTCGGCGCGGTGGCGAGATCCCAGCCGCGGCCGCTCTCCTCGATCTGCAGGGGGCGGTCACGTTGGGCGAGGTAGGCCAGCGCCGCGGCCACCTCGTGGATGTCGATCTCGTTTTCCTCGACCAGGCCGTTGACCACGTCCATGTAGAAGCCCAGATCCTCGCTGCCCAGCGTGTCGACCACCAGGCGCTTGAACTGCGCCACCCGCAGGTTGGAGACTTCCTCGCTGCTGGGCAGCGCGATCGGCGTGATCGGCTGGCGCGTCGCGCGCTCGATCATCTTCAGCATGCGCGTCTCGCGCGGCGCGACGAACAGTACTGCGACCCCCTCGCGCCCGGCGCGGCCGGTGCGGCCGATGCGATGCACGTAGGCTTCGGTGTCGTAGGGGATGTCGTAGTTGATGACGTGCGAGATGCGCGGCACGTCGATGCCGCGCGCGGCGATGTCGGTGGCGATGACGATGTCGAGCGCGCCGGACTTGAGCTGCTCGATCACGCGCTCGCGCATGCCCTGGGTCATGTCGCCGTTGAGTGCTGCCGCTGCATAGCCACGTGCCGCGAGCTTGTCGGCGAGTTCCTCGGTGGCGATCTTGGTGCGCACGAAGACGAGGGCGGCGTCGAAGCTTTCCTCCGCATCCAGGATGCGCGTCAGCGCGTCGAGCTTGTCCACGCCACGCACCAGCCAGTAGCGCTGGCTGATCTTGGCCACCGTGGCAGTGGCGGCGCGGATCTTCACTTCCTTCGGATCGCGCAGGTGGCGGTGGGCCACGTCGCGGATCGCGTTCGGCATCGTCGCCGAAAACAGCGCAGTCTGGCGCGTCTCGGGCGTGTGCTCGAGGATCCATTCGACGTCGTCGATGAAGCCCATGCGCAGCATCTCGTCGGCCTCGTCGAGCACCAGGGAGCGCAGCGTGTCGAGCTTCAGGCTGCCGCGCTCGAGGTGGTCCATGATGCGGCCCGGCGTGCCGACCACGATCTGGGCGCCGCGCGACAACTGGCGCAACTGCACCACCATGCTCTGGCCGCCGTAGATCGGCAGCACGTGGAAGTTCTTCAGATGGCGCGCGTACTTGGCGAAGGCTTCCGACACCTGGATCGCCAGCTCGCGCGTCGGCGTCAGCACGAGCACCTGCGGGCGCGCGTCGGACAGATCCAGCCTGGCGAGCATGGGCAGCGCGAAGGCGGCCGTCTTGCCGGTGCCGGTCTGCGCTTCGCCGAGCAGGTCGTGCCCGGCGAGCAGTTCCGGGATGCAGGCGGCCTGGATGGGGGAGGGCGTCTCGTAGCCGACGTCGGTGAGCGCGGCCAGGATGGGCTCGGGCAGGGCGAGGTCGGCGAAGCGGATAGTGGATTCGGTCATGGCGATCGGGGTGCGCGCACGGCGCAGGCGGCGGACATCAAAACGCGATTATCGGCGATTCGGAGCCGCAAAAAGCAAAAACGCGGCACGAGGCCGCGTTTCGATGATTCGGCGGGAGGCGCCGATTACAGCGGGCGGATGTTCGCCGCTTGCAGGCCCTTGGGACCCGTCTTGACTTCGAATTCGACGCGCTGGTTTTCAGCCAGGCTCTTGAAACCCTTGCTCTGGATTTCCGAGAAGTGGGCGAACAGGTCTTCGCCGCCGTTTTCCGGGGTGATGAAGCCGAAGCCCTTGGCGTCGTTGAACCACTTGACGGTACCGGTTTGAGTGCTCATATGCGTTCCATTTTCAAGAAAGATTGGGCATGCGCCCGAAAGGTGCAGGAACGATCAAGAAACGTAATCCAGAGGAATCAGACCGGCACGCGTTCTCTTGGAACACGCTGGGTTACCACCAGAACAACCACTGCTTGAATCGACTGCGAGCGGCACGATACACGCTTTCTGCGGCATGCGCGAATTTATTTCGACTGGAAATAAAAAAATCCCGTCGCGGTGCTGTCGGATGCGAATCGTTCGCAGATGGCATCGGAAAAATACGCCGGGTGGCGTGGGATAATCGGGGCATTCAAGCTCAGGGATCAGTCATGCCCATCCAGTGGTTTCCCGGTCACATGGCTTCGGCGCGCAAGAAGGCGGCCGAGGCCATGGCGGCCACCGACGTCGTCATCGAGGTCACCGACGCCCGCCTGCCCGAGGCCAGCAGCAATCCCATGATCGGCGAACTGAGGCGCTTCCGTAACCGGCCCTGCCTCAAGCTGCTGAACAAGTCGGATCTGGCCGACCCGGTCGTGACGCGCGCCTGGATGGACTTCTACAACCGCCAGCCCGGCGTCAAGGCAGTGTCGATCTCCGCCAAGAGTGCGGCCGAAGTGGCGCGCATCCCGGCACTGTGCAGGCAGTTGGCCCCGCACCGCGACGATGGCGTCAAGCCCTTGCGCATGATGATCATGGGCATTCCCAACGTCGGCAAATCCACGCTGATGAACGCGCTGC
>JAFEFM010000418.1 GCA_018240585.1 Pseudomonadota bacterium
CGGGTCGTCTCAGAAAACGGAAAAAATCGTACGCTAAGCCGTTCCTCAGCCCCACGATGCAAACAGCCCGCGCGAAGGCGGGCTGTCGATGATGCCGGTGAAAGCTGGGCGCTACCCGCAACACCCGCGCTGCGCCTGAATCGGCGGGCATTTCACCGAGCCGAAGGAACAGAACACGCAGCAGTCGCCGGGGTTGGGGCGCAGCAACGCCTTGCAGTTGCAGCACTCGTAGAAGAACTGGCAGGCGTCGGTCGGCATGGTTTCCTGCTGGGCATATCCACAGCGTGGGCACGTCAACACGGACTCCAGGACAATGGGACTCACGGCGCACCTTGCCCGGTGGCGCGGACGCTCAGACTTACCTTGCCCTTGCTGGCAAGGTGCGCAACAACATGAATTGCGCTTGCCTCGCTGATCTTGAGCTTGGTCGCCAGGGCCGTTGCATCTGCCGCGCCCTGGTCGTCCAGTGCCGCGAGCGCCTCACGTTCCAGGCTTTCCATCCACTCGCCGAACAGGGTGTGAAGTTCGGGCGTAGCAAGCGCGGCCATCGACGTTGTCTTGTGGATGGCCGCCAGGATTTCCGAGCACATTCCCATCATCTGCTGCATGGGGTTGCCGGCCTCGCCGCCGGGCTGACTTCCCATCTGCCCCATCATCTTCTGCATCATGTCCATGGGGCCTTCGCCGCCCGAGCCCATCTGAGCCATCATCTTTTTCATCTTAGGGTCGTCTCAGAAAACGGGAAAAAATCGTACGTTAAGACTCGTTGACCAGCCGCCGCAACGCAGCGCCGATCAACGTTCCTTCGCTTTTTGCGTCGTCACTGCTGGATGTTTTCTCCCCGCCGGATGGCATACGCACGCCTCGCCATGGGCGGCGGCCTCCAGTTCGTGCAGGATGCCGCAGTCCGCAGCCACGTGCCCGGCCCCGCAGCTCGCCCGCAACGCCACCAACTGATTCTCCAGGGCGTTCAGGGACTTCAACCGCGCCCGCACCCGTCCGAGATGCTCGTCGATC
Source organism: Pseudomonadota bacterium (assembly GCA_018240585.1). Taxonomy (GTDB): domain Bacteria; phylum Pseudomonadota; class Gammaproteobacteria; order Burkholderiales; family Rhodocyclaceae; genus Thauera. The sequence continues at coordinate 1,018 of JAFEFM010000418.1, forward strand.
AGCCGGTTGATCTCACCGCAATCGGCCTCCGGGTGGGCGACGAAATCGAGCAGGTGCCTGATCTCCGCAAGCGACATGTCAAGCGCCCGACAGTGGCGGACGAAGCTCAGGCGTTCCAGGTGTGCCGCGCCGTAGGCGCGGTAGCCATTCGCTGCCCGGGCGGGCGGCGGCAGCAACCTCGCCTTCTCGTAGTAGCGAATCGTTTCGACATCGACGCCGGTCGCCTGGCCAAGTTCTCCGATCCGCATGACACCTCCTCGCACGATTGCTCATGCTAAGCCGTTGACCCCGGAGCGACTACAGGGTTTTCAATGTTGACACTGCCGCAGCGGGCAGGACTCAGGGAACCCTCGAAAGGAGCGCAAGATGAAACCATTGATCACGTTGGGATTGGCCGCGGCCCTCGCGATGCCGGCGCCGTCCCTCTTTGCCGCCGACCCGCCAGCCGGCGCGGGCGGGCAGACGAAACAGGAGGCCCCCGGCACGACGGACTTTGACAAGCAGATGGCGCAGGTGCAGGAGAACATGAGAGCGATGCAGGAGCAGATGGACAGGATCCGCCAGACGGAGGATCCCCAGGCGCGGCAGAAACTGCTCCAGGACCACTGGACCACGATGCAGAACAACATGCAGATGATGCACGGCATGTGGGCACCGGGGATGATGGGGTGTTGCGGCGGGGCGCCGATGATGGGCCAGGGCCGTATGGGCGGCCGCATGATGGGCGGGCCCATGTGGGGGGACTACCGGCGTCTGACGCCCGAGCAACTCAAGCAGCGCCAATTCATGATGGAGCAATACATGCCGATGCAGCAGATGATGATGGATCAAATGATGCAGCATCAGCAGTGGATGTCGCAGCAGCCGCAGCCGAAGTGAGCCGTCCCGGGGTGGTCACTTCGGTGTCATGCCCCGCGAGCGACCGTTGCATTCCTCGTGCAGGACCACCATGAAGCAATCCGTTTTCGTCATCACCCACATGGACTGCCCGACCGAGGAGGCGCTGATTAGGGTAAGTGGTTGACTCTGTGGTCACTACAGGGTTTTCAATGGCGTCAAGGAGCGTGATCATGAACAAAGTGACTGAAGATACCCAGCTCTGCAATGTCGGGGGTGCATGCGCGCAGGACGCGACGCCGTCGCAGGAGCTTTTGCCCGGCGCGGCGGCCGAGAATACGGTTTATCGCATTCCGGCAATGGATTGCGCTACCGAAGAGATGGAGATCAGGCAGGCGCTGTCGTCGGTCGTCGGGGTTCGCCGGCTTGGCTTCGCGCTGGGTACGCGCACGCTTATGATCACGGCCGGCGCGGCCGGGCAGCAACAGGCACAAGATGCAATACGTGCGGCGGGCTTCGAGATCAATCTCGTCGATGCGGGGCAGTCTGGCCAGACGTTGCAAGCCGAGTCCGCTGACGACGATCGGCGAATCGGAGCTGGGCTCGCGCGGCTGATGGGTGCCCTGATCTTGGCGGTGGGCGCTGAAGCATTGGCCTACCTTGCACCGGCAACCCTCCTGGTCAAGGTCGTGGGTATGGCCCTTGCTGCTGCGGCAATCGGCTTGTCGGGTTTGAGCGTTTATAAGAAGGGGCTCGTCGCGCTCAGTCGTGCTCGCCTGAACATCAATGCCCTGATGTCCGTCGCCGTCACGGGCGCATTCGTGATTGGCCAGTGGCCCGAGGCGGCCATGGTCATGGCGCTCTATGCCATCGCCGAGTTGATCGAGGCGCGCGCGGTCGACCAGGCACGCAATGCGATCACGAGCCTGATGGCCCTGGCCCCTGACGAAGCCGAGGTGAGGCAGGCGGACGGAAGTTGGGTGCGCGTCGCGGCGGCCTCGGTGCACCTGGAGGCCATCATTCGCGTGAAACCCGGCGAGCGTGTGCCACTTGATGGTGTCGTGACCGTCGGAAACAGTGCGATCAACCAGGCGCCGGTCACGGGCGAAAGTATTCCCGTCGACAAGCAACCCGGCGATCTCGTCTTTGCCGGGACGATCAATGAAACCGGGTTGCTCGAATGTCGCGTGACGGCCGTGGCGAGCAATACGACGCTGGCACGCATCATTCATGCTGTGGAAGAAGCACAGAGCACGCGGGCGCCCACGCAGCGATTCGTCGACCGTTTCGCGGCGATCTACACGCCCGCCATCTTCGTGATCGCGCTGGCGGTGGCGATCGTCGGACCATTGGGATTCGGCTGGCCATGGCTTGATGCGCTCTACAAGGCGCTGGTCCTGCTCGTCATCGCCTGTCCCTGCGCGCTGGTCATCTCCACACCGGTGACCGTCGTGAGCGGGCTCACCGCGGCTGCACGACGGGGCATTCTGATCAAGGGTGGAACGTACCTCGAGGATGCGCGCAAGATCAAGGCGATCGCGCTTGACAAGACCGGCACCGTGACCGAAGGCAAGCCACGCCTCGTGGCCTTCGACGCCATCGCCGCCGACCATACCGAGCAGCGAACCGGGAGCCTTGCCGCAAGCCTTGCCGCCCACTCGGACCATCCGGTCTCGAAAGCCATTGCGGCCGGGCTCGATCACCCGCTGGAGGCCGTCGACGAATTCAATGCCCTTGCGGGGCGCGGTGTTCAGGGGCGCGTCGGCGACGACGTCCATGCTCTGGGTAACCACCGTTTGATCGAAGATCGCGGCCAGTGCAGTGCTGAACTCGAGGCACGGCTGGCGGAGCACGAATCGCAAGGACGCACTGTCACGCTGCTGGCCTCGTCGACGAAGGTGCTGGGTCTGTTCGCGGTCGCGGACACGATCAAGGCATCGTCCCGGACTGCCATTGCCGAATTGCGCGCGTTGGGGGTCACCACGGTGATGCTGACCGGCGACAATGAAGCGACCGCACGGTCGATTGCCGCGCAGGCCGGTATCGAGGATGCCCGCGGCAATCTACTGCCTGAAGACAAACTCGCTGCGATTCGCGACCTGCAGCGCCAATATGGTCCTACGGCAATGACAGGGGACGGCATTAACGATGCGCCGGCACTTGCTCAGGCCGACATGGGGATCGCCATGGGCGCGGCGGGCACCGATACGGCGATGGAGGCGGCTGACATCGTGATCATGAACGACGATCTGCGCCGTATCCCCGAGACGATCCGTTTGTCGCGGCGCACGCATTCGGTACTGTGGCAGAACATTACCCTGGCGCTCGGCATCAAGAGCGTTTTTCTGGTGCTCGCTCTTCTGGGGTCGGCCACGATGTGGATGGCCGTGTTTGCCGATATGGGCGCGAGCCTGCTCGTCGTGTTCAACGGCCTGCGCCTCTTGCGCCCGACCGAACGCACGGACTGAGGGACGGAACATCGGTGGAGGAGAAGTATCGTGCATGCGAGCAGCCGCTGCGAAACGGGCGCTGACCAACGCTACCGGTCGCTGTACGGAACCGAGAATCCGATCGTCGTCATTCCCTGAGAGGAACGAGCAAACGTCCGCCCCCCATGCATGCGCGCGATCGCGGCAACAATCGCAAGGCCCAAGCCATAGTTGTTATCCTCGCCATGCTTGCGCGCAGCATCGACCCGGTAGAAACGGTCAAAGAGGCGAGAAAGGTGCTCTTCGGCAATCTCGGGACCCGTATTGGTAACGGATAACGCGACTTCTCCCGGCGCCGCTTCGTGGATATCGACCTCGATCGTCGTGCCAGGTTGCGCGTATCGGGTGGCATTCGACAAAAGATTCGACAGCGCCTGCCGAACGAGACGACCATCGACGCACGCTACGGCATCGCCAATGATCCCGATCGTGAGCCGCGCCTCGAGCAGCGGGGCCTCATGGTACTCGGCGACTTCACGCGCAAGCGCGGCAAGACTGCTGATCGTGCGGGTGCGTGCCTTGACGCCCCGGTCCGCATTGGACAGGAACAGCATGTCGTGCACGAGACTCGAAAGACGGTGTAGCTCTTCGAGGTTTGAACCCATGATGTCGCGAAGCTCAGCCGCGTCACCTTTGCCCTTCAGCGCCAGTTCCGTCTGCCCTATCAGCGTCGTCAAGGGGGTTCGCAGTTCGTGTGCGACGTCTGCGTTGAAACCTTCCAATTGGATGTACGCTCCCTGCAAGCGTTCGAGCACGGCGTTGAACTGCTGAACCAGCGGCTGCACTTCCTCTGCCTGCGCGGCGCCGTCGAGCCGTTCTGCGAGCCGTTCGGGCACGAGACGCATCGCCTGTTGCGCCAGTTCGTTGACCGGCTCGAGCGCTCGACGCACCAGCCACGCTCCTCCCAATGAAATCGCGATCGTGCCTGTCAAGGCGCAGGCGGCCAGTGTCCATGCAAGTCCGCGCAGCAACTGATCGTCGGATGAAACGTCCAACGTCAGTTCTGCCTGCATCAGGGCGAAGGGATGTGTTGGAGAAGCGATCTCGAAGACCACCCGCTTCTCGTTTGCGAGCATGAGGAGGCCTCGATCATCGGCGCCGTAGACCCACTGGCCCGATGCGGAGCGCAGGCGCAAGCGCAGATCGGATCGACCGGCAAAAAAGTCGTCGAGCTTGTGACGCAAGATGGCCAGGTCGCCCGGGGTCGTAAGCTCTTCAACGAGATGTTCAATCACCTGACGATGTTGCTCGAGCGAAACCGCCTGCCGGGACGCCAGACTCAAGTGTGTGGCCACATACACGGCTGCGCAGACCAGACCCAAGCCGACGAGGGTCAGGAGGGCAAGCCCTCGCGAGAGCCACCGGCGCAGCGAACGAGGGGCCGCCGGTTTCATTCTTCCCGGCTTTCGAGCACGTAGCCCATCCCCCGGACCGTGTGCAGAAGCTTCCGGTCGAAGGGATCGTCCAGTTTCCCGCGCAGGCGGCGAACGGCGACTTCGACGACATTGGTATTGCTGTCGAAATTCATGTCCCAGACCTGCTCGGCCAGGACGGTGCGGGAGAGGACCTCCCCCTGCCGGCGCAGCAGCAACGTCAGTAGCGTGAACTCCTTGGCGGTCAGCTCCAGCCGCAGCCCGCCGCGGGTCGCCCTGCGGCGCATCAGGTCGAGTTCGAGGTCTTCGAGGCGAAGCATGTTGAGTTCCGCCGCGGGTGACGCGGAAAGGGCACCCCGGCGCATCAAGGCCTGCACCCGCGCGAGCAGTTCGGACAGCGCAAACGGTTTGCCGAGGTAATCGTCGGCGCCGTCCTGTAGCCCCCGTACCCGGTCTTCGATCCTGTCGCGCGCCGTCAGCATGAGGACCGGAACCTGATTACTCTTGCGCAGTTCGTTCAGGACGCCGAAGCCGTCGACGACCGGCAGCATGACATCCAGCAGGATCAGATCGTATTGCCCTTCGCGGGCGAAGTGCAGTCCGGTGGCCCCGTCATTGGCGACATCGACAACGTAGCTGCTCTCCGACAAGGCCTTGCGAAGATAGTCGGCAAGCTTGGGCTCGTCTTCAATCACCAGGACTTTCATGATCGAATTATGTCAAGAACCGGCTGAGCCGGACATTACAAAAACGTAATGCGGCAGTTCGCAAATTGACGAAGCGGCCTTCGTATAGTCGATTCATGCCTTCACCCTCAAGGCATCGGCAGGCCCAAACCGGTCTGGCGTCACGGATGATTCGACAGGAGTTCCATCATGGTCGCTCGCATACTCACTTCCACTGCGCTCATCGCCAGCCTTCTGGTCGCCCCCACCGTCTCGTACGCGGACGTCTGGCATCGCACGACGACCGAGGTGGGCTGGACGTTTCATCCCGACCATGGTGAAAGCACCAAGACCCGCGCTGACGTGATGCGCGAGCTTGCGCAGGCCAAGGCAGACGGAAGTTACGAATCTTTCCTGCGTGATCTGCCGATGCCGGATACGAACGCGGGCCCCGGCAAAACGCGAGAGCAGGTCCTGCAGGAACTCAAGAACGTGACGCCTGCCGAGCGCGCTTACATGGAGGAACTCTATGGCGCGAACTGAGCCTCCAGTTCGCGCCACGGATTGATGCCACCCCATTTCCAACCCTGAGACCTCCTGTAGAATCGGTGCGTGCGCAAGCTTCTGATCGTCCTCCTCGTGTTTTTTCTGCCGCTGCAGTGGAGCACCGCGGCCGTGGCGGCATTTTGCTCGCACGAAGGCGGTTCCCTGAAGCGCGCTCATCTGGGTCATCACACGCACGATCATGCGGACCGTGACGGCACCGAGCGCTCGGATCACGGGACGAGCAAGGCGTGTGACGCCAGTTGCAGCGCCGATCACGACCACAGCCATAGCCCGCACGCCCTGTTTGCCGCCACGCACAGTCTCGAGGTCTTCCCGGACCGCTCGGGCGACAGTCCCTATCGCTCCCCGCTGTCCGAGCCGCCGCCGGACAACCTCCTTCGCCCGCCCGCATCCCTCCTCGTCTGATTCCGCCGACGAGTTCGGGTTTCATGGATCCACGCATCGGTTGAGCACCGGTCGCGTGGCCGCCCTCGTCGGTTTCCTTTTGATCCGTCTCGCCGGGCGCATTGCCCGAGCGAGCCTGACGCCGTCCAGACGAGGACTCAATGACGAAGATCGACCCTTCGCGCGGCATCGGCCTGTGCGTCGCACTGTGCTTTCCCCTCATGACGTGGGCGCAGAACCCGCCCACTTCCGCGCCGGCCGCGCCAGCGCCAGCATGGCGTTCGCAGCCGGCAGCCGGCGACGCGGCAGTGAGTGGCACCCTGTCGCTAGGCCAAGCGCTCGCGCTGGCCCACGCGCAGAACCCGGAACTGGCCGCATCGCGGCTCGAGGTGGAGGCGATGGCCGGCGCGAGCCAGCAAGCGCACAGCCGCCCCAACCCCGAAATCGCCTACCTGCTTGAGGACACCCAGCGTCAGACGCGGACGACGACGCTCCAGCTCAACCAGACGATCGAGCTGGGCGGCAAACGCGCGGCGCGCATGCTGGCGGCCGAGCGCGGCCACGACATCGCCGCCGAGGAACTCACGGCAAGGCGACTCGCGATCCGCGCGTCCGTCACCTCCGCGTATTACGACGCGCTGACCGCACAGGAGCGCGTGCGCCTGGCCGAGCAGGCCATGGAGCTTGCCCAGCGGGCAAGCCGGGCCGCCGGCCAGCGCGTCAAGGCCGGCAAGGTGGCGCCCATCGAGGAGACCAAGGCCCACGTTGCGCAAGCGGGCGTACAGGTCGAACTGAGTCAGGCGCGCAGTGAGTGGGTCGGTGCGCAGGCGCGGCTGGCGGCCTTGCTCGGCGAGCCCGGCGGCCTGTCGTGGAGGCTGGACGCCCAGCTCGATGCGTTGCCCGCGGTCCCGTCGATGGCCGATCTCGAGCGCTCGCTCGACAACGCGCCGGCCCTGCGCCGCGCCCGACTGGAGATCGACCGACGGCAGGCGCTGACGGAACTCGAGAAGGCGCGCCGAATCCCGGACATCACCGTCAGCCTGGGGGCGAAGCGGTCTGAAGAGTTGGGGCGCAACCAGGCCATCGTCGGCCTGTCCGTCCCGCTGCCGATCTTCGATACGAATCGGGGCAACCTGCTCGAGGCGCTCAAGCGCGAGGAGAAGGCTCGGGAAGGACTCTCCGCCAGCCAGTTGCAGGTGTCGGCCGAAGCGCGGGAGACCCGTGCGCGCCTGGCGTCGCTACGCCAGGAAGCCCAGCTCTTCGCCGAGCAGGTGCTGCCCGGCGCCCAAAGTGCCTACGACGCGGCGGCGAAGGGCTTCGAACTGGGGAAGTTCAGCTTCCTCGAAGCGCTCGATGCGCAGCGCACGCTGCTGCAGGCCCGCAGCCAGTACCTGCGCACCCTGGCCGATACCCACCGCGCCCGCGCGGACCTCGACCGGCTGCTCGGCCTCGACGAATCAACCGAAACCCCGCTCGCGCCGGCAACGGTCCGGCGCACTGGAGAGTGAAATGGCAGAAACCAAACCGAAGAACACACACTGGGCGATCGTCGCCGTGCTCGTCGTCGGGCTCGCGTTGGGTGCAGCGATTCTTGCGACCGATGGCAACAAGGCCGTCACTGACGAACATGGGCATGCCGCCCACCCGGAGGCGCCCGGGCACGCCGAGGAGGAGCATCACGGTCAGGCCAAGTCGACCGACCACGCCGACGATGCCTCGCATGCCGATGAAGAGCACCACGAGGCCGCCGCCGAACCGGCCAAAGGTCCACACGGCGGCAAGCTGCTCACCGATGGCCGCTACGGCATCGAGGTGACGATCTTCGAAACCGGGGCGGAACCTCAATTCCGGCTCTACACGTACTGGGAGGGCAAGCCGCTCGATGTCGCGCAGAGCCAGATCCAGCTCGTCCTCGAGCGGTTGGGACAGTCGCCGCAACGTTTCAGCTTCATCAAGGAAGGGGACTACCTCAAGGGCGATGCGGTCGTGGCCGAGCCGCACTCCTTTGCGGTCAAGGTACAGGCGGACTACGAAGGAAAACGCTACCAGCTCGGCTACGAACAGGTCGAGGCCCGCGTCACCATGACCGATGCACAGCTCCAGGGCGCCGGAATCGAGCTCGCCGAAGCGGGGCCGGCCACGATCGGAACAGCGCTCGAGTTACTGGGAGAGGTGCGCTACAACAGTGATCGTACCGTGCAGGTCGTCCCGCGGCTGGCCGGCCTGGTGGAGTCGGTGGCGGTCAGCGCAGGCGAACGTGTGCGCAAGGGACAGGTGCTCGCCGTGCTGAGCAGTCAATTGCTCGCCGACCAGCGTACCGAATTGTTGGCCGCGCAGCGTCGTCTCGCACTCGCGCGGACCACCTACGAGCGTGAAAGGACGTTGTGGCAGGAGAAGATCTCGCCCGAGCAGGACATGCTGCAGGCGCGCACCGTCATGCAGGAAGGCGAGATTGCCGTACAGAGCGCACAACAGAAGCTCGCCACTCTGGGCAGCGTTGCTTCGGGCGGCAGCGCACTCACGCGCTATGAGCTTCGCTCCCCGATCGACGGGGTCGTGACCGACAAACGCCTGTCGGTCGGCGAGGCGGTCAAGGAGGACGCCGCGGTCTTCACCGTCTCGGACCTGTCGTCGGTATGGGTGGAGGCGCCGGTGTCCGCGCAGGATCTGGGTGCGCTCGCCGCAGGCCAGACGGTAACGATCCGCGCCAGCGCCTTCGACGCGTCGGCGCCGGGCAGGGTCACCTTCATCAGCCCGCTGATCGGCGAGCAGTCCCGTACTGGCATCGCCCGCATCGTGGTGCAGAACCCCTCCGGTGTCTGGCGACCGGGATTGCCGGTGTCCGTCACCGTCGTCGCCGCGGAAACGAAGGTGCCGGTCGCGGTCGCGGTGGACGCCGTCCAGGATCTGCGCGACTGGAAGGTGGTATTCGGCCGCTACGGCGACGCCTTCGAAGCGCGCCCGCTCGAACTGGGTCGCAGCGACGGCCGACACGTGGAGGTGCTGGCAGGCCTGCAGGCGGGCGAGCGCTACGCGGCGAAGAACAGCTATGTCATCAAGGCGGAGCTCGGCAAGGCCGGCGCCAGCCACGACCACTGACCGGGAGCCCCCGACATGAAACAGATCACTGCCATGATTCGCCCCCACCGCCTCGACGCCGTCGAGACGGCGCTCGAAACGCTCCCGCATTGCCCCGGCTTCACCGTATTCGGCGCGAAAGGCCATCCCCGCGGGCATGGGCCGGACCACCGGTTCGTCGCCGATGAATGGAATCCCCACGCCCACGATGTGCTCGTGCTGCTGATCCTGTGCCAGGACGATGACGCGTCCGCCATCGTCGACGCGGTCGCGGCGGCGGCACGCACGGGGCAACCGGGCGACGGGATGGTCGGTGTCGTCGAACTCGTCACCGCGGTCCGTATTCGCACCGGCGAACGCGACGCCGCGGCGCTTTGAGGAGAGGCTCGTGTTCGAACGCATCATCCGCTTCGCCATCGATCAACGATGGCTCGTGCTGCTCGCCGTGCTCGGCATGGTCGGCGTCGGAATCTACAACTATCAGCGTCTGCCCATCGACGCGGTGCCCGACATCACCAATGTCCAGGTCCAGATCAACACCGAAGCACCCGGCTACTCCCCGCTGGAGTCCGAACAGCGCGTGACCTTCCCGATCGAAACCACGATGGCCGGTTTGCCCAATCTCGAGCAGACCCGTTCCCTGTCGCGCTATGGCCTGTCCCAGGTCACCGTCGTGTTCAAGGACGGCACGGACATCTACTTTGCCCGGCAACTGGTGAACGAGCGCATCCAGGAGGCCCGCAGCAAACTGCCGGCCGGCCTCGCCCCGGCGCTCGGCCCCATCGCCACCGGGCTGGGCGAAATCTACATGTGGACGGTCGAGGCGACCGAGGGCGCGAAAAAACCCAACGGAAGCGCGTACACACCGATGGATCTGCGCGAGATTCAAGACTGGATCATCAAGCCGCAATTGCGCACCGTCCCAGGGGTCACCGAGATCAACACGATCGGCGGCTATGCAAAGGAGTTTCAGGTGGCACCCCTGCCCGAGCGCATGGTGTCCTACGGGCTGGCCATCAGCGATCTGGTCACGGCGCTCGAGCGCAACAACGCCAACGTGGGGGCAGGTTATATCGAGCGTCGGGGCGAGCAGTATCTGATCCGCGCACCGGGACAGGTCGCCGGCATCGACGATATCGCCAATATCGTCGTCGGCCACGCCCAAGGGGTCCCGATACGCATCCGCGATGTGGCTGAAGTGGGCCTGGGCAAGGAGCTGCGCACCGGTGCCGCGACCGAGAATGGCCGCGAAGTGGTGCTGGGCACGGTGTTCATGCTCATCGGTGAGAACAGCCGCGACGTGTCGAAGGCGGTCGACGCACGCCTGCAGGCAATCAACAAGACCTTGCCCGAGGGCATCGTCGCCAAGACGGTCTATGACCGCACCATCCTGGTCGAAAAGGCCATCGACACGGTCAAGAAGAACCTGACCGAGGGCGCTCTGCTGGTCATTGCCATCCTGTTCCTGTTTCTCGGCAACATCCGTGCGGCGCTCATCACCGCGATGGTGATCCCGCTGGCGATGCTATTCACCTTCACCGGCATGGTGACGAACCGGGTCAGCGCCAACCTGATGAGCCTGGGCGCCCTGGACTTCGGCATCATCATCGATGGGGCCGTGGTGATCGTCGAGAACTGTGTGCGCCGCCTCGCCCACGCGCAGGCTGCGCTCGACCGGCCGATGACGCGCAACGAGCGGTTTCACGAAGTCTTCGTGGCGTCGAAGGAATCGCGGCGGGCGCTGCTCTTCGGCCAGCTCATCATCATGGTGGTGTACCTGCCGATCTTTGCCCTGACCGGGGTCGAAGGCAAGATGTTCCACCCGATGGCCTTTACCGTCGTGACCGCATTGCTGGGCGCGATGATTCTGTCGGTCACCTTCGTACCCGCAGCGGTTGCGCTCTTTCTGTCCGGCAAGGTCAGCGAGACCGAAAATCGGCTGATGACGATCGCCAAGCGCGGCTACGCCCCGGCGTTCGACTGGGTCATGGCGCGCAAGCCGTTGGTTCTGACGATCGCCTGCGTCAGCATCGTGCTGTCAGGGCTACTGGCGACCCGCATGGGCAGCGAATTCATCCCGAGCCTCGATGAGGGCGACGTCGCACTTCATGCGTTGCGCATTCCAGGCACGAGCCTGAGCCAATCGATCGACATGCAGGTGCAACTGGAGCGCACGGTCAAGACCTTCCCCGAAGTCGACAACGTGTTCGCCAAGATCGGTACGGCCGAGATCGCCACCGACCCGATGCCACCCAATGTCGCCGACAACTTCGTGATGCTCAAGCCGCGGGACCAGTGGCCGGACCCGCAGAAGTCCAAGAGTGAGCTGGTCGCGGCGATGCAGCGTGCGGTCGGTCAGATACCGGGCAACAACTACGAGTTTACGCAACCGATTCAGATGCGATTCAACGAGTTGATCTCGGGCGTTCGCAGCGACGTGGCGGTGAAGGTCTTCGGTGACGACATGGACACCATGAACGAGACGGCAGAACGCATTGCCGCCGTGCTCGAGGGGGTTCCGGGTGCTGCCGACGTGAAGGTGGAGCAGACCACTGGCCTGCCCATGCTGACGGTCCGGATCGAGCGGAATCAGATTGCCCGGCTCGGCCTGAACGTCGCCGACGTCCAGGACAGCGTCTCGGCTGCGCTCGGCGGGCAGGAGGCCGGGGCGGTGTTCGAGGGCGACCGGCGCTTCGACATCCTGGTCCGGTTGCCCGATGCGATTCGCGGTGACCTCGAGGCGATCCGCCGTCTGCCAATCCGCGTGCCCGCCGGCGAGAACGGCGCGCGTGGCTTCGTCCGGCTGGGCGATGTCGCACGCATCGAGTCTGCGCCCGGCCCCAACCAGATCAGCCGCGAAAACGGCAAACGTCGGGTTGTGGTGACCGCCAACGTGCGCGGGCGCGACATTGGTTCCTTCGTCGCCGAGGCGGAAACGAAGATCGCCACGGCGGTGCAGGTGCCCACAGGGTACTGGACGACCTGGGGCGGCACCTTCGAGCAGTTGCAGTCGGCCGCCAAACGGCTTCAGATCGTCGTGCCGGTCGCGTTGCTGCTTGTCCTAACGTTGCTCTTCATGATGTTTGGCAATGTCAAGGACGGGCTGCTGGTCTTCACCGGCGTCCCCTTCGCGCTGACCGGCGGCATCCTGGCGCTGTGGTTGCGCGATATCCCGCTGTCGATCTCCGCCGGTGTCGGCTTCATCGCGCTGTCGGGCGTGGCCGTGCTGAACGGCCTGGTGATGATCTCGTACATCCGGAGTCTGCGCGATGACGGCTTCGATCTCGATGACGCGATCCGGGAGGGCGCGCTGACGCGATTGCGTCCCGTGCTGATGACGGCGCTGGTCGCATCGCTCGGGTTCGTTCCCATGGCGATCGCGGTCGGTACCGGTGCCGAAGTGCAGCGGCCACTGGCCACTGTGGTCATCGGCGGCATCCTGTCGTCTACCGCACTGACGCTGCTCGTGCTGCCGGCGCTGTATCGCATCGCCCATGGACGCGAGAGGCGAATGGCGCCA
>JAFEFM010000419.1 GCA_018240585.1 Pseudomonadota bacterium
TCTGGCTGCTCGGCTCCAGCCTCTTCAGCGCCGAACTGGCCGCGCATCTGGGCCTGCCCTATGCCTTCGCCTCGCACTTCGCGCCGCATTACCTGCTGCGCGCAGTGGATCTCTACCGCAGCCGCTTCCAGCCTTCGGAAGCGCTGGACAAGCCCTACGTGATGGTGGCCGCCAACGCCATCGCCGCCGACACGGACGAGGAGGCCCACTACCTGTTCAGCTCGCTGCGCAACCGCTGGGCGAACATCGCGCGCGGCGTGCGCGGGCCGCTGCAGCCGCCGTCGAACGACTACGAGAAGCACTGGTCACCCGACCAGATCGCCTACATCGACGATGCGCTGTCGTGTTCCGCCGTCGGCAGCGCCGACACGGTGCGCAAGGGCCTGGAATACCTGATCGACCGCACGGGCGCCGACGAACTGGTCCTGACGGCGCAGATCTTCGACCATGCCGCACGCCGGCGCTCGTTCGAGATCGTGGCGCAGGCCTGGGGGCTCACGCCCGCGGCTGCGGCCTGAGAGGCGCATCGGCGCCGCCGGGCAGGCGTGCTGGCGCGCTCAGTTTTCGAGCAGCGCCTCCACCGGCACGCCGATGCGCACGTTGCCCCAATGGCGGCCGTCGATCACGATGGGCATGGCCATGTCGCACAGGATCTCGCCGGTGTCGCGCACGTAGGTCTGCAGCAGCAGCGCCTCGGTGTTGCGCGCGGCGCGCAGTTCGGGCGGGCGCTCGAACTTGCGGCAGGTGCGGTTGCCGACGAGATCGGTGTCGTAGTCGCCGGTGAGCGGTTGCGAGAACCTGCTGTTGTGGGCCGACAGGTAGCTGTCGGCATTCACCGCCACGGCGAACACCGCGCCGCGCGTGGCGGCGAGGCTCTCATCGAGGATCGCCTGGCAGCGGCGGGTGAATTCGTCGCCCCATGACACGGTGAACTTCGCCGGATTCGTCCCCGGCACCGGCCGGTAGTGGCGATCGAACACGTCGATGCGGCTGCCGGCCATCGCCTCGAGTTCGCCCTGCACCCGATCGCGGAAGCGCCGCGCCTGCTCCACCGCCTGGTCGAAGGCCCCCTGGCCGGTGCGGAAGCGCGACACGAGCTCCTGCACCGCCTCGGTCGCGCGCGTGAGATCGGCCGTGCGCCGCTCGCTGTCGTCCATGTGCTGCGCCACCGTGCGCGACAGCTCGTTGATCTCGACGACGTGGTCATGGACGCGGGCATTGGTCGCGGAGAGCGATTCCATGGCGTTGGCGATCTGCGTCAGTTGCGTGCTGGTGGCCTCGAACTCGCCCACCATATGCTCGAACTGCTGTGCCGAACGATCGACCACCTCGCGCGTGCGCAGCACGTCCACATTGATGACGTCGTTCTCGCTGCGCGTCTCCGCGACCAGCTCCAGCATGCCGTTGATGTTGCCGACGATCTCTGCGGTCGCCTTGTTCACCCGCTCGGCCAGCTTGCGCACCTCGTCGGCCACTACCGCGAACCCGCGACCGGCTTCGCCGGCGCGCGCCGCCTCGATGGCCGCATTGAGCGCGAGCAGGTTCGTCTGGTCGGCCACCTCGCGGATCAGCGTGGCGATCTGCTTCACGCTCTCCGAGCGCTGCGAAAGATCATCCACGGTGTGGTTGAACCTGAGCACCTTCTCGCTGACGGCGTTGATCTTGCCGGCGATGTCGCGCATCTCCTCGAGCGATTCGCGCGCGATGCTGAGGTTGCCGGTGGTCGATTCGGTGATGCGGTGCGCGCTGCCCGAAACCTCGTTGATCGCCGCGGTCGATTCGGTGCTGGCCTCGAACACCTGCGAGGTCATGCGCCCCTGCTCGCGCGCGTCCTGCGCCGTGCCCTCGACGCGCACCTTCACCTGCACCGCCTCGCGCGCGATGCTCACGCTCATGTGCCGCACCTCGCCGATGATGTGGCGCATCTTGTCGGCGAAGCGGTTGTAACCGGCGGCGAGATCGCGCAGCTCGTCGTGGGTGGTGAGCGGCAGGTTCTGCGAGAAATCACCTTCGCCGCGCGCGATCTCGTTGAAGATGCGGGTGATCACCCGCACCGGGCGCACGATCAGGAAGCGCAGGTAGAGGATCTGCCCGATGCAGAACGCGAGGGCGAACACCGTCAGCCCGAGCAGCAGCATCCACCCGCCATCCAGCGCGGCGACGATCCGCCCAGCCGTCTCCGGCGGCACGGCGCCCGCCTGCAGCAAGGCTTCCACCTCGCCCTTCTGCCGCCAGTAGACGCCCAGATAGGCGAGATTGACGAAAAACAGGAAAAGCAGGCTGAAGAGCTTCTTCGTCAGCGAGTTCCAGAAGGTTTTCTCGACAACCTCGTATAGCTGCCAAAAGAGTTTCATGAATCCTGTTTCCGTGGAACATTTGCCTGCATGCATCATCGACGCGCGCCGCCCAGACTTTAGCGCGGGCTCGCACCGGTCCGCAGCCTCTCCCCCGGGCCGCCATGCTGCGCGCGCCTCGAATGCGGATTTGCCCGGACGTTGTCCGCCTGCGACAATTGCGGACTCGATACGTCAGCCCGACTGCCATGGCCGAAAACACTTCCTCCGCACCCACCCCCCAGGACGAAAACCACCTGATCGCCGAGCGCCGCGAAAAGCTCGCCGCCTGGCGCGCCAGCGGCCGCGCCTATCCCAACGACTTCTCGCGCGAGAACACCGCGGGCAGGCTCGACGAACTGTACGGCGACAAGGAGGCCGACGCGCTGGAAGCCACGCCGGTCGAGGTGAAGGTGGCCGGCCGCATCATGCTCAAGCGCGTGATGGGCAAGGCGAGCTTCGTCACCATCCAGGACCTCTCGGGCCGCATCCAGCTCTACGTCCAGCGCGACGCCGTCGGCGAGGAAGTCTATGCCCAGTTCAAGACCTGGGACATCGGCGACATCGTCGGCTGCGTGGGTACCATGTTCAAGACGAAGACCGGCGAACTGTCGGTCAAGGCGACCGAAATCCGCCTGCTCACCAAGAGCCTGCGCCCGCTGCCGGACAAGTTCCACGGCCTCACCGACGTCGAACAGAAGTACCGCCAGCGCTATGTCGACCTGATCATGAGCGAACAGTCGCGCTTCACCTTCGTCGCGCGCAGCCGCATGGTGCAGTCGATCCGCAACTACATGACCGGCCACGGCTTCCTCGAAGTCGAGACGCCGATGATGCACCCCATCCCCGGCGGCGCCGCGGCCAAGCCCTTCACCACCCACCACAATGCGCTCGACATGGAGCTCTTCCTGCGCATCGCGCCCGAGCTCTACCTCAAGCGGCTGGTGGTGGGCGGCTTCGAGAAGGTGTTCGAGGTCAATCGCAACTTCCGCAACGAAGGCCTCAGCCCGCGCCACAACCCCGAATTCACCATGATGGAGTTCTACGAGGCGTACGCGAACTACAAGACGCTGATGGACTTCACCGAAGGCCTGATCCGCCACGCCGCGCGCGAGGCGCTGGGTGCCGAGAGCTTCGTGTACCAAGGCCGCGAGCTGGACCTGTCCAAGCCTTTCCACCGCCTGACCATCGTCGAGGCGATCCGCAAGTACCACCCGGGGTTCACGCTCGAGCAACTCGCCGACGCCGAGTGGCTGAAGCAGAAGATCGTCGCCTTCGGCGAGAAGGTGAAGCCCGGCGGCCTGGGCAGCCTGCAGTTGCAGTTGTTCGAAGCCTGCGCCGAAGCCGAGCTGTGGGAGCCGACCTTCATCATCGACTACCCGGTGGAAGTGTCGCCGCTGGCGCGTGCCTCCGACAGCAACCCGGAGATCACCGAGCGCTTCGAGCTCTTCATCGTCGGCCGCGAGATCGCCAACGGCTTCTCCGAGCTGAACGACCCCGAGGACCAGGCCGCCCGCTTCCGCGCCCAGGTCGAAGCGAAGGAAGCCGGCGACGAAGAGGCGATGTACTACGACGCCGACTACATCCGCGCGCTGGAGTTCGGCCTGCCGCCGACCGGCGGCTGCGGCATCGGCATCGACCGCCTGGTGATGCTGCTGACCGATTCGCCGGCGATCCGCGACGTGATCCTGTTCCCGCAGATGCGGCCGGAATAATCCGCGACTGCGCAGCGCACGCGACCCCCCGCAGGGCGACGCCCGGGCGGGGGTTTTTCTTGTGGCGTGCGCGGCACACTGGTGTGCGCGGCACGCATGACGGCGCGGGGCGGCTGCCGGGAGCATCGTCGATTTCCAGCGTCTAAGATGCACAGGGAGCACGGATCACCAGGGGGAGCGCAGCGCGAAGGAGGCAGGCGATGAAGCGGTTCGATCTGCAACATGGGGCGACCACCGTCTTTCCACAGGCGTTGCCGCTGCCGGTGGTGGCAGGGCTGGCCCTGCTGGCGCGATCGGCCATGCGACCGCACGGCGGATGGCTGCTGCTGGCGGCGTTCGCGCTGGCGGGACTGGCCCTGTGGACGCTGCTGGAATACCTGCTGCATCGCTTCGTGCTGCACGGCATCGAGCCCTTCCGCGCCTGGCACCTGCAGCACCACCTGCGTCCCGAAGAGCCGATGCGCACGCCATTGCTGTTCAGCGGCCTGCTATTGCTGGCGCTGATCCTACCGCCCATGCTGGTGATTGCCGACCGCTGGCTGGCGACCGGCCTGGCGCTGGGGCTGCTGGCCGGACACGTCGCGCAGGAAATCACGCACCACGCCCTGCACACGCGCACGGATGCGGGCAACCACTGGCTGCTGCGCCGCTTCGGGCAGCACGGCCTGCACCATCTGCATTATCCGGACGCCGCGTTCGGCACCCTGACCACGGTATGGGACCGCGTTTTCGGCACCGTGCCGCCGCACGGCAGCGGACCTGGAGCCTGATCGCCCCGGACGCATGCGCCGACGCGATCGCGGCCTCTCAGCCGTGCAAGCCGAACACCCGCATCAGCAGCCGCAGCAACACGGCGACCAGCCCCAGCACCAGGACGCCGGCCACCCACAGGCCGCCGAACCAGGCGAGGTGCCGCCATGCGGCGGAGGAAGGACGACGTGGCGGGAAGTCGCGCCCCCGAATCGCATTCATCAGTGGTAGCCCTCGCCCGCGCGGACCTTGCCGCGGAACACGTAGTAGGACCATGCGGTGTACATCAGGATGAAGGGGATGATGAACAGCGCACCGACCAGGATGAAAGCCTGGCTCTGCGGCGGCGCGGCCGCCTGCCAGATGCTGATGTCCGGCGGGATGATCATCGGCCACACGCTGATCGCCAGGCCGGTGTAGCCGAGGAAGACCAGCCCGAGCACGTACACGAAGGGCGCCACATGCGGCTCACCCTGCAGAGAGCGCAGCAGTTGCACGGTGAAGAACACCACCAGCAGCGGAACCGGGGCGAACCACAGCATGTTCGGCCACGAGAACCAGCGCTGCGCGATCGATGCGTGCGCGAGCGGCGTCCAGATGCTGACGGCGACGATGAAGGCGATCAGCAGCCCGATCAGCGGCCGGCTGAGCTGGATCATGCGCGCCTGCAGCGGCCCTTCGGTCTTCATCACCAGCCAGGTGCTGCCGAGCATGGCATACACCGCGACCACGCCCAGTCCGGTGAAGAGCGGGAACGGCGCGAACCAGTCGAAGGCACCGCCGGCGAAGGCGCGATTCACCACCGGGATTCCCTCGATGTAGGCCCCCAGCGCCACGCCCTGGAAGAAGGCCGCGGCGATCGAGCCGACGATGAAGGCCTTGTCCCAGAAGTGTCGCTCGTGGTCGTGCGCCTTGAAGCGAAACTCGAAGGCGACGCCGCGCAGGATCAGGCCGAGCAGCATGAAGATCAGCGGCAGGTAGAGCGCGCTGAGCACGACGGAATAGACCAGCGGGAACGCCGCCAGCAGCCCCGCGCCGCCCAGCACCAGCCAGGTCTCGTTGCCGTCCCACACCGGGGCGACGGTGTTCATCATCACGTCGCGGTCATGGCGATCCGGGGCGAACGGAAAGAGGATGCCGATGCCGAGGTCGAAGCCGTCCATGACGACATACATCATGACGCCGAAAAAGATGATCAGGATCCAGATCAGGGAAAGATCGATGCCCATGGTTTCAGCTCCTCGCTGCAGCAGTGCGCAGATCGTCGTCGGTCGCGGCCGACAGTGGCCGCATCTGCTGGCGTTCATGTCCCGGTCCGCCGACGAGGCCGGTATCGCCTTCGTGCATGACCGGCCCCTTGCGCACCAGGCGCAGCATGTAGGCGATGCCGACGCCGAACACCGTGAAATACACGACGATGAACAGCAGCAGCGAGATCGCCAGCGGCAGGACGCCGTGGTGGGACACGGCGTCCGCGGTACGCTGCAGGCCATACACGACCCAAGGCTGACGCCCCACCTCGGTGGTGAACCAGCCGGCGATGAGCGCGATGAGGCCGGTCGGACCCATCAGCAGGGTCGCGCGCAGGAAAGTTCGGGACCGGTACAGCGCATCGCCTCTACGCAGCAGCAGCCCCCATGCGCCGAGCAGGATCATCAGCACCCCCAGGCCCACCATGATGCGGAAGGACCAGAACACCACCGCGACCGGCGGCCGATCCTCGGGCGGGAACTCCTTCAAGCCCGGAAACTGACCGTCCCAACTGTGGGTCAGGATCAGGCTCCCCAGGCGCGGGATCTCGATCGCGAAGCGGTTTTCCTCGCGCTGCTGGTCCGGGAGTGCAAACACGACCAGAGGCACGCCTTCGCCCGGATGATTCTCCCAGTGCCCTTCCATCGCGGCGATCTTGGCCGGCTGGTGCTTCAGGGTGTTGAGGCCGTGGAAGTCGCCGATCACCGCCTGAATCGGCGCGACGACCACCAGCATCCACATCGCCATCGACAGCATCTTGCGGATCGCCGGGTTGTCCCGCCCACGCAGCAGGTGCCAGGCCGCCGAGGCCGCCACGAACAACGCAGTTGCAAGGAAGGCCGCCACCGACATGTGCATCAGTCGGTAGGGGAAGGACGGGTTGAAGATCACCGCCAGCCAGTCCATCGGCACCGCACGCCCGTCGACGATCTCGAATCCCGCCGGGGTCTGCATCCAGCTATTGGAAGCGAGGATCCAAGTCGTCGAGATCAGCGTGCCGATCGACACCATCAGGGTGGAGAAGAAGTGCAGGCCCGGACCGACCCGGTTCCAGCCGAACAGCATCACGCCGAGGAAGCCGGCCTCCAGGAAGAAGGCCGTCAGCACCTCGTAGGCCAGCAGCGGGCCGGTGATGCCGCCGGCGAAGTCCGAGAAGAAGCTCCAGTTGGTGCCGAACTGGTAGGACATCACCAGACCGGACACCACGCCCATGCCGAAATTGAGCGCGAAGACTTTCGACCAGAAGTGGTACAAATCGCGATAAAGCGTCTGTTTCGTCCGCAACCACAGGCCCTCGAGCACGACCAGATAGGCCGCCAGCCCGATCGTGATCGCAGGAAAGAGGATGTGGAAGGAGACGGTGAAAGCGAACTGGGTGCGCGCAAGCTCCAGCGCCGTAAGCCCGAACATGGAATTCTCTCCGTGACATGGGGGGATGCGCCTCCTTGACGGCCGGAGCAAGCCGGAGATGTCGGTTCAGCGCGCAATATTTCTCGAGATTTTATAGCTGCCGCTCTCCACAGACTACCCCCACCCTCCATCGGTTCCCTTCACGCGGTGATGCCAGGCGCCGGTTCGACGAATTGCCAGGCTGCGGAACTCCGCCCGGGACCCGTGCTCTACGCGCAGGACGCCCGCACAACCTGACTGCGACAACCCATTGCTCATGGACATGGATTCCCTCACGCGCAAGCTGCTTGCCCTCCTGGCGGCCTCGGTCCTGCTGCAAGCCGCGCCAGCCGCCACGGCCGAGCCGGCAGCCCCAGCGCCGGTGTCCGCGTGCCTCAAAGCCGGCAACTGGAGCTGGCTGGGCGACGGCCCGCCGCGTCTGGTCAGCGCGCAGGGGGTCCTCCCGCGCCTGGCCGATCGGGACGTGATCCTGCTTGGCGAGCAGCACGACAAGGCCGACGATCATCGCTGGCAACTGCAGACCATCGCTGCACTCGCCGCCATGCGCCCCGACATCGTGATCGGCTTCGAGGCCTTCCCGCGCCGTGTGCAACCGGTGCTGGACCGCTGGGTGAACGGCGAGCTGACCGCTGCCGAATTCCTCGACAAGGTGGAGTGGAACGCGGTGTGGGGCATGCCGGCCGAGCTGTACCTGCCTCTGTTCGAATTCGCGCGCATCAACCGGATCCCGATGTTGGCGCTCAACGTCGAGCGCAAGCTGATCCGCAACATCGCCAGCAAGGGGAGCGACGGCGTCCCGCAGGCCGAGCGCGAGGGCGTGTCCCGCCCGACAGCGCCACCGCAGCCCTATGTCGACAACCTGTTCGAAACGCATCGCGAGCACGCCCGCATGCGCGGCGGCGAGGCCGCGCCGGCCGCATCGCGGAGCGATCCCGCCTTTCGCAATTTCGTCGACGCTCAGGCCACCTGGGACCGGGCAATGGCCGAGGCGCTGGCGCGCCGGCTCAACAGCGGCACCCCGGCGCGTCCGCTCGTGGTCGGCATCATCGGCAGCGGCCATCTGCGCAACGGGTACGGCGTCGCTCACCAGTTGCGCGACCTGGGAGTGACGCGCACCGCCACACTGCTGCCGCTGCCAGCAGACACACCCTGCACCGAGCTCCGGCCGGGCCTCGCCGAGGCGGTCTTCGCCGTTCCGCCTCAGGCTGCTGCGCCGGAGCCGCCGCGGCTGGGCGTCAGCCTGAGCGACGGCGAGCGTGGGGTGCAGGTCGTCGAAGTATCGCCAGGCAGCCTGGCAGAGCAAAGCGGGGTGCGTGCCGGAGACCTCATCGTCGAACTCGCCGGATCGCCGATCGCCAAGGCCGCCACGGTCGCCGCAGCGGTGAAGAAGCAGCCGGCCGGAACCTGGCTGCCGCTGCGCGTCAGGCGCGAGGGCGAAGTGATCGAGCTGGTGGTGCGCTTTCCGGCGCGCGGCTGATGCGTGTGCCACCGCTGAGGCGTGCGCGCCGACTCGGAGACGATCTGCCGGCCCGCCCGGTCATGGTCCGGCGCATCGGCGCGGCGCGGCTGACTGCCCTGATGCTGCTCGCCTGCACCCTCGCCTTCGGACTGGCCCGACTGGCGGCGGCAGCGCCCGGCCCGCCGCTGCTGCGACTGGACGTCAGTCTGGATCCCGCCACGCGCAGGCTGGACGTTGTCGCCGATGTCCAGCCGCAGGCCGGTGCGCCATCCGCCGCCAGACCCGATGGCGGAGTGGCGTCGCCGGTCCGCGAGTTCGAGTTCCTGCTGCATCCTTCCCTGCGCATCGAATCTGCATCGAGCGGCGGGACACCCGTCGTCGTGACGCCCACCGCGCGCCGGGGCGGCCTGCAGGGCTGGCACGTCTCGCTTGCCGCAACCGCAAGCCTGCGCCTGGCCTACGGCGGCGTGCTGCCGGCGCTGGCCACGGGGCTCGACCATCGCGACGTGCTGCAGGCCCTGCCGCCGATGAGCGCCCCGGAGGGCAGCTTCCTGCCCGCCGGCAGCGGCTGGTATCCGCAGCCCGCCGAACGCTTCGCCTACCACGTGCGGGTATCCGTGCCCGCCGGACAGCGCGCAGTCGTTCCCGGTCGCCTGGAACAGGAATCGCCTCCAGCCGGCGGCACCGGGCACTATCGTGCAAACTTCGACTTCCCTCACCCGGCCGAGGGCATCGACCTCATGGCCGGCCCGTGGCAGGTCAGGGAACGCATGATGCCGCGTGCTGCAGACGCACCTGTCCGCCTGCGCACCTATTTTCCCGCCACGCTCGATGCCGTCCCGGGTCTGGCGGACGCCTACCTCGCCGACAGCGCGCGTTATCTCGAGCGCTACGCGCGCCTCATCGGCCCCTACCCGTACGCGGAATTCTCGGTGGTGGCCAGCCCGCTCCCCACCGGCTTCGGCATGCCCACGCTGACCTACCTCGGCGCCGACATCCTGCCCCTGCCCTTCATCCGCGCCACCTCGCTCGGCCACGAGATCCTGCACAACTGGTGGGGCAATGGCGTGTTCGTCGACTACCCGCGCGGCAACTGGTCCGAAGGACTCACCACCTTCATGGCGGACTATGCCTACAAGGAAGACGAGTCGCCCGCCGCCGCGCGCGAGATGCGGCTCGGCTGGCTGCGCGACTTTGCCGCCCTGCCGCGCGACGCTCAGCCGACGCTGCGCGATTTCCGCGCGCGCACCCACGGCACCGAGGCCGCCATCGGCTACGGCAAGGCGGCGATGCTCTTCGTCATGCTGCGCGACACCATCGGCGCGGACGCCTTCGCGCGCGGCGTCGCCCTGTTCTGGCAGCAGCAGCGCTTTCGCACGGCGAGTTGGGACGCGCTGCAGGCCGCCTTCGAGCAGGCCTCCGGGCGCCCGCTGCACGCCTTCTTCGCGCAATGGCTGGAGCGCGGCGGCGCGCCGCGAGTGCGCATCGTCGGCGCCACCTCCAGTACGGCGAACGAAAACCGCCTGAAGCTGGCGATCGAGCAGGCTTCCCCGGCCTACGCCCTGCGCGTGCCGCTGGAGATCGTGCACACGTCCCGCTCCGAACTGCGCTGGGTGGACGTCGCCGGTCCGCGCACCAACGTTGAGCTCGCGCTCGACAGCCCCGCTACCGGCGTGCGCCTGGACCCCGACATGCGCGTCTGGCGCACGCTCGATGCTTCACAACTGCCGCCCATCCTGCGGCAATGGATCGTCGCCCCTGCGCCGCGGCTGATCATCGTGTCGGACGACTCCGCGCTTCGCGCCGCTGCGGTCGATGCCGCGAACAGCCTGTTCGAACGCCCCGCCACCCTCATCGCGGCAAGCCAGGCGCGCACGGGCTCGGCACCCGTGCTCGTCGTCGGCCGGCCGGCCGAAGTGGATGCGGCGCTCGCGCGCATGGGGGCGCCAGCCCGGCCATCGGAGGTGGCGGTCCGCGGCAGCGCCCAGGTGTGGACGACGGCCTCGCCGGGCGCAGCGCCGCTGGCGGTGATCTCCGCCGACAACGCCGACTCCTTGCGTGCCCTTGCCCGCCCCCTGCCGCATTACGGCGCGCAGAGCTGGCTGGTCTTCGACGGCCGCCGCGCGATTGCGCGCGGGGTGTGGCCGGCGCCCGGAACGGCGCTGCCGGTACAGTCAGGTGGCACGCCGGCGCGCTAACATAGCGCGCCGCGCCGCCTTCGGCGCTCCACCCGCAACAAGGAATCCCCGATGGCCGGAGCCAGCCTGCTCGCCCTCATCGACGACATCGCCAGCATCCTCGATGACGTCGCCGTGCTCACCAAGGTCGCCGCGAAGAAGACCGCGGGCGTGCTCGGCGACGACCTCGCACTCAACGCGCAGCAGGTCGCGGGCGTGAAGGCGGACCGGGAATTACCGGTGGTGTGGGCGGTGGCGAAGGGCTCGTTGCGCAACAAGGCCATCCTCGTGCCCGCCGCCCTGCTGATCAGCGCGCTGGCGCCGTGGGCGGTGGTGCCGCTGCTGATGCTCGGCGGCGCCTTCCTGTGCTTCGAGGGCTTCGAAAAGCTCGCGCACCGCTTCATCCACGGCAAGGACGAGGACGATGCGGAACATGTCCGGCTCGTCGAGGCAGTGAGCGACCCGGCCGTCGACCTGGTGGCAATGGAAGGGGAAAAGGTGGCGGGCGCGGTGCGTACCGACTTCATCCTGTCGGCCGAGATCATCGCGATCACGCTCGGCACGGTGGCCGACAAAGCCTTCATGACGCAGGTCACCGTGCTGAGCGGGGTCGCGATCATCATGACGATCGGTGTCTATGGCCTGGTGGCCGGCATCGTCAAGCTCGATGACGCCGGTCTGCACCTCAGCCGCGCCGAGGGTGGAGCAGGGGCGGATTTGCAGCGCCGGCTCGGGCACGCCATCCTCGCCGCGGCGCCATGGTTGATGAAGGCACTGGCAGTGGCAGGCACCGCCGCCATGTTCCTGGTCGGCGGCGGCATCCTGACCCACGGCGTGGGCGTGATGCACCACTGGATCCAGGGTGTGGCCGAAGATGCCGGCACCCTGCCTGCCGTCGGCACGATCGCCGAGGCGCTCACACCCGCCCTGCTCAATGCCGGCATCGGCATCCTGGCGGGCGCGCTGATCCTCGCCGTAGTGAGCCTGATCCGCCGCCTGCTCCCCGGCCGCTCCACCGCGCACTGAGCCCCTTCCTTCCCGCACCATGCCCATCACTCCGGCCCGCCTTGCCTACGCCACCGACGGCACGCCCTATTCCGAGATTTTCGACGACGTCTATCACTCCAGCGACGGCGGGCTGGGCCAGGCGCACCACGTCTTCCTCGCCGGCAACGAGCTGCCGCAGCGCTGGGCGGATCGCGAGCGCTTCGTCGTGCTCGAAACCGGCTTCGGCCTGGGCCTGAACTTCCTCGCCACCTGGGACGCCTGGCGGCGCGACCCGCGGCGCTGTGCGAGGCTGCACTTCGTTTCCTTCGAACTGCACCCCTTCACCGTCGACGACCTTGCGCGGCTGCACGCGCGCTGGCCGGAATTCGCGGCGCTGGCTGCGGAGCTGCGCGCCACCTGGCCACCACTGACGCCCGGCACACACCGCCTGCATCTCGATGCGGGCCGGGTCACGCTCACGCTCTGGTTCGGCGACGCACGCGACGGACTCGCACAACTCGCCACTTGCGCCGACGCGCTCTATCTGGACGGCTTCTCGCCGGCACGCAATCCGGATCTGTGGTCGGCACGCGTGTTCCACCTCCTTGCGCGGCGAACTGCCGCCGACGCCACCCTGGCGACCTGGTCGGTGGCCGGAGAAGTGCGCGAAGGCTTGCGCCGCGCCGGCTTCGAGGTGGGCAAGGCGCCGGGCTTCGGCGGCAAGCGCCAGATGCTGCGCGGCCGGCGTGGCGGCGCACCGGAGATCGACGCCAGAACCGCGCCGGCGTTAGCGGCGCGCCACGCCCTCGTGATCGGTGCCGGACTCGCCGGCAGCGCGGTCGCCGAACGGCTGGCGGCGCGCGGCTGGCTGGTGGATGTGGTCGACACAGCGGCGAGCGCCGGACAGGGCGCGTCCGGCAACCACGCCGGCGTCCTGCGCCCGCTGCCCAGCCTGGACGACAACCGCATGAGCCGCCTGACACGCGCCGGCACGCTGTACGGCTGGCGCCACATCGCCCGCCTGCAGGCGCAGGGCCTGGCGGTGCGTGCCGAACGCTGCGGCGTGCTGCATCTAGCGCGCGATGCGACGCAATTGGCCAGGATGCAGGCGGTGGTGGAGCGACTGGCACAGCCCGCCTCGCACCTGCGCTTCGTCGATGCCGTGCAGGCCTCCGCGCTCGCCGGCTGGCCGCTGCCGCAAGGCGGCTGGTGGTTCGGCGACAGCGGCTGGGTGCAGCCCCCCAGCCTGTGCGCGGCCAACCTTGCAGCCCATCCGGAACGCATCCGCGGCCATTTCGGCCGGCGCGTCGTGCGCCTGCAATGCGCGCCCGACGGCTGGGAGGCCATCGGTGACGATGGCGCGGCGATCGCGCGGGCACCGGTCGCCATCCTCGCTGCCGGCACCCTGATCCGCGACTTTCCCGAAGCCTCCGCGCTGCCGGTGGTGAGCGCACGTGGCCAGGTGGCCTTGCTGCCGGCCACCGAGGGCAGCGCACCGAAGGTGGTCGTCTGTCGCGGGGGTTACGTGAGCCCGGCGGTGGAGGGCCTGCGCTGCGCCGGGGCGAG
>JAFEFM010000041.1 GCA_018240585.1 Pseudomonadota bacterium
GAAATTCAGGCCTGGCTGGGCGACCGGCGGCTGGCCAGCCTGCGCACGGCCTTCTCGCGCACCCCCGATGGTGGAGGGTATGTGCAGGATGCACTGCGCCACGACGCTACCCGGGTGCGGGAGCTTATCGCCCGGGGCGCCATCGTTAGGGTCTGCGGCAGCCGTCTCATGGCCCAGGGCGTGGTCGAGACGCTCGACGACATCCTGCGCACCGTCAGCCTGAGTGTTCAACAGCTCAAGGTCGGCGGGCGCTATGCGGAAGACGTGTTCTGAGCGTACCGGCACGGCGCGGCGGGCAGGCGGCTAGAATTGCGGCCTGTCGCGGCAAAGAGCCGTGCCGCAGGTTCGCACGACCCGGAGACTCATGAGACAGATCCTGCCCGAATGGGCCCTTTCCCAAGTCGACGCTGTCACGCTCGGCCTGCAGATCATGCTGATCATAGCCTGCGCGTGGGCGCTGCGGATGGTGTTGACCCGCCTGATCCGGCGCATCGCCGAGCGCTACGGCCTGCCGCCGGAAATGGTCATCGGCGTGCGCAGGGGAAGCAGCTTCCTCATCTACGGCGGCGCCGTGCTGCTGATCCTTGACCGCCTCGGCGTATCGGCCACGGTGCTGTGGACCGCCATCACCGGCTTCGCCGCAGTTGCCGCGGTAGCCTTCTTCGCCGCCTGGAGCGTGTTGTCCAACCTGTTCTGTGCGCTGCTGATCTTCACCGTCCGCCCGTTCCGCCTCTACGACCACGTCGAGCTGCTGGAAGGCGGCGACAAGCCGGGGCTCAAGGGCCGCGTGATCGATATCGACCTGATCTACACGACGCTGGCGGAGACGACGCCCGGCCAACCCGACACCGTGCTGCGCGTGCCGAACAGTCTCTTCTTCCAGCGCATCATCCGCTGCTGGGAGGGTACGCCGGCCGGGCAATGAGGCTCGGCGCCCGCCGTGCCGCCAGTGTCGATCGTGTGCGCGCCCGACCCTACCCACCGTCGCCCTCCATCATCCCCCACGCCCACCGAGGAACCACCCCATGCCCGCCATCCCCACCGTCAAGGCCACGCTGGAGA
>JAFEFM010000420.1 GCA_018240585.1 Pseudomonadota bacterium
GACCGCCACCTGGGCGAGGTCATCGCCTATCTGAAGCAGATCGGCGAATACGACAATACCTTCGTGCTGTTCATGTCCGACAACGGTGCGGACGGCAACACTGCGCTGGACATCGGCGTGGCGCGTGAGTGGGTCGCCCGCCACATGGACAACAGCCTGCAGAATACCGGCCGCGCCAACTCCTTCATCGAATATGGCCCGGGTTGGGCGCAAGTGGGCTCGACTCCGCACCACATGTACAAGTCCTTCCTGTACGAAGGCGGCATTTCAGTGCCGGCGATCGCGCGCGGCCCCGGCGTCGCCGGCAAGGGCTCGATCTCCACGGCGTTCACCCACGCCATGGACGTGATGCCGACGCTGCTGGAACTCGCCGGTGCGAAGCATCCCGGCACGCAATACCAGGGACGGACGGTGCTGCCGATGAAGGGGCGCTCGATGCTGCCGGTGCTGTCGGGCGAAGCGGCTGCCGTGCGCGGCGACAACGACTTCGTGGGATGGGAACTGGGTGGCCGCAAGGCGCTGCGCAAGGGGGACTGGAAGATCGTCTGGTCCAACAAGCCCTGGGGCACGGGGGAATGGGAGCTCTACAACCTCGCGTCGGACCGTGCCGAGCTCAACAATCTCGCAGCGTCCTTCCCGCAGAAAGTTGCCGAGCTCATCGCCGACTACCAGGCATACGAGCGCGAAGTGGGCGTCGTCGATGTGCCGGGCCTGGCCGACCGTATTCCCTACAGCAACAGCACGCGCTATTACGACGACCTGTGATGCCCGGGGACCACGGCCAGGTCCGCTCCCACGACATCGGTCGCCAGCGCGGGGCTTTGCTGTGGGAGCGGCCACAGCCGCGATCGGGCCTGCCGGGAGGCGCGGCCGGGGCGGGGTCAGGACGCCGTTTCGTTCCAGCGCGTCACCCAGGCCAGCACTTGCTCGGCAGGCATGGGGCGTGACAGGCCGTAGCCCTGGGCGAGGTCGCAGCCGAGCGCCTTCAGCCGGTCGAGATGGGCGGGTGTTTCGGCGCCTTCGGCGATGACCAGGCGGTCGAAGGCCCGGCCCAGGGCGATGATGCCCTTGACGATGCTGAGATCCCCCTCGTTGTCGAGCATGCCCAGCACGAAGCTGCGGTCTATCTTCAATGCATCGACCGGAAGCTGGCGCATGTAGGTCATCGACGAGTAGCCGGTGCCGAAATCGTCGAGCGAGAACATCACGCCCAGCGCCCGGCATTCGTCCAGCCGCTCGCAAACCCGGGTGAAGTCGGAGATGCGCGAGGTTTCGAGGATCTCGAGCGCCAGCAGGCGCGGCGGGGCGACGTCATGGCGCTGCAGTGCGGCGCGGAGCATGGGCACGAAGTCTTCGCCCAGCAGATGCTCGGCCGTCACATTGACGCTGACCGGCAGGGTCAGGCCCAGTTCATGCCATTCGCGCTGCTGGCGCAGGGCTTCGTCGATGACCCAGTCGCCGACCTTGGTCTCGAGCGGAGTGCCGTCCAGGGCTTCGATGAACTCGCCCGGCGGGCGGATGCGGCCGTCCGGCAACTGCCAGCGGATCAGTGCCTCGGCCGACCAGATGCGGCCGGTGCGCAGATCGAGCTTGGGCTGGAAGAACAGGCGGAAGTCGCCATCCGTCAGCGCCTGTTGGGCTGCTTGCAGCAAGTCGGCGCGCGCGC
Organism: Pseudomonadota bacterium; assembly: GCA_018240585.1. GTDB lineage: Bacteria > Pseudomonadota > Gammaproteobacteria > Burkholderiales > Rhodocyclaceae > Thauera. The sequence continues at coordinate 1,667 of JAFEFM010000420.1, forward strand.
GGCTGGTGAAGCCTTCCTCGCGGTCGAAGACCACTACGCAGTTGCGGCCGCGCTCCTTGGCGCGGTACAGCGCCTGGTCGGCGTAGCGGATGAGCTCGTCGGCCGAGAGGTCGAGTTCGGGGTACAGGGCGACGCCGATGCTCGCGCTCAGCGCGATCTCCATGCTCGGATAAAGGCCATAGGGCGTGCGCGCCAGCTCCATGACGCGGTGGACGAGATCCAGCGCCTCCTGCCGGTTGCGCAGGCCGGTGAGCAGCAGCAGAAATTCGTCGCCGCCGACGCGGCCGATGGTGTCGTGGCCGCGCAGCGCATGGGCAATGCGCTCGGCGAAGCACGTCAGCAGGCGGTCGCCCACGCTGCGGTCGTGCGTTTCATTGATCTGCTTGAAGCGATCCAGGTCCAGATAGCAGACGGCGACGACTTCGTGATGCCGTTTCGCATGCTCCATGGCGATGTGCAGTCGATCGCTCACCAGCCGCCGGTTCGGCAGCCCGGTCAGCGCGTCGTAGTAGGTGGCGCGGTCGAGCTCGTACTCGTGCTGCTTCACCTTGGTGATGTCGCGGAATACCCCGACATAGCTGTCGGCTTGCCCCCGCTCGTTCATCACCGCATCGATCGACAGCCATTCGGCATAGATCTCGCCGTTCTTGCGCTTGTTCCAGATCTCGCCCTGCCAGCGCCCCTTGAGCTGGATCTCGTGCCACAGCGTGCGGTAGAACTCGGCGCCCTGGCGGCCGGACTTGAGCATGGACGGACGCTGTCCGAGGACTTCGTCGGCGGCGTAGCCGGTCAGGCGGCAGAAGGCGTCGTTCACCTCCAGGATGCGGGCATCGAGGTCGGTGATCATGACCCCTTCCTGGGTGGAGGAGAACACCTGGGCGGTGAGGCGGAGCTTGGCCCGCTGCCGTTCCGCCTCGGTCACGTCGAGCAGCACGCCGTGCCACAGGATGCTGCCGTCGGCGAGGCGTTCGGGCGTCGCCACGCCCTTGATCCAGATCTCGCCGCGCGTCGGGTGCAGGACCCGGTAGAGATCGCGCCACTCGCCGAGTTGCGCGGCCGACGCCGTGATCGACGCCACGACCCGCGCGCGGTCGTCCGTATGGATGACCTCGAACACCGGTGTGGCATCGTCGATGACGTCGGCCGGCCTGCAACCGTAGATGAGTTCGACGGTGTCGGTGGCGTAGGGGAAATGCGAGCTGCCGTCCGGTCGCAGTCGATACTGGTACAGGCAGCCGGGGAGATGCGAGGCGAGGCGGCGGAAGCGCTCGAGGATCGCGTCGCGTTCGGCCTCGGCCACCTTTTGCCGCGTCAGGTCGGTGTGCGCGCCGACCATCCACTGCGGGCGGCCCTCCGTGTCGCGGGACAGCAGCCGGCCGCTGTCGAGCACCCACACCCAATGGCCATCCTTGTGGCGCATGCGGCATTCGCACTCGTAGCGTTCGGCTTCGCCGCGCCAGTGGCGCTCCAACTGTCGGTCGGACTCGGCAAGGTCGTCGGGGTGGACCAGCGATTCCCACAGCGCGATCGTGGGGGGGGCGAGCTCGTCCAGCGTGTAGCCGACGATGTGCGCCCATTCCCTGTTGATGCGGATCTCCCCTGTCTGCACGTTCCAGGCCCAGGTGCCGATGCCGGCACCTTGAATCTGCAGCCCGGACAGCAGCGTCTCGTCAAGCGGGGCAGGAAAGAGGGTGGAATCCGTCGTGTCGGGGGGGAAGACTGGCATTGGCGCGGATTCAATTTATTTTGCACAAACCGGAAATGATTATGCCTAAGTTGGGGAGCAAGCCAAGGGAAAAAGTCCCACTTACCAGGGCGGCAGCGGCGACCGGGCGGGGTTTACAATATTGCGCCCTGCGCAGCGGCCTCGCGTGGCGGCCGGCCCGGCGGTGCCCCGCCGACCGACCGACGCGCGCCCGCGACCGAGCCACTCCCGCGAATGAACATGCCCCGCTTCAGCCTGCCATCCAGTCCCCGCTTCCATTTCCGGCGAACCCTCGCCGCGATCCTGCTTGCCGCGCTGACCGTGTCATCGCCGGCGGGCGCAGCGACGCCTGGCGGCGCGGAACTGCCGCGCGCCCGCGCCGTGCCCGGCGGCGTGGCGATCATCGAACTGGGGGCATCGCCAGTGCCGCCGCAGGCCGCGCTGGACGGCGTGCCGGTGCTCGTGCTCGAAGACGGTGGCAGGTGGCGTGCGGTAGCGGGGCTGCGCCTCGACATCGAGCCGGGCACGCACGAACTCGTCGTGCGCCGCGAAGCCGGCGCCGAGACGCGGCAGTCCTTCGTCGTGGCGCCGGCGCGCTATGCGGAACAGCGGCTGAAAGTCGCTCCTGGCAAGGTGGATCTCTCCGCCGAGGATCTTGCGCGCTACGAGCGTGAGCGCGACCACCTCGCCCTCGTGGCCGCCACGCGCAGCGACATGCTGCCCGGCACGCTGCGCATGCTGCAGCCGACGCCGGGGCGGCGTTCCAGCTCCTTCGGCCTGCGCCGCATCTTCAACGGCCAGCCGCGCAACCCGCACAGCGGCATGGACATCGCCGCGCCGGCGGGCGCGCCGGTGGTGGCCGCCGGGGCAGGGCGGGTGATCGACAGTGGCGACTATTTCTTCAACGGCGGCACCGTCTGGCTCGACCATGGCAGTGGCCTGCTGACCATGTACTGTCACCTCAGCGCCATCGACGTGAAGCCGGGTGACGTCGTCGCCGCCGGCCAGCGCATCGGCGCGGTGGGCGCCTCCGGCCGCGTCACCGGGCCGCACCTGCACTGGTCGGTCAGTCTCAACCGTGCGATGGTCGATCCGGCGCTGTTCCTGGACGAATCGGGCGCGGGCGGGCGCTAGAGCCATGGCGATCGCTCCCGCTTACCTGCGCCCAGTGGCGCAGCGCCCCCGTACTCCCAGCCAGTGGCTGCGCGTCGCGCTGCCCCTGCTGCTGATCTCGCTGCTGATCGCCGCCCTGAGCGCTGCGGCCTATCGCTACCTCGGCGACGAGATCCGGCACGAGACCCATCGCACCCTCGCCGTGATCGCCGAACAGAAGCGGCAGTCGATCGAGGCCTCGCTGGCCGAGATCCGGCTCGACGCGCAATTGTATTTTTCCGGCCACTCGCGCATGGAGCAGGACTTCACGCAGTGGCTGCGCACCGGGCGGCGCGACGAAGCCGCGCTCGAACGCATGCAGGGCTTCATGAACGCGGTGGCGCAGGCGCGCACCTGGGCCGGCATCGCGGTCATGGACGGCAGCGGGGAGCGTGTCGCGATGGCGGGCGATGCCGAGCTGGGCGGTTACGAGGCGGTGATCGCCGACATGATGCGCCGGCCGCGGATCGAATTCGTCGACCTCCATCGCAATGCCCATGGCGTGGTGCAGTACGGCGTGCTCGTGCCGGCCCGCGCCAGCGTGGGTGGCGCGCCGCAGGGCGTGGTCTACGTCGCGTTGCGCGGCGACAGCCTGCTCTACCCCATGGTGGGCTCCTGGCCGGTGCCGACGCGCACGGCCGAAACCTACCTCGTTCGCCGCGATGGTGATGCGGTACGTTTCCTGACACCGCTGCGCCATCGGCAGGATGCGGTGCTGACGCTGCTCAAGCCGCTGGGGACGCCGGCGCTGCCGGCAGCGCGCGCGGTGAAGGGCGAGCGCGGCATCATCGAAGGCGGCCGCGACTACCGCGGCGTGCCGGTGCTGGCCTATGCCGCGGCCGTGCCCGGGACGCCGTGGATCATGCTCGCCGAGATCGACGAGCTGGAAGCCTATTCGGGCATCCGCACGCTGACCTGGGGCATGGGGGTGCTGCTCGGCACGGTGCTGCTGATGGTCTATTCCTCCGGCTACCTGCTGTGGCGGCGCGACCGGCAGCGCCGCGAGCTCGCCGCGTTGCAGGCGCGCCAGACGGCCGAGGCGCGCTTCCGCGTGATCTTCGAGCAGGCCCCGCTCGGCGTGGTGCTGCTCGATCCGCACAGCGGCTGCATCTCCGAGGCGAACCAGCGCTTCGCCGACATCGTCGGCCGCAGCCCGGCCGAGCTGGTCGGCGTCGAGCCCGCCCGCTTCACCCACCCCGACGACATCGACGAGAGCCGCGACAAGGTCAGGCGCCTGGGCGCGGGCGAGATTTCCGGCTACCGCCTCAACAAGCGCTATCTGCGGCCGGACGGCACTGTCGTATGGGTCAGCCTGACCTTTGCGCCGGTGCGGGTCGAAACCGAGGAGGCGCCGCGCTACCTCGGCATCGTCGAGGACATCACCGCGCGCAAGCAGATGGAAGAGCGGCTGCGCATCAGCGAGGAGCGTCATCGCCTGCTGGCGGACAACGCCATCGACGTCATCGTCACGCTGGACCTGGACGGCCGCTTCTCCTATGTGAGTCCCTCGGTCGAGCGCCTGCGCGGCTACACCGCCGACGAGGCGCTGCGGCAGACGCTGGACGAGGTCCTGACGCCGGACTCGCTGCACAAGGCGCGGGCCTATCTCGCCAGCCTGCGCGCCAGCCTGGCCAACGGCGGCGCGCTCGAGACTTTCCGCGCCGAGCTGGAACACCGCTGCAAGGACGGCAGCACGGTGTGGGCGGACGTCACCGCCAGCCCCATCCTGAGCGCCGACGGCAGCTTCGTCGAGATCCTCGGTGTCACCCGCGACATCAGCGAGCGCATGCGCCACGAGCACGAACTGCAGCGTGCCTACGAGGCCGCCGAGGCGGCGAACGCGGCCAAGAGCGAGTTCCTCGCCCACATGAGCCACGAGATCCGCACGCCGATGAACGCGGTGCTCGGCCTGGCGCAGGTGCTCGAACGCGAGCCCCTGGCCGACAACCAGCGCGAGATGGTCGAGCGCATCCGCAGCGCCGGCCAGTCGCTGCTGGCCATCCTCAACGACGTGCTCGACCTGTCCAAGATCGAGGCCGGCCAGTTGCGGATCGAGCCGCGTCCGTTCGAGCTGGGCGCGCTGCTGGCCAACCTCGACAGCCTGATGGGGCAGACCGCGCGCGCCAAGGGGCTGGTGCTGCGCACCTATGCCCCGGCCACGCCGCTGGGCCCGCTGGTGGGCGACGGCCTGCGCCTGGAGCAGGTCCTGTTCAACCTCACCGGCAACGCGATCAAGTTCACCGAGCAGGGCGAAGTGGCGCTGCTGGTGCAGGTGCGCGACAGCAGCGCCGCGGCGGTGCGGCTGCGCTTCGAGGTGCGCGACAGCGGCATCGGCATCGCTCCGGAGGCGCTGCAACGGCTGTTCGCGCCCTTCACCCAGGCCGATGCCGGCATCGGCCGCCGCTACGGCGGCACCGGGCTGGGGCTGTCGATCTGCAAGCGCCTGGTCGAGTTGATGGGGGGCGAGATCGGCGCGGAAAGCCAGCTCGGCCACGGCAGCGTGTTCTGGTTCGAATTGCCGTTCGCGCGCGCGGCCGAAGCCGAGGCGCCGCCTGCGCCCGCCCGTCCGGCGGCACAGCCGGCCGGACCGCGGCTGGCAGGCGCCCATGTGCTGGTGGTCGACGACAGCGCGATGAATCGCGACCTGGTCGAGCGCGCCCTCAAGCTCGAGGGCGCCACCGCCACGCTGGCGGCAGATGGCCAGCAGGCGGTGCAGTTGCTGAAGACGAGGTCGCAGGGATTCGATGCGGTGCTGATGGACGTGCAGATGCCGGTGATGGACGGGCTCAGCGCGATGCGCTTCATCCGCGGCGAACTCGGCCTGCGCGACCTGCCCATCGTCGCCTTCACCGCCGGCGTGCGCGAGGATCAGCAGGCGGCGGCGCGCGAGGCCGGCGCCAACGAGGTGCTGCCCAAGCCGATGGACCTCGAGCAGATGGCGCAGGTGCTGGCGCGCTGGCTGGATGCCGGCCGCCCTCCCGCCGACGCGCCACTGCAGGATGCCGCCTCGACGAGGGCCGAGCCTGCCGGCGGCTTTCCCGCCATCCCCGGCATCGACCGCGAGCGCGTCGTGCAGCGCCTGGGCAAGGATCCGGCGATGTTCCTCGGCCTGCTGGAGCTGTTCTTCGAGGACAACGCCGAGGCGGTGCAAAAGACGCGCGAGGATCTCGCCCATGGCGACCGCGAATCGGCCGCGCGCCGCATGCACACGCTGCGCAGCAATGCCGGCTTCATCTGCGCGCTGGACCTGATGGAGTCGGCCGGCGCGCTGGAGCAGGCGATCGAGCAGCGCGCCACCGACATCGACGCACGGCTCGATACCCTCGGGCGCCAGATCGACGCGCTGCGGGAGGCTAGCAGCCCTTGGAGGTGAGCGTACGCGATCGCCCGGGAAGCCCGCTGTGCCAGCGGCATCCTCCGGCGCAGGACGGAATTGACCTCGCAGTCTTCCGGGCTATGCTGATCAGGTTCGCGAAAGGGAGGGGTGTATGGCAAGGTTTTCGATCTGGGTGTCCATGCTGGGACTCGTCGCGTCGACCTGCGTGCTCGGCTCGGCCGACGCTGCGCAGGTTTCCGTCCCGGGCACGCGTGTTGAACTGCAGCCGCCGGAAGGCTTCAAGCCGTCCGGGCGTTTTCCGGGATTCGAGCACGCTGCGCAGGGCGCCTCGATCATGGTCACCGAGATGCCCGCAGGGTACGCGCAACTGCGCGCCGCCTTCACGCGCGAAGGGCTGGCGTCGCGCGGCATGCAGCTCGTCGAGGCACAGGAGGTCGAGTTGGGCGGCAATCGCGCCCATCTCGCACAGGTGAACCAGAGTGCCGGCGGCATCGAGTTCCGCAAGTGGATGCTGCTTGCGCCCAATGGCAGCGAGAGCGTGCTGGTGGTCGGCACCGTGCCGCGCGCGGCGCCCGCGGCATTGGGCGATGCGGTGCGTCGCGCGGTTCTGAGCACTTCGCTGAAAACCTCCGGCGCGGTCGATTCCAGGGCCGGCCTGCCGTTCGACGTCGACGCAGGCCCGCGGCTCAAGGTCGCACGGCGCATGGGCAACATGCTGCTGCTCAACCCTGGCGGGACGATGACGCGCGCGTCGCCGGAGGAACCCCTGTACGTCGTCGGGCCCTCCGTCGGCGGGGCCGCGATTGGCGACCTGCAGCGCTTTGCCGAGCAGCGCGCGCGACAGACCGCGGAGATCTCCGCCCTGCGCGGCATGCAGGGGCGCAGGCTGAAGGTGGATGGCCTCGAGGCCTACGAGATCGTGGCCGATGCGAGCGACCTGCGCAGCGGGTTGCCGCTGCGCTTCTATCAGGTCATCGCGCCCGATGGTACCGGCTACTTCATGTTCCAGGGCCTCGTCGGCAGTGGCGGCGCGGATCAGTATCTGGCGGAGTTTCGTCGCGTCACCGAGTCGTTCCGCCGCCGCGAGGCGACGGTGGCGAACGAGGCCGGCGCTGCGGCGGCCGGCCGCTAGGCGGGGCCTTGCGGGACCATTATGAGACCCATTCCCGTCATCGTCCTCGCGCAGTTGTTCGGCACCTCGCTGTGGTTCTCGGCCAACAGTGCGGCCGACGACCTGATCCGCAACTGGGGCATCGCGCCGGCCGACATCGGCACGATGACCAACGCGGTGCAACTGGGCTTCATCCTCGGCACGCTGGCCTTCGCCTTTTCCGGGCTCGCGGACCGCTTTGCCGCCAGCCGCATCTTTGCCGTGTGTGCGGCGCTGGGCGCGCTCGGCAATGCGGCTTTCGCGCTGTTCGCCCACGATCTCGCGACCGGCGTGCCGCTGCGCTTTGCCGTCGGGCTGTGCCTGGCGGGCGTCTACCCGCTGGGCATGAAGCTGGTGGTGACCTGGGTGCCTGAGCGCGCCGGTGCGGCGCTGGCCTGGCTGGTGGGCATGCTGACTCTCGGTTCGGCGCTGCCGCACGGCATCCGCGTGGCGGGTGGCGGGCTGCCGTGGCAGGCGACGATCCTGGTGTCGTCGGGCCTCGCGCTGCTGGCTGCGGCGATGGTGTTCCGCCTCGGCGACGGGCCGCACCTGGCGCGCCGCGCCGGCGCCGCCACGCTGCACCTCGGGCGGGTGCTTTACAGTTTCTCGATCCCGGCCTTCCGCGCCTCGGCGCTGGGCTACTTCGGCCATCAGTGGGAGCTGTATGCCTTCTGGACGCTGGTGCCGGCGCTGGTGGCGGGCAGCGGGCTGGCCGCGCCCGGCACCGCGGCGCTGTCCGGCCTGTCGTTCGCCATCGTCGGCATCGGCGCGCTGGGCTGCATCGCCGGCGGGCGATTGAGCCACCGCATCGGCAGCGCGCGCGTCGCTGCCATCGCGCTGGCGCTGTCGGCGGCGTGCTGCGCGCTGTTTCCGCTCGCGGTTGACCTGCCCGGCTGGCTCAAACTCGTGCTGCTGCTGGCGTGGGGTGCCAGCGTGGTGGCCGATTCGCCGCATTTCTCGGCGCTGTCGGCACGCGCCAGCCCGCCCGAACTCGTCGGCAGCGCGCTCGCCCTGCAGAACGCGATCGGCTTTGCCGTCACCATGGTGTCGATCCAGCTCGGTACGCGCTGGATCGGCGACTGGCACGCGCACATCGCCTGGTTGCTGCTGCCCGGCCCGCTGTTCGGCCTGCTGGGCCTGATGCCGCTTTGGCGCCGCGGCGAGGCCTCCGCAGGCTGACTGCGCTCAGCGCGTCGCGGAACCGGTGGCGAGCACCGGCTGCGGCACGGCATCCGCCAATTCGCTGCTGAGGTCCTCGTGGTGGGCCGAGGCCGAGCGGCGGTGGTCGATCAGCATCACCGCGATGGCGGCGATCACGGCCGGGATGGCGATGGCGACGAAGTTCTGCTGCAGCGGCAGGGCCATGCCGACCAGCATGCCGATGACGATGGGCGCGAGGATGGCGCCGGCGCGGCCGATGCCGAGCATGAAGCCCAGTCCGGTAGAGCGCACCGCCATCGGGTAGAACTGGCCGCAGTAGGCGCAGGTCACGATCTGCGTGCCGATGGTCGATGCGCCGGCCAGGGCCACCACCAGGTACAGCGCTTCGGTCGGCAGCTTGTAGCCGAGCAGGGTGATCGACACCGCCGCCAGCAGGTACATGCCCACCAGCACGTGCTTGATGTGGAAGCGGTCGGCCAGCCAGCCGCCGCCCACCGCGCCGGCGATGGCGCCCGCGTTGAGCACCAGCACGAAAGTCAGTGCCGAACCCAGGCTGTAGCCGGCGCCGGCCATCAGCTTGGTCAGCCACGAGCTGAGCGCATACACCATGAACAGGCACATGAAGCAGGTGACCCAGAACATCGCCGTGCTGCGGCCGCGGCCTTCCTGGAACAGGTGGCGCACCGGCGCGTTGTCGGCCTTGTCCTCGTCGGGCACGGCGAAGCGGTCGCCCGCCTGCGGACGGTAGCTGGGCTCGAGCCGCGCGACGGTGCGCTTGAGCTCGTCGAGACGGCCGCGCTTGAGCAGGAAGGGCATCGATTCGGGCAGCGACTTCAGGATGAAGGGGATCAGCACCACCGGCGCGGCCGCGGCGAGGAACACCGACTGCCAGCCGTAGCTCTCGATCAGGCCCTTGCCGAGCAGCGCGGCGAGCATGCCGCCGACAGAGTAGCCGCTGAACATCAGCGTCACCATCGTGGCGCGGATGCGTCGGGGCGAGTATTCGGTCATCTGCGCGATCACGTTCGGCATCACGCCGCCGATGCCGACGCCGGCCAGGAAGCGGGTGACGCTGAAACTCACCGGATCGCTGGTGAAGCCCGCAGCGGCAGTGAAGGTGCTGAACAGCGCGATGCAGATCACGATCGCCCAGCGCCGGCCGATGCGGTCCGAGATGGTGCCGAGGAAGATGTTGCCGAACATCATGCCGAACAGCGCCGAGCTGACCATGAAGCCGGCGCTCGTCGCATCCACGCCCATCTGTTTCATGATGGACGGCAGGGCGATGCCGGCGACGGCAAGGTCGTAGCCGTCGAACACGATGATGAGCGCGCACCACAGCAGCACGAGGCCATGGAATCCGTTGAAGCGGGCATCGTCTGCCAGTTTGTGTATGTCGATCTGACGCATGGGGTGTCTCCTCCGTTGGGGTTGTCTGATGAATCGCGGGCGGCGGGCGCCCGGGTGCCGCTCAGGCAGCGCTGGCGGCGAATTTCTCGTAGTGGAACGAGGCCGACCGGACGTCGATCTCGCGCAGGTGGCGGGCGACCGCCTCGACCATGGGCGGGGGGCCGCACAGGTAGATGTCCACCTCGCCGTCGTTGAGATGGACGGGCTCGATGTGCTGCATCACGTAGCCCTTGCGCGGGTGGCGGCTGTTGTCGTCGACCACGCACACGGCGAAGCTGAAGTTGGGGATCACGCGGGCGAAGGCTTCGAGGCGTTCGGTCTCGACGACGTCGGCGTCGGTATTGACGCCGTAGATCAGGTGGATCGGATGCGGACTGCCGCCGGCCGCGACGACCTTGTCGAGCATCGCCAGGAAGGGGGCGAGTCCGGTGCCGCCGGCGAGCATCAGCACCGGACGCTGGATCGCGCGCAGGTAGAAGCTGCCGAACGGGCCGCTGAATGAAATCGGATCGCCGGCCCGGGCGCGGCTGGCTAGGAAGCCGCTCATCAGCCCGCCGGGGACGTTGCGGATCAGGAAGGACACCGTGTCGCTGCCGGCGGCCATGGAACTGAACGAGTACGCGCGGTGGTGCGCGCCGTCGCCCGGCACCTGAAGGTTGGCGTACTGGCCGGGCAGGAACAGCAGCTTCTGCAGCGCCTCGCCCTGCAGCACGAGTGAGAAGGTGCTGTCCGACAGGCGCTGCACCTCCCTGACCTGCGCGGTGTAGCGCTCCTGGCGCGTCCCGCACGCCGACGAATCCGCCGGGATGCGCACCACGCAGTCGGACGTCGGCCGCATCTGGCAGGCCAGCGCATAGCCGTGCGCCGCCTCGTCCGCGCTCAGCGCATCGTCGATGTAGTCGCCGAGTGCGTAGCTGCCCGATTCGACGCGGCACTTGCAGGCAGCGCAGGCGCCCTCGCGGCAGTCCATCGGAATGTTGATGCCCTGGCGGTAGGCGGCATCGACCACCGATTCGGTGTCCTTGCACTTGATGAAGCGGGTCGCGCCGTCCTCGAAATCCAGCGCAATGGTGTAGCTCATCGACTTGTCTCCAGTTTCGTCGGCAGCGCCGACCGGGTTCCGGCCCTGCTTGGATGCGTCTGATGGCCGGACGCAGGGCTGTGGTGATCTGGAGCGGGATTTAAAAATATCGAGAAAATCCCGTATAGCCGAAATCTGCGCCGATGCGGCGCGACGAAGTCCACTTCCTGCAGAAAGCCGGCGGCGACCCCCGTCGCGCCGGGCCTTCAGCCGGAAATGGCATTGTCCGCAGCGGGATTCATCCACAAATGGCGAGCGCCGGCGGTGCGCAGCCGACCGTCCTTGCATGCGCCGGGCGCATGGTGTTTGATGCAGATCAAACGCAACGCTCACTTTGTTGTCGCCGGCGCCTCGTCGCAGTACGGGAAGCCTGCCGCTGGACGGATGCCCATGCCCGCCAAGTCAAGCGCACTTGCCCCGCTCTACGGAAACTGCCTGTTCCGGTCCGACGAGCGTGTGACCGTCCACGACTACGTCGCGCGCGAACTCATCGACCATGAGCTGCGCTGGAAGCGCGGCCGGCCCGACGTCGCGATGTACAAGGGCCAGGCGAGCCGCATGCAGGTGTATCTGCTGAGGTATGGCGCGGAAGTCGAGGTGACGCCGCAGCCGTTCGACGATTTCGCACTGGTGCACACCTCCCTGACCGGTGCTGCGGAGATCGAGTCCGATGCTCATCGCATCGAACTGGCCGAAGGCAGGACGGCCGTCCTGGCGCCGCGGCAGCGCCTGCGCCTGCGCTGGTATCCGGGCACCGAGCAACTGATCGTCAAGGTGCCGCATGCGCTGATGCGGGACGTCGCCGGGAGCGAGGAAGACCAGCCGCTCGGTCTGCCGCCCGGCTTCATGTTCGCGCGCGCGCACTGCGCGCAGTGGAGCCTGCTGCTGCAGTCGCTGCTGAACGTGACCACAATGCCGGGCGCGCCGGGCGCCGCTGGAATGAGCCGGGCGTGGCTCGAGCACTTCGAGCGCAACCTTGCGCTGTTCCTGCTGACGCACCAGCCCGACGGCCTGCCGGCGGGCGCGCCGATCGCCGGCCAGGGCAGCGTGGCGCAGATCGAGGCGGTGGGCGAGGCGCCGCTGCGCGATGGCGGCGATGGCCGCCTGGCGGCGCTGATGGAGTACATGGAGGCGCGCCTGTGCGCGCCGATCACGCTCGAGGATCTCGCCCGCGCGGCGGGCAGCAGCGTGCGCACCCTCAACCAGCTCTGCCATCGCCACTACGGCGTCACGCCGATGGACCTGCTGCGCAACCTGCGGCTCGATGCGGTGCATGCGCGCCTGCGCCTGCAACCCGAGCTCAGCATCACGGAGACTGCACTGGCCTTCGGTTTCGGCCATCCAGGCCGCTTCGCCCAGTATTACCAGGCGCGTTTCAACGAGCTGCCGCGCCAGACCCAGGCCCGCCAGAAAAATCGGGATTGAGGACGCACGGCGACCGTTCCCTGACTGGCGCGACGGACCGGCAAACCCGAGGCACGCCCGGTGGCCGATCTCTCTCCTCGATTTGTCAATTCTTGCGAAACAAACAATCAAGGGGACGCGGGTTTATTGATGGGGGTTGTGTGAATAGAATCATGGGCCATATTCGTGCCGCAGTCCGCCCATGTCGTCGCCCCTCGTCATCCTGATCCTGTCCTTGCTGCTCGGCCTGCAGCCGATCACCACCGATCTTTACCTGCCGGCGTTGCCGGCCCTGACGGAGGCTTTCGGCACGGTGCCGGCGCATGCGCAACTGACGCTCACCGCGCTGTTGCTCGCCTTCGGCCTGTCGCAACTGGTGTGGGGGCCGGTGTCGGATCTGGTGGGGCGGCGCAAGGTGCTGCTGGTCGGGGTGGCCGGCTACACCCTGGCGGCGATCGGCAGCGCGCTGGCCGCGTCGATCGAGGCACTGGTGGTGTGGCGCACGGTGCAGGGCGCCTGCATGGGCGCGGGCACCGTGTGCGCGCGCGCCATCGTGCGCGACCTCTATGCGCCGGAGCAGGGCGCGCGTGCGATGAGCAAGGGCCTGTCGGGGCTGGGCGTCGCCGCCTGCCTGAGCCCGCCGCTGGGCGGCCTGGTCGCCGAGTTGTTCGGCTGGCGCGCCGCGCTGATGTCGCTGGTGCTGTTCGGGGCGGCCACGCTGTTCGTGATCGCGCGCCATTTCGACGAGACCCTGCAGGAGCGGCATCCCGAAGCGCTGCGGCCGGCGGTGCTGGCAGGCACTGCCGGCCACATCCTGGGCAACGGCACCTTCTGGGCCTTCACGTTGCTGTCCTCCGCTTCGTTCGGCGGCCTGTTCAGCTTTCTGGCTTCGTCCTCATTCGTCTTCATCAAACTGTTCGGTTTTTCGTCGACCACTTACGGCATGGTGCTTCTGTCGCTGTCGGCCTTCTACATCATCGGCACCATGCTGTGCCGGCGCATGTTGCTGCGCATCGGCGTGAAGGGCGCGGTGCGCGTGGGCGGGCTGCTGTCCCTGTGCGGCGGCGGGCTGATGGCTGCGCTGCTGCTGGCCGGGGTGAATAGCCCGTGGGCGGTGATTGCGCCGGCCTGGATCTACATGCTGGGCCACGGCATCCACCAGCCCTGCGGGCAGAGCGGGGCGATCGGGCCCTTTCCCGGCGCTGCCGGAGCCGCTTCGGCCCTGGCCGGCTTCCTGATGATGTTGGTGGCGTTCGGTGCCGGCAGTTGGATGGGGGCGAACATGGACGGTACGGCGGCGCCGCTGATCAAGGGCATGGCGTTCTGGAGTGTCACGGTGGCGCTGGTGGCGTGGCTCCTGGTGCAGCGCACCGGCCCCCGCGCAGCATCGCGCTGAGGCGCACAAGTGCCTGCGGCTGGGGCGCGGTGCTCGCCGGCGGGAGCGTAGGGATATACTTCCACGTTGAAATGATTCCGCAGGCTCTGCAGCTTCGCGGCAACCAGGCGCGCCACCGACCGACACCACCATGACGACGAGAAAATCCAACCGCTTCCTGCCCGACAACGAATCCTTCCGCTACGAGGATTTCCCCTTCTACTGGCTCGCGCGGGTACATGCCATCTATGCGCTCGAGATGGAGCGGGTGCTGAAGAAGCTGGGTACCGACATCCCGACCCGGCGCGTACTGATGATGCTGCGCCTGCACGGCACGGTGAGCGTGTCGGAGCTGTCGACCCATTCCGTCATCAAGCTGTCTACGCTGACCCGCATCATCCAGCGCATGCGCGACGAAGGCCTGGTCGAGACCCGTACCAACGCCGAGGACGCGCGCATCACCGACGTGTCCATCACGCCCAGTGGCGAGGAACTCGCCGACCGCATCCAGCAGGCGACGCGCAAAGTCTTCGCCAAGGGCTATCAGGGCCTCACCGAGGCGCAGCTCGCCAAGTTCACCGAGACCCTTCAGGTGATCTTCAACAACTTCACCGACGACTGATATCGCCAGCGCCCTTGGGCGCGGCTGTCAGCCTTCGAAGTCGTCGCACTGGCCGGCCGTCTGGCCCCGGACCCTGTTGCGGTGAGCGTCCGGCGCCGGGCGGTTCCCTTCACATTGAAGATTGCCGCCGATGCGGTTCTGACCGATCGAGAGCGGGCCGCGGTTGCCGACCGCCTGCAGGTTGCCGGCGATTGCATTGCGACCGACACGCATCTCGCCGCGGTTGCCGTCGAGCTGCAGGTTGCCGCCGATGCGCGACTCGGTCAGCCTGACCTCGCGCGTGCGGCGCACCTGCACGTTGCCGCGTACCGTCGAGTCGGCGGTGAGTTCCAAACGTTCGGCGCCGTTCGCCTGCAGATTGCCGGCGATGTGCGCGCCGCGAACTTCCAGCGCTGCGCCCTCCTCGACGCGCACGTTGCCGCGCACCTCGGTGCCGTCCAGCACGCATCGTTCGCCTGGGGGCACGACCAGGTCATCGACATCGTATTCGTCCACATAGCCGATGCAGGTGGACCGCTCGGCCCACGCCGGAGATGCGGCGAGGCCGCACGCCGCGATGAAGGCCGCCAACAGGATCTTGCTGCGCATGAGTCTTCCGCCTTGAGTTGATTCGATGCGCCCTGCCCGGGCAAGCCCGGAGCCGCGACGCTGACGGGGTGGAAGGGTACATGGGGGCGCTGCCCGCAGCGGGCTGGAACTGTTGCGAAGCGTTGCCGCGCGGGCGTCGGCCCGGAGATGGCGGCTCCCGATCACGGCGCCGATGATCGGTCGCCCGACGGGTTGCGGCCGTCGAGCGCTCTCAGAAAGGCGACCAGCGCCGCCCTTTCTGCCGCGCTCAGGCCGAGCGGGGCGATCAGCGGACTCTGTTCCGGCGCGCCGCCGCCGCCGCGGTCATAGAACTCGACCACCGCCTCGAGCGTGGGCAGCGAGCCGTCGTGCATGTAGGGCGCGGTGCGGGCGACGTCGCGCAGCATGGGCGTCTTGTAGGCCCAGCGGTCGGCCGGGTCTCGGGTGATCTCGAAGCGACCCAGGTCGCTGCGCGGCGGTGCGCCGATGCTTCGCAGGGTCGCGGCATTCATTGGCGCGCTGACGCCGGGCGCAAGCTCGACTTCGACCTGTGGCGGCGCCTGGCTGCGCAGCCAGCCAAGCCCGGTGTCGTGATAGCGGAAGTCGGAAAACAGCGCGCTGCGCTCGCCGATCAGGTGGCAGGCGGAGCAGCGGCCCTTGCCGGTGAACACGGCGTAACCCAGTTTCTCTGCGGCGTTCAGCGCATCGGGGTCGCCGGCGTAGCGGTAACGGTCGAAGCGGGAATCGCCCGACAGCAGCGTGCGCTCGAAGCTGGCCAAGGACTCGCCGACAGTGTCCGCGCTGGCACCGCGTCCGGCGAAGGCGACCTCGAAGCGGCCGGCATAGTCGGGCAGGCCACGCAGGCGATCCAGCACGTAGCCGATGGACGGGTTGGCCATCTCGTCGGGTGCCAGCAGCGGGCCCCACACCTGGGTTTCGAGCGCCCCGTCGCGGCCGTCGTGGAACAGGCGCGGATGGTAGGCGACATTGAGTAGCGTGGGGGCGTTGCGGCGCACGCTGGCGCCTTCGTTGCCCACCGGGGTGCGCAGCGCGTTCGACGTGAAGCCCTGCGCGGGCACGTGGCACATCGCGCACGACATCGTGCCGTTGAAGGACAGCCGGCGGTCGAAGAACAGCTTGCGGCCGAGTTCGATCTTCGCTGCGGTGGGCGGATTGTGCGCAGGGTAGGGCAGAGGCGGCAGGCCGAGCGGCACGGGGATCGACACCGCTTGCGCCGCGCGCGGTGTTTGCGCCGCCGCGGCAGCGCAGCACAGCAGGGCGCCTAGCAGGCCCAGCTCAGCGATCGACCGTCTCCAGCAGCAGCGTCTCGATGTCATTGAGCATCACCTCGGGCAGCAGGAATGCGCTGGTGTAGATCTCGCGCACGCGGCCGCGCGCGTCGATCAGGAACAGCTTCAGCGTGTGGTTCAGCACGCGCGTGGGGCGCCCGTGCGCGTCGAGTTCCACCGCCACGTCCTGGCCGAGATCGTCGAGGAGGGGCTTCAGTTCCGTCACGGAACGCGTCGTCAGGAAGTGCCAGCGCAGCGGGCTGGCCGGATCGGCCAGGGCGCCGGCGTAGCGCCTCATCGCCGCCGGGTCGTCGTTGGTCGGGTCGAAGGACAGGCTCACCAGCCGCACCCGGCGCGCGCGCTCGGGGTTCTCGAGCAGACGTCGGCGCAGCGTCGTCATCGTCTCGAAGGCCAGCGGGCAACCGACCGGATCGACGCAATACGTGTACATGAAGGACAGCAGCGTCACGCGCCCGGTGGTGAAGCGCGAGAAGGCCTGGCGCCTGCCGTCAATGTCCAGCACCAAGCCTTCGGGCACGCGCTGGATCGGCGGCAGGGCATAGCTGCCCGGCGGCGGTGCGACGAAATCCTGCACCGGCGCTTTCGGCGCCAGTTCGGGCGAGGCCGCACCATGGCCGAACGGGGCGAACGACAGCGCGCACGCCGCCAGCAGCAGCGCACGCGGCGTGCGCCATGGTGCCCCGTTCATGCGCGTAACCTGAGCGTTCCGGCCACCCGATTGCCCCCCGGTCGCGCTGTGCTCTTTGCTCACTGCCGCATCGACGCGACCCGCGGCGCGTCCTCGACCGACGCACGCTTGTCCGTCCTGGCCGAGAATTTCATGTGGTGCGCGCGGCCGAGGTTCAGCTTGTAGAAATCGATCGCGAACTCCTCGGTCAGCGCCTTGCCGTCCCAGTGATACAGCTTCAGGAACTGTTCGTCGTCGGCGCCGCGCTTGTCCCAGTTGGCCAGCAGGCTGCTGGTGAAATACACCCGCTTGCCGTCCCAGCTCTGGCTCACCATGTTCACCTGCCTGCCGATGACCTTCTCGTAGGTCTGCACCGGCGCTTCCGGGTTGGTGAGGTCGAAGTAGCGCGCCTTGCCGTCCATGAAGGTGTTCACCCACAGGCCCTTCGCGTCGGCGGTGATGGAAATGTCCACCGGCAGCGGGATCTTCGACGGGTCACCCACATCGGCCACCGCCTTCGCCTGCCATTGCCCGGCGGCGTCCTGCTTCACCAGCACCAGTTTGGAGGTCAGCGCGGTGGCGGTGATGGCCCAGTTGTCGCCGGCCTTCAGCGACCATCTGACCTCCAGCGGCGAGCCGGGTACGCTCATCACCTTCTCCGGCTTCATCGCCTTCAGGTTCCACATCACCATGGTGTTGCCGAAGCGCTTCATCGCCTCGCCATCCTGCACCAGCTTGCCGAAATCCATCATGTAGTTGTTCCAGCCGGTGAAGCTGGAGGTGAGCAGCGCGTTCTTCTGCGGGTTGATGCCGATATCGTAGCCATAGCCATCCGCCGCCACGCCGTTGTGCGCGCCGGTGGGCATGTCGTACTTGGCGACGAATTCACCCTTGTTGTTGTACACCGCGATGCCGGTGCGTCCGCCGTGGTCCTGCGTGTTCGACAGCCCCTGCACCAGCATGCGGCCGGGCAGGGCGTAGAAGGTGTGGGGGCCGACGAAGCCGGTCTTGTCGGCGAAGTCGGTGATCGTGCGCACCAGCTTTGGCTTGCCAGGATCGCTGCCGATGTCGAAGACGAAGATCTTGTTGTCGTCCAGCCGGCCCGCCCACAGGTAGCGGCGGTCGTCGGTGAAGCCGCCGTGGTGCGCTTCGCCACGCCCGCCTACGCTCAGCGTGTGCACCACCTTGCCGTAGTCCTTCGACTTTGGATTCACGTCGACGGTCACCAGCTTGTCGGATTCGTCGCCCATGCCCTTCACGCCCAGCGTCCATACATGGACAAAATCTTCCTGGCCCTTGATCAGGGTGCTCAGGTAGGGCGAGTTGCAGGTTTCGTCGGCGGCAACCGGCGTCGTGGCGAACAGCGCCAGCAGCATCAACGTTGCCAGTGCCGTCGGGGTAGGCCACTTCTTCATGGCACGTCTCCTTCTCTGTCGGGATCGAAACGCCAGCCATGCGTGGAGACGGGATCTGCCATCCGCAAGGCATGCCACACGGTCGTGCTTTGACCGTAGAAGCCCTTGCGCCGGGTGTCAATGTCGCCCCCGGCTTTGTCGAGATTTGTTTAGAATATCGATAAAACAGAATTGGGTCGCGCAGGCTCTGGCGATTCAACCGCCGGCGATTTCCCGCCGCACCCGACACTCGAGGAAAACCAATGAATCAAGCCTCCGCGGGCGCCAGCGCCCTGCCGATCACGTCGGCCGAAGACATCGGCCAGCGCACCCGCATGCGCGCGCTGGCGGGCAGCGCCATCGGCAGTGCGGTGGAGTGGTACGACTACTTCCTGTACGGCACCATGGCCAGCATCATCTTCGGCCGCCTGTTCTTCCCGTCGGCAGACAGGACCACCGAAACGCTGCTGTCCCTGGCCTCGTTTGCGCTCGCCTTCGTCGTGCGGCCGCTGGGCGGCATCCTGTTCAGCCACATCGGCGACAGGATCGGGCGCAAGAAGACGCTGGTGATGACGCTGTCTCTGATGGGCGCTTCCACCGCGGGGATGGGCCTGCTGCCCGATCACGCCGCCATCGGCGTGTGGGCGGGCGTCCTCCTCACCCTGCTGCGGCTGATCCAGGGCCTGGCGCTGGGCGGCGAATGGGGCGGCGGCCTGCTGCTGGCGGTGGAATACGCGCCCAAGGCCAAGCGGGGCTTCTACGGTGCCGTGCCGCAGGTGGGGGCGCTGATCGGCCTCGCGCTGGGCAACTTCACCGTGGCCGGCATGAACGCCATCCTGACCGAGGAGCAGTTCCTGTCGTGGGGCTGGCGCATTCCGTTCCTGCTGTCGATCCTGCTGGTGCTGTTCGGCCTGTGGGTGCGCAAGGCAGTCGATGAGACGCCGTCGTTCCAGAAGGTGCGCGCCGACGGCCACACCGCCAAGCTGCCGATCGCCGAGACGCTGAGCAAGCACGGCAGGGCAGTGCTGGTCACCATCGGTGCCAAGTTCATCGAGACCTCCACCTTCTTCCTGTTCGCGACATTCACCGTGTCCTACGCGGTGTCGCTCGGCTACACGCGGGCGCAGGCGCTCAATTCGGTCCTGGTCGCCGCCCTGGTGGCGATCCCGGTCATGCTGTTCATGGGCGCGCTGTCGGACCGCATCGGCCGCAAGAAGCTGTTCGCCATCGGCACCGTGCTGGTGATGATCTACATCCTCCCCTTCCTGTGGATGGTGAACCAGAAGGATCCGCTGCTGCTGACCCTCGCCACCGTCGTCGGTTTCGGCGTCATCTGGTCCATGTACGGCGCGGTGCTGGGCACCTTCTTCGCCGAGAGCTACACCGCCGACGTGCGCTACACCGGTGCTTCGCTCGGCTACCAGATCGGTGCGGCGCTGGTCGGCGGCCCTGCGCCGCTGATCGCCACCGCCCTGCTCGCGGCCTATGCCAGCTACGTGCCGGTGGGCATCTTCATCATCGTCTGCGGCCTGATTTCGCTGCTGGCGATCTCCTTCGCCAAGGAGCGGGCGGGCGCCGATCTGGACTGATGCGCCCCGCCGGGCGCGGCGTGGATCAGTAATGCGGCGTCTCGTTGGGCCGCAGGTCGAACAGCAGCACTTCGGCCCGATCGCCGTTGGCGAAGTCGATGGTGCGCGGATTGCGCAGCTTGAGCGCGTCGCCGGCGACGAGGCGCTGCCCGCCGACGTCGAGGGAACCGCGTGCGACGTGGACATAGGCGAAACGGTTGGCCGTCATCTCGAAGCGCTGGACTTCGTCGCCATCGAACAGCCCGGCATACACACGGGTGTCCTGATACACCGACAGCGAGCCGTCGGCGCCATCGGGCGAGATGATCAGTTGCAGCCGGCCGCGCTTGTCTTCGGGCGCGAAGTGCTGCTGCTGGTAACGCGGCGCGACGCCCTTGCGATCGGGCACGATCCAGATCTGCAGGAAGTGCACCAGATCGTTGCGCGAGGCGTTGTATTCGCTGTGACGCACGCCGGTGCCGGCACTCATCATCTGCACGTCGCCCGGACGGATCACCGAGCCGGTACCCATCGAATCCTTGTGCTCGAGCGCGCCGTCGAGGACGTAGGAGAAGATCTCCATGTCGCGGTGGCCATGGGTGTCGAAGCCGCGACCGGGGCGCACGCGATCCTCGTTGATCACCAGCAGGT